>JAFGNZ010000287.1 GCA_016926755.1 Myxococcaceae bacterium | reverse complement strand
GGAGCGCTCCTTCTGGGGCATGGCCGCGCGGGTGGTGCCCCACCTGGACAGGGAGGCTGTCGTCCAGTGGGCTCGGTACGTGGCGGGTGCCCTGGGGGACAGGGATGCCCAGGCCTTGAGGTGCCAACTGTCGACACTGTTGCTGGCCGGCGATGAGCAACTGCTCCACAAGTTGATGCCCGTGCGCCCGGCAGAGTTGGTACCCGAGGCGCCCACCCCACTGCAGCCGCCTGCTCTGGACAGCTCCAAGGTCGAGCCGGCCAGGGGCGAGCTGGCGGGCTCGGCCTGTCCGAAGCTGCCTGCTTGTCCGACAGGCCCGGTGCCTTTGCAGCCCCCAGGCAGTCCCCCGCCTGAGTTCGCTGAGGGGGCGCTGGCGGAGGCGGCCTGTCTGAAGCTGACGGGTTGTCGGACAGCTGTGCGCCATGCGCCGCCGACAGGCAGTGGCCCGAGCGGCTCTGCCTTCACGGGCCTCGGACAGCCTTCGGGCAACAGGGGGCTCGAGGGCTGCAGGCTCCCAGGCCCACCTGAAGAGGGTGGGGGCGACACCTGGTCCCCCATGCCTTGGGGCTCCACCACCTGCTGGCGCGGCAATGGGGGCTCCTGAACCTCCAAGCCGTGCTCGGGCCTGCACCTCAGACGCCCAGCGGGCGTTGCTGTCATTGGTCGCGTGGCGGCTTGCCTTCGAGCTTCGCGAGGCGCTCCTCCATCGCCGCACGCCAGCGGGCTTCCGCGCGCGCTCGCTCCTGTTGCTGCTCGTAGATCAGCGCCAGCGAGTCGAGGATGGCCTCGTTGAACTCCACCTGCCGGCGCATCACCTCGTTGATGAAGGGCTGGAAGAGCCTCCGGAAGGAGCGCTTGGCGAAGACCACCAGCGGGCCCACCCCCGCCCGATGGGAGGTGGCAGGCTCCGCGTAGCGGGTGTCCTTCTTCTCTCGCGGCGCCTGGAGCACGGCGGGCCAGGCCGCATCCGAAGGGGGGCGCGTCGAGTTCTCCAGCTGCTGGCGCAGGGCCTCACGCGTGCCCTCGGGTGGAGAGGGCAGTCGAGACGCTTCATCGGAGATGGCCTGGGCCAGCGCCGGGTCTGCCAGCAGGTCATCCGCGTGCATGGCTGCTCCTCGAGTGTGAGAGTCCTTCTAGCAATCGGCTCACCGTGCCTTCGGGCGCAGCGGCGTCCAAGGTCAACAGCCGAGTTCCCAGCGCCGTGGCCTCCGCGCTCGGCGTGCCGGGGGCGCCTGCTTCCTGGACACCCCAGGCCCGCGCGTGGACGTGGGGCAGGGCGGCTCGGGCTACCTCGGCCTCCACGCCAAGGAAGACCACTGGAGCGCGGGAGACCCGGAGCGCCGTCTCCAGCGAGGAGGAGCCGGGGAGGGTGCCCTGTCCATGCCGGGGCAGAGGCTGATCGGGCGTGAAGCGCCACACTCCCTCCTTCTCTCGTCGCTCGGAAGGAGTGGCGCTTGGCGCCGGGTGCAGCGTGAGGAGGCGTGAGCCAGCGAGCGCCGCCGCGAGCCGCCTGCCCAGCCTGGACAGGGGCGCATCCGGCCACCTCGCCAGCGTGGGGCAGACGATCTCGACGGAAGCAGCAGAGGCAGCAGCCCGTGCCTGCGCCTGGCCTTCCAGGAACGGCCGGAGCCCCTCTCGGACCTGCTCCGCCACCGTCTCCTGCCCGAGCGGCCGCAGCCGCTCCCGCTGCCCATCCAGGATCCGCTGGCGCAGATCCGGCCGGCGCTCGAGCACGGCGAGCACCTGGGCGATCTCCTCGGGCGCATCCGTCAGGGGGGTGATGCCCGCTCCACCCATCGTCTCGGGCACCGCCGCGGCGCCATAGGCGACCACGGGAACATCTCGATACATCGCCTCCAGCAGGGGCACACCAAAGCCCTCGTGCCGGCTCATGGAGAGGTACACCGTGGCGGCCGCATAGCAGGCCGAGAGCTGGGCGGCGCTCACCCGGCCCAGGAGCTGGACCCGCTCGGCGCCGAGCAGCTCCTTCACCCCGAAGAGGTAGGTGCCGTAGGGCGTCTCGCGGTTGAGATAGCCGGTGATGAGCAGGCGGCTGCGGGGCTGGTAGAGCCGCTGGTACGCCGCGAAGACGCGCATCACGTCGTCGATGCGCTTGCTCGGCACGGCGCGCCCGACGAAGAGGATGTTGACGCAGCCATCCTCCAGCTCCGTCTTCAGCGCCTCGTCCGGGGCCACGTCGAACGCCCGCCAGTCCACCGCGAAGGGGAGGACCGACACGGCCGGATACTCCGCGGCCCGTAGCTCCTCCGCGCTGAAGCCAGAGTAGGCATAGGCCCGCTCCATGAGCGGCTGCAGCTCCAGCAGCTCGTCCCGGGCTCCAGCGCACGCCGCGGCCACCTTGCGATCGAAGCCCTCGAAGAGCCGGGCGGGCGTGATGTTGTGGTACACGAGCGCCTTGCGCCCGGGAGTCCTCCGCAGCACGGGCACCAGCCGCGATTGGAAGCTGTGGTGCACCAGCAGCAGCTCCTCCGCGGAGAGCGAGCGGGGTAGCAGCGTTGCGGGGCGGGCCTGCTCCCGGCACGACTCGTCCCACTGCTCCGCGAAGATCTCCGAGGCGTGGCCCCAGCTGCGCAGCAGCGCCTGGAGGTAGCGCACCTGATTGCCTACCGCGTCCCCCCAGGCCAGGCGCGGGACCAGCTGGTGGACCGCAGGGAGGCGCGAGCCCTGGGCCGGACGCCTGCTCGGGAGCTTGAACACGATGGGGGCTCCCTTACCGCTCGTCCCACCGGGGGCACAAGCCCTCCGCAGCCCTTCCTTGACGCAGGGGGACTACTCCGATACGCGGAGGCCCTCCTCTCCTGGCCTCCGAGCTGTCCATGAACGTCCTCGTCACAGGTGGTTGCGGGTTCATCGGCTCCAACCTCGTGAAGTACCTGCGCAAGCACCGCCCCGAGTGGAAGATCGTCAACCTCGACAAGCTCACGTACGCGGGCAACCTCGAGAACCTCTCCGAGCTGGAGGGGGATCCCCAGCACGTCTTCGTCCGCGGCGACATCGGCAACCAGGAGCTCGTCGAGCACCTGATGGCTCAGCACTCCATCGACGCGATCATGCACCTGGCCGCCGAGAGCCACGTGGATCGCTCCATCCTCGGCCCCGAGCTCTTCGTCGCCACCAACGTGCTCGGCACCCAGCGGCTGCTGGAGGCGGCCCGCGCGCGCGGCCTGAAGCGCTTCCTCATGGTCTCCACGGACGAGGTGTACGGCTCGCTGGGCCCCACCGGCGCCTTCACCGAGAAGTCCCCGCTCCAGCCCTCCAGCCCGTACTCGGCCTCCAAGACGAGCGCGGACCTGCTCGCCCTGGCCTACCACCACACCTTCGGCCTGGACGTCGTCGTCACGCGCTGCTCGAACAACTACGGCCGCTACCAGTTCCCCGAGAAGCTCATCCCCCTCATGATCGTCAACGCGCTGCATGACAAGCCGCTGCCCGTCTACGGCGACGGCGCCAACGTGCGCGACTGGCTCCACGTGGAGGACCACTGCGCCGCGCTCCTGGCCGTGCTGGAGAAGGGCAACGCCGGCGACGTCTACAACATCGGCGGCGGCGCCGAGCGCAAGAACATCGAGATCGTCAAGGCCATCCTCGGCCTGCTCGGCAAGCCGCCGGCCCTCATCAAGTTCGTGAAGGATCGGCCGGGGCACGATCGCCGCTACGCCATCGATCCGTCGAAGATCAAGGCGGAGCTGGGGTGGACTCCGGCGCACACCTTCGAGCAGGGGCTCACCGAGACGGTCCGCTGGTACGTGGACAACCCCTCCTGGTGGGAGCGCGTGATGAGCGGCGCGTACCGCCAGTACTTCGAGACCCAGTACCGCGCTCGCCTCAAGGGCTAGCCCTCGCACGGACTGGAGCACCTGCATGCGCTTCCTCGTCACGGGTTCCAATGGGCTGGTCGGCAGCCGCGTCTGCGCGCAGCTGGCGCAGGCCGGGCACCCGGTGGTGGGGCTCGGGCGGGGCGGGCAGCGCGGGGGCGGGGCGTATCGCTACATCGGGGTGGAGCTCTCGCTCGAGGCGGACGTGCTCACCGCCATCGAGTCCGCGGCTCCCGAGGTCATCATCCACTGCGCCTCCATGACGGAGGTGGACGCCTGCGAGAAGAACCCGGAGCAGGCCTATGCGGCCAACGTCACCGCGGCGGCGGCCGTGGCGCGGGGCGCGGCGAGGGTGGGGGCGCACCTGGTCCACGTCTCCACGGACTACGTCTTCGATGGCGACCACGGGCCGTATGACGAGGAGGCCCGGCCCAACCCTCGCGGCGTCTACGCTGTCACCAAGCACATGGGTGAGCAGGCCGCCCGGATCTTCGCCCCCGGGTGCGCCATCGCCCGCACGGCGGTGGTGTACGGCTGGCCGCCCGCGGGCCGCCTCAACTTCGGCGCGTGGCTGGTGGGCGCCCTGGAGAAGCAGCAGCCGGTGAAGCTCTTCGAGGATCAGCTCGTCTCGCCCAGCCTGGCCGAGAGCGTGGCGGCGATGCTGGTGGAGCTGGGCTCGCGCAAGCTGGGCGGCACCTGGAACACCTGCGGCGGCGAGGTGCTGGATCGCGTCACCTTCGGCCGGGCGCTGTGCGGGGTGTTCGGGTTCGACCCGCGCCTCATCACGCCCTCGAGGATGGCGGACCTGAAGCTGCCCGCGCCGCGGCCGCTGCGCAGCGGGCTGAAGACGGACAAGGCGCGGGCCCTGCTCGCGGCGAAGCCCCTGTCGCTCTCCGAGTCACTCTCCCGGTTCCACGCGGCGTGGAAGGCCGGGAGCACTCCTGCTCGAGGTGGATGATGAAAGGGATCGTTCTCGCTGGCGGCTCGGGCACGCGCCTCTACCCGCTGACGCGCGTGGTGAGCAAGCAGCTGCTGCCCATCTACGACAAGCCGATGATCTACTACCCCGTCACCACGTTGATGCTGGCGGGGATCCGGGAGATCCTCATCATCTCCACGCCCACGGACCTGCCGCGCTTCCGCGAGCTGCTCGGCAGCGGTGAGCAGTGGGGCGTGCGCTTCGAGTACGCGGAGCAGCCACGGCCGGAGGGGCTGGCGCAGGCGTTCATCATCGGCCGGCAGTTCGTGGGCAGCGACAGCTCCTGCCTCATCCTGGGCGACAACATCTTCTACGGCCACGGCCTGAGCGAGGTGGTGCAGCGCGCGGCGAAGCGGCCCCAGGGCGCCACGGTGTTCGGCTACTACGTGAAGGATCCGGAGCGCTACGGCGTGGTGGAGCTGGGGCCGAACAACCGGGCGCTGAGCATCGAGGAGAAGCCGGCGAAGCCCAAGTCCAACTACGCCGTCACCGGCCTGTACTTCTATGACAACCAGGTGCTGGACATCGCCGCGCACCTCAAGCCGTCCAAGCGCGGCGAGCTGGAGATCACCGACGTGAACGCGGAGTACCTGCGGCGCGGGCAGCTCCAGGTGGAGCTGATGGGCCGCGGCTACGCGTGGCTGGACACCGGCACCCACGAGTCGCTGATGCAGGCCTCCAACTTCATCGAGATCATCGAGCACCGGCAGGGGCTCAAGGTGGCCTGCCCCGAGGAGATCGCCTGGCGGATGGGCTACATCACCGGTGCCCAGGTGGCGGCGCTGGCCGAGCCCATGCGCAAGAACGAGTACGGCCAGTACCTGCTGGCGCTCCTCGAGAACAAGGGGGCCGTCTCGTGAAGGTGATCTCCACGGAGATCCCCGGCGTGCTGATCCTCGAGCCGAAGGTCTTCGGCGACGAGCGCGGCTTCTTCCTGGAGATGTTCCACGCGAAGCGCTACGCGGACGCCGGCATCCCGGGGCCCTTCGTGCAGGACAACTCCTCGCGCTCGGTGAAGGGGACGCTGCGCGGGCTGCACTTCCAGGAGCCCCAACCCCAGGGGAAGCTGGTCCAGGTGCTGGCGGGCGCGGTGTACGACGTGGCGGTGGACATCCGCCGCGGCTCGCCGACTTTCGGCAAGTGGGTGGGGCTGGAGCTGTCCGCGGAGAACCGGCGTCAGCTGTGGATCCCCGAAGGCTTCGCGCACGGCTTCTGCGTCCTCTCCGAGTCCGCGGATCTGCACTACAAGGTCACGGCGTTCTACGCCCCGGAGCATGATCGCGGGATCGCCTGGAACGATCCGGAGCTGGCCATCCCCTGGCCGCTCTCCGGCGCGCCGAAGCTGTCCCCCAAGGACACCGCGGCGCCGCGCCTGAAGGACGCGCCGGTGCTGCCCGTGTACGCGGGCTGAGTTGGTGGGGTGCCCGAGAGGCTGCGCACCGCGCAGGCCCTCGACCAGACCCGCGCCACCATGGCCGTCTTCTCGCGGCGGCATCAGGCAATGCGCCTGGCGCGGGCGCGGTGCCTGAGGCTGGCGCAGCCAGCAGACCCGCGCTCAGCCACCCGTTCTCCAAGCTCTCAGTCGCCGTGTGCACGGAATCTCGACAATCCACACCCTCGGTATCAGGAGGGGCACCATGGGAGAGCGGAGAGCAGACAAGGGGCTTGGTTGCTCGAAGTCCTTGGCGATCAGGGAGCGGATGGTGAGGCGTGACTCATCGGTCGCCCCCCTGTGGATCGTACTGCTCGCAGGGATGGTGCTGTTGCCAGGGCAGGCGGTCGCCGCCACGTTCGCGGTCACGAGTTCGGGTGACACCGGCGACACCAGCCCGGGTGACGGGGTCTGCGCCGCTACCGGAGGAGGTTGCACGCTCCGTGCAGCGATAGGCGAGGCAAATGCCCTCCCCGGCAGTGATCTGATCAACCTCCCCGCCATGACGATCCCGCTCGGGAGTGAGTTGCTGATCAACTCGCAGATGACGTTGGTAGGAGCTGGAGCCGGGAGCACGGTGATCGATGGGAGCGGGCGCAGCCGCGTCTTTCAGGTGGACGGGGCTCAGGTCGAGTTCCGGGCCCTCCAGGTTCGAGGGGGCTTCGCACAAGGAGGGGGCGGCTTCCTCGTCCAGGGTGCCAGCGTGGTCGAGATCAACGATGCCCGCATCGCCCAGAACACGGGGTTCACCGGCGGCGGAGGGATGTGGGTGGGAGCCGGTGCGAGGGTCACGGTGCAGCGGACGGCGATCGAGTCGAACACCGCGACAGGAGCCTTCGGCGGTGGCATCAACAACAGTGGCACGCTGCTCCTGCATGAGTCCCTCGTGGCTGGCAACAGCTCGAATCGGGCTGGAGCCATCAGGAACAACAGTGCCGGGGTCCTGGTCCTGCGCAACACGACGGTCAGCGGCAACATCGCCGACTCGCCCAGGGCCGGTACGGGCGGGATCAACAATGTTGGCTTCGCGGTCCTCGACAACGTCACGATAACGGGAAACAGGGGGATAGGAACCGACCCGGCCAGCTTCCTGGGCGGTGGGGTGCAGTCGTTTGCGTCGGCGACGCTCGTTGTCAGGAACAGCATCATCGCTGGAAACGACGGCCGCGGCGGTCCCAACGACTGTGCTGGCCCCATCTCCTTCACCAGTACCCACGTGCTGCTCGGAGATGCGAACGGCTGTCAGTTGCCCCCTGTGATCGAACCATTCCTCATCGGCGTGAATCCGCAGCTCGGCCCGCTGGCAAACAATGGCGGGCCCACCCGCACCCACCTCCCTGCGTCGACCAGCCCGGTGAAGGATGCAGGGAACCCATCTCCGACGGGTGGGTCCATCTCCGATTCCTGCCCGGCCACGGATCAACGGGGCGTCACGCGGCTCCTGTGTGATCTGGGCGCGGTCGAGATCGAGGTGCCGGTCCCGACCCAGATCGTGGTGGACACCACGGACGACCAGGTCGACGCCTTGCCTGGAGACGCAACCTGCGCGACGGCATTCGGAGCCTGCTCGCTCCGCGCGGCTGTCCAGGAAGCCAACCGGTTGCCAGGGCACCAGGAGATCATCGTCCCCGCGGGCGCCTACGGCCTGCTCATCCCCCCGACCAGCGATGAGGAGACCGGTCTCGATCCCGCCGCCGGCGGGGATCTCGACCTGCGCGATAACGTCACTGTGGCGGGGGTGAACAGGGCCACGGTGTCCGTCAACGGCAACGGCCACAGCCGGATCTTCGACGTGGCGCACGAGGTGACAGCCACTGTCCGTGGGATGACCCTCCGCAATGGCAACGACGCGGGAGGTGGCGCCATCCGGGCGTTCTCGGCTTCGCTCACGCTCCGCGATGCTATCGTCGAGGGGAACGAGTCCGCCTGGATCGGTGGAGGCATCATGGTGGAAGGCTTCGATTCGAGCCTTTCCGCCCACAATGTGATCATTCGCAACAACCGCGCGCCCTTCTTTGGCGGCCACGGCGGCGGGATCCACGCCACTGGCCAGCTCACCCTCGATATCTGCACCATCACGGGCAATCAGGCGAGCGGTCAAGGAGGCGGCGTGGACGGGGGAGACGTCACAGTGGCCCGGAGCACCATCGCCTCCAACAGAGCACCGTTCGGCTCAGGTGGCGGCATCATGGCGGTGCGCCTGGACCTCAGAGAGAGCACGGTGTCCGGCAACACCTCCAGTGCGCCGGGCGGCGGGGTATTCGCCAGCACCGGCACGATCGTCAACTCGACGATCAGTGGCAACACGTCCAGCGACAGCGGTGGAGGCGTGTCAACGAACGGGAGTCTTTCCCTCCTGCATGCGACGATCGCCAACAACAGGGCGACAGGAGGCGGCACCGGCCTGCTCCGGTTTGGTTCGGGGAGTTCGCTCTCCGTGTGGAACACGATCCTGGCGAACCCATCCGGTCCCGAGTGTGCGGGCCTGCCACCGGCCTCGCAGGGAAACAACATCGCCAGCGACACCTCCTGCAACCTCCGTGCGAGTGGAGACAGGCAGTCCACGAACGCCCGCCTTGGCTCACTGAGAAACAACGGGGGGCGCTCGTTGACCCACCTGCCCGCGGCTGGGAGCCCGGCCATCAACGCGGCGGCCCGTACGGGCCTGATGAACGACCAGCGCGGCATGCGCCGGCCCCGGGGAGCGCGCCCCGACATTGGAGCTGTAGAGAGGTAGTGAGCCTCTGTACACCCCTTCTCCTGCCTGCTCTCCGAGCGCCCCTCCGGGCGCTCCGTGGCGCTCCCCGCCAGCCCGGGAGGTGAGTGCACATCCTCACAGCGGGACACTGTCGAGGAGGCGGAATGGTTCTCCCAGGCAAGGGGATGGGTTGGAAGGAGTTCTTCAAGACGCTGAAGAACGAGTACACGCGCGACAAGGTGAGCGACGTCGCCGGCTCGCTGACCTTCTTCTGGGTCCTGGCGCTCTTCCCGTTTCTGCTCTTCCTGGTCTCGCTGGCGAGCGTGATCATCGATCCCGCCCAGGCGCAGGGGTTGATCCAACAGCTGTCCCAGGTGGCGCCCAAGGAGGTGGTGTCCATCCTGAGCGATCGGATCCAGTCGCTGGCCCAGAGCAACAGCGTGGGCCTGTTGACAGTGGGCGGCCTGGGCGCGATCTGGGCCGCCTCGGGCGGGATCGTCGCGCTCATGAAGGCGCTCAACACCGCCTATGGCGTGGAGGAGGCGAGGCCCTTCTGGAAGCAACGGGGCGTTGCCATCCTGGCGACGCTGGTGGCCGCGATCTTCTCCGTCCTCGCGGCCGCGGTGGCGATCGCCACGCCCCCTCTGGCCGAGAAGCTCGGAGATCCATTCCCCACCCTGGTGACCTGGCTGCGCCTGCCCGTGGCGGGGGTGCTGATGATGTTCCTGTGGGCGTTGCTCTACTGGGGGCTGCCGAATGTGAAGCAGCGCTTCAAGTTCATCACGCCCGGCTCCGTCGTGGGCGTCATCATCTGGGTGCTCGCCTCGTGGGGCTTCTCGAAGTACGTGGCCAACTTCGGCAAGTATGACGCGAACTACGGCGCCATCGGCGGTGTGATTGTCATGCTGCTGTGGATGTGGATCTCCGCGCAGGTGATCCTGCTGGGCGCGGAGATCAATGCCCTCATCGAGCACCGCTCGCCCGAGGGGAAGTCGCCCGGCCAGAAGCGGCCGGAGCCAGGCGGAGTGGTGGCAACGAAGTCCGAGCTGGAGCGCGGCGGCGCGCGGCTACCCGGCGCCACGGACTTCCGCCCCGAGCCAGGGGCTCCTCCCTCGCCCCAGCCGTCCCTGCGGAGCACCCCGCTGGCGGCCGCGCTCCAGTGGGCCGCGGGCTTCGGCCTGGGCCTGTTCCTGCTGCGCCGGGGCACCCGGCCGAGCTGAGCCCGGGGCTACCGGCGGCGGAGGGCGGTGTCGGCCGAGTGCTTCGCGAGGAACTCGTGGAAGGGCCCGTTGTAGTCGAGCACCTCCTGGCCCTCCTTGAGCGACCAGATGCGCGTGGCCACCTCGGAGATCAGCTCCTGGTCGTGCGTCACGACAATGACGGTGCCCTCGAACTTCTTGAGGCCGTCGGCCAGCGCGCTGATGGACTCCAGATCCAGGTGGTTGGTGGGCTCGTCCAGCACCAGCACGTTGTCCTGTGTCAGCATCAGCTTGCACAAGAGCAGCCGCACCGTCTCGCCACCGGACAGCGTCGTGGTGGGCTTCATCCGCTCCTCGCCCGAGAAGAGCATCCGCCCCAGCACCCCCGAGATCTCCTCGTTGGTCAGCTTGACGTTGATGTCGCGCAGCCACTCGAAGGCCGTGGTGTTCTGGCGGATGGTGCCGTGGTGATCCTGCGGCAGGTAACCCATCGCCGCCTGGTGGCCCCACTTGATGCCGCCCCCATCCGGCTCGATCTGCCCCGCGATCATCTTCACCAGCGTGGACTTGCCCACGCCGTTGCGGCCGATGACGCAGATCCTCTCGCCCTTGCACACCAGCGCGTTGAACGGCTTGATGACCGGCACCCCGTCGAAGGACTTGTGGATGCCCTCGATCATCAGCGTCTGCTTGCCGCTGACCTGCTTCTGATCGAAGCGGATGAACGGCCGCGCGATGTTCGAGCGCTTCAAGTCATCCGTGCGCAGCTTCTCGATCTGCTTGATGCGGCTCTGCACCTGCGAGGCGCGCGTGCCGGCGTGGAACCGCGCCACGAAGTCCTGCAGCTGGGCGATCTTCTTCTTCTTCTCCGAGACTTCGGACTCCACGCGGCTGCGCACCTGCGCCTTCTGGTGCACCATCTCGTCGTAGCCGCCCGTGTACTGGATGATCGTCTCGTAGTCGATGTCCGCGATGTGCGTGCAGATCTCGTTGAGGAAGTGCCGGTCGTGGCTGATGGTGATCAGCACGCCCTGGTACTCCTTCAGGAAGTTCTCCAGCCAGCGGATGGACTCGATGTCCAGGTTGTTGGTGGGCTCGTCCAGCAGCAGCCCCTCGGGCTTGCCGAAGAGCGCCTGCGCCAGCAGCACCCGCAGCTTCAGGCCGCCGGTGAGCTGCCGCATGGGGCCCTCGTGGGTATTCTCTTCGATGCCCAGGCCCACCAGCAGCGTCGCCGCGTCGCTCTCCGCGACGTAGCCGTCCTCCTCGGCGATCACGCCCTCGAGCTCACCCAGGCGGTTGCCGTCCTCCTCGGTGATGTCCGCCTTGGCCAGCAGCGTGTTCTTCTCGTGCATGGCGTCCCACAGGGGCTTGTTCCCCATGAGCACCACGTCCAGCACGCGCGTGTCCTCGTAGCGGAAGTGGTCCTGGCGCAGGATGCCCAGGCGCTTCGGCCGGGAGATCGTGCCCATGTCCGCCTCCTCGTCCCCCGCCAGGATCTTCATGAAGGTGGACTTGCCCGCCCCGTTGGGGCCGGTCAGGCCATAGCGGCGGCCAGGGGAGAAGGCGACGTTGACCTCCTCGAACAGCTTCTTGGGCCCGTAGGCCTTGGAGACATTGATGACGTTGAACATGGCGGCGCTCTTCTAGCGGAAATGGGGCGCGGTGGGGCTCCTAGTAACGCACTGGCGGTGGAGTTCATGCCGGCGGCCGGGATTTCCGGGCGGGGGAGGTGGGCCGGGACCCCCGGGGTGCCGGGCAGGCGGTGGGGCGGGCGCTCACATCATCCGGGTGAAGCAAGCGCGCGGCAGGTATAAGGCCTCCCAATGGCCGTCCGCTTCGAGCTCGTCCACACGGATCCCACGGGGGCCCGCGCCGGGGTGCTGCACACCCGCCGGGGCTCGTTCCCCACGCCCATCTTCATGCCCGTGGCCACCCACGCGGCCTTCCGCCACCTGGGCACGGAGGAGGTGAGGGAGACCGGGGCGAAGATCCTCCTGGCCAACACCTACCACCTCATGCTGCGGCCCGGCATCGAGGTGTTCCGCAAGTTTGGCGGCGTCCACCCCTTCATGCAGTGGGAGGGGGCGGTGCTGACGGACTCGGGCGGGTTCCAGATCTTCTCGCTGCCGGAGGACCGGCTCATCACGGAGAAGGGCGCGCACTTCCGCAGCTTCTACGACAACAGCCGCCAGCTCCTCAGCCCCGAGTCCAGCATCGCCATGCAGCAGGCGATCAACTCGGAGATCATGATGGTGCTGGATGTGTGCATCGACTCGCGCACGGACGAGGCGGGCACGCGCGAGGCCATGGAGCGCACCCACCGCTGGGCGCTGCGCAGCCTGGCGGCCCGGCAGAAGGAGGCCACCGGGCAGGCCCTGTTCGCCATCGTCCAGGGCGGCGTGCACTCGCACCTGCGGGACGAGAGCTCGGCCTTCCTCACCCAGCACCCGTTCGACGGCTTCGCCATCGGCGGGCTGGCGGTGGGGGAGACGAAGGAGGAGCGCGAGACGATGACGGCGCGGGTGACGGCCGCGTTGCCGGCGGACAAGCCGCGCTACCTGATGGGCGTGGGCACGCCCATGGATCTGGTGGAGGCGGTGATGCGCGGCGTGGACATGTTCGACTGCATCATCCCCACGAAGATGGCCCAGCAGGGCTACGCCTATACGTTCCAGGGGCTGGTGCGCATCACGCGCATGGTCTACCGGCTGGACGACTCGCCGCTGGATCCGGCGTGCGACTGCCTGGTCTGCAAGCGCTACACCCGCGGCTACCTGCAGCACCTGATGCGGGGCGGGCACCACCTGGGCTCGCGGATGCTCTCCATCCACAACGTGCGGCACTACCAGCTGCTGATGGGCCGGCTGCGCGAGGCCATCCTCCAGGGCTCCTACGCCCAGGTGTACCGCGAGCTGAAGGCGACGATCTCCCCGCCCAAGGAGCTGCGCGGCGAGGCCTCTCCGGGCGCCGTCACACTGAAGGACGTGGGCTGAGGCCCACGGCCAGGGCCCAGGAGCTCATGGAGATGCGCGACGGCGACTTCGAGGTGGTGACGCTGCGCAACGGCGCGCGTGCCGTGAAGCACCTGGGGCACGGCGAGGTGATGCACCCGAGCGTCGGCCCCTGGCAGGAGGCCTTGCGCCTCTATGTGGAGCAGCCGCGGCTGGCCGAGCGCCTGCGCCAGCCGGGCCCGCCCCTCGTCATCCTCGACGTGGGGCTGGGCGCCGCCACCAACGCGGTGGCCGCGCTCACCTGCGCCCGCGAGCTGGGGGCCGAGCGCCGCAGGCCTCTCGAGCTCGTGAGCCTGGAGGTGGACCTGGCGCCGCTCCGGCTGGCGCTGGCGGATCCGGAGGGCTTCTCCTTCCTGCAGCCCTTCCGAGAGCCGGCCGAGGCGCTCATGCGCGAGGGCCTCTGGGAAGGGGACGGGCTGCGCTGGCGGCTCCTCCTGGGCAACGCGCTCGCCCACCTGGAGGGCCCGCTGCCTCTGGTGGACCTCGTCTCCTTTGATCCCTTCTCCCCGGCCGCCAACCCGGAGATGTGGACGGAGGCGGTGCTCTCGCGGGTGCGTGCCCGCTGCCGCGAGGACGGGGAGGGTGCCCTGCTGATGACGTACAGCGCGGCCACGCCCACCCGCGTGACACTGCTCCTGGCCGGCTTCCATGTGGGCGCCGGGCTGTCCACCGGCACGAAGGGGGAGACGACGGTGGCGGCCACGCGCCTGGAGGCGCTGGCGGCCCCGCTGGGCGAGCGCTGGCTGGAGCGCTGGCGCCGCTCGTCCGCTCGGGCCCCCCACGGGGCTCCGCTCACGCCCGAGCTCGAGGCGCGGGTGCTCGCCCATCCGCAGTGGCGCGCGCGCTGAGGGCGCCCCACTTCGGGAGACGCCGTGCCCCGGAGTGGGCATACTCCGCGGTCGTTTCCACGGCTTCCTCCTGTCCGGAGTTCCTTCCATGTCTCTCCTCCGCATGCTCACGCAGCGGTGTGTCCCCGTCCTCCTGGTGCTGGCGCTGGCCCCCCTGGCGAAGGCGGGCGCCGAGGCCCCCGCGCCCTCAGCCAAGGCCTTCCCCCGGGCGGAGCTCTACGCCCCCGAGGTCACCTGGTCGGTGCTGCTGTTCCACCCCACCGCGCCGAAGAGCGATCTCGTCGCCAGGGCGCGCAAGCTGCTGGCGTCGAAGTACAAGGGGCTGAACTCCGTGGCGGAGGCCGAGTCCTCCGCGGCCACCGCGACCCGGCCCGAGGCCCTGGTGCAGCCCCTCCCCCCCGAGGACCTGGAGCCCATGGACGAGCGGATGCTCGAGTACTTCGGGCGGAAGCTGGAGGCCTCGGAGCGCAAGCAGCTGCTGGGAGCGCGGCATGCCACCCTGCTGGCGTTCCGCGCGCCCTTCGCCCAACGCCACGAGGTGCTCCTGTCGGCCACGCGCTTTGCCCACCAGCTGGCGGCCGAGCATGGCGCCTTCCTGTGGGACACCGAGACGCGCGAGTACTTCTCTGCCCGGAGCTGGAAGGAGACCCGGCTGGATGGCTGGAGCGGCGGCGTGCCCCCCGTCAACGCGCACATCACGCTGCACGTGTACCAGGACGGCTCGGCCTTGCGCGTCATCAGCCTGGGGATGGCGAAGCTCGGCCTGCCGGATGTGGTGGTGGAGCAGGTGCCCGCCTCGATGGATGACGGCATGGGGCGGCTCGTCAACGGCGTCGCGCAGCTGTTGGCCGAGGGGCTGGTGCCCGCCGCCGATGGGACGCTGGAGGTGGATCTGGCGAAGGTGAAGGACGCCCGGTTGAAGCGCCAGCTCCAACCCCGGGAGGGGGCGCGCGGACGCGTGAAGCTGCGGGCCCTCGAGGGCCAGCGCGATCAGGGCGATCCGGAGAACGTGCTGCTCGAGCTCTCCTTCCCTGGCACCGGGGCGCTCGAGGAGCGGCAGCGGGCAGCGCTCGACACGCTCCTGGGCAAGCCCGTCGACGAGGTCACCAGCGCGCCTCCAGAGGATCCCGAGCTGGAGGCGGTGGCGCGCAAGGCCCGGGCCCGGCTCGCCGTGCTCAAGCCGCGCGTGGCCAAGGGGCTGCAGTACCCCGAGCGGCTGCTGCTCAAGGCGAGCTTTCGCACCGACGGCGGCAACCTCGAGTACATGTGGCTGGAGGTCACCTCGGTGGACAAGAACGGCCGGTGGCACGGCAGGCTCGCCAACGAGCCCAATGACGTGAGCCGGCTGCGCCTGGGCTCGCCCGTGGACGTCGCCGACTCGGAGGTGTCCGACTACTTGTATGAGAGCCCCGAGGGCAGCCGCGAGGGAGGCGAGAGCAGCCAGATCCTCCTGCGCCGCCAGGAGAGGTGAGCCCCCGGCCCGGCCCGCCCCCGGTGTTGGGGCGCGGCTCCCGCGGGAGCCACCCCTGAGGCTCAGCTCACGCCCGTGGGCGTGGCGCGGAGGCTCGCTCCTCCGCCGTGGCGCTGTCGTTGAGGCCGGCCACGGCGGGGGCCTCGGACCAGCGGATGTGGAGGGTGCACTTCGTCCCGTCGAAGCCCTCGGGGATGGCCACCACGCGCCAGCCTCCGGCCAGCTCCACCGCGCGGGCCAGCAGCCCCGCCGCGAAGGTGGGCTGATCCGCCAGCACGTCATTCATCTCCAGCTCGAGCGAGGTGGGCCCCCGCTCGACGAGGCGCACCTGGCTGAAGTTGTTGCCGGCGCGGAAGCCGTGGCCCGCGCGCAGCAGCATCCTCCGGGGGCCCGCCAGGCGAGCCATGCCCAGCAGGGCCCGCCCCAGGAAGGTGCCGAACCACGCGTCCATGAAGCGCCCACCCAGCGAGTAGTACGCGGCCTCGGCCGGCACACCCCCGTACACGTGCGCCGCGGCGATCCGCAGGAAGTCCTTCCACTGCTCCAGCGTGTAGGACCGCTTCAGCTTCCGGTCCAGGTCGAGCCCGGCCCGCTTGAGGGCCTCCCGACAGGCGGGCGTCAGGCGGTTCTCGAAGGCACGGACGAACAGCGCCTCTACGGTCTGTGCGTGAACGAGCTTCTCTGGCGTCATGGCGGCGCACCCTACATGACCGAGCGGACGAAAGCTCAGTCGGTGGTGAAACGTTGTTCAGTGGTGTTTCGCTCTGGGCAACGGACAGTGGGGGTGCCCAGCGCTGGGAGTGGAGTCTGGGTCTCCGTTAGCGTGAAAATCAGTAAAATCAGGCAGGGCGGCGATTCTAACCAGCGGGAAAAATTCCGCTACGGACACCTGCTCCTACCTTGGTCCCGGTCTGGTAGCCTTCTGGGAGCCCATGCGTTGTCCGGCCTGCCACCGTCGTCTCATTGAGGGGGCGGTGTGCCCCGTGCATGGCGCGCACTCTCCGCTCGCCTCTCCGCCCGAGCCGTCTCTGCTCCCGGATGTGCCTGGGCTGCGCGGCGCTTCCTTGTTGGGCTCGGGGGGCTTCTCCCACGTCTTCACCGCGTACCGCGAAGGGGATGGGGGCGAGGTGGCGCTCAAGGTGGGCCTGGGGCCTCATCATGAGCGCTTCGCCCGCGAGGCCGCGGCGCTGCGTCGGATTGGCCCTCCCACCGTGCCCGAGCTGCTCCAGCACGGCACCGCGGGGGGCCGTCCCTTCCTGGTGCTGGAGGTGCTGCGAGGGCAGACGCTCGCCGCGTGGATGGCCACGCTCCCAGGCGCCGGTGCCGCCTCCGTGCCCCGGGTGCGCGAGCTGCTCGCCGGGTTGTGCTCGGCGCTGGAGCGTGTGCACGGCGCCGGGCTGGCCCACCGCGACCTGAAGCCGGAGAACGTCTTCCTGCGGGAGGGCGGCGCGCTCAGCCTCCTCGACTTCGGGCTCGCGCGCTTCCTCGAGCCCCCCCGTGAGGGCCCGGCCGAGGACTCCGCCGACATCACCCGCGCGGGCCAGCGGCTCGGCACCCCCGTCTACATGGCGCCCGAGCAGTGCCTGGATGCGCGCGAGGCCGGGGCTGCCGCCGACATCTATGCGCTCGGCATCCTCCTCTTCGAGCTGCTGACCGGAGCGCCGCCCTTCACCGGCGGCGCGGACGAGATCCGCCATGGCCACGTCAGCCTGCGCCCGCCGCGCGTCTCGGAGCGCGCCGCCGTGCCCCCCGCGCTCGACGAGGTGCTGCGGCGGTGTCTGGCCAAGGCTCCCGCAGAGCGCTTCGCCCGCGCTGGGGACGTGCTCGCCGCCTTCGAGGCCGCGTGCCAGCTCACCGCGCCCGCCGTGCTGGACATGGCCCCCCGTCCCTCCGTCCCCTTGGCCTCCGGCGCGGGCGTGCGGCCCGTGGCGCTGCTGGGGATCCGGAGCCCCGCGCCCGTCGATGCGCTGCTCGCGGCCATCGAGCCTCATGGGGGCGCGCTCGCTCGGACGCGAGCTGGGGGCTACGTCGTCGTCTTCCCGGAGCCGCTGTCGGCCGAGGCCAGCCTGCGAGCCGCCGTCCTCGCCGCGCGGAGGCTGGTCGAGGAAGCGGAGGCCGCGGCGATCCTCCACCTTGCCGAGCTCTACGTGCGCCCCGGCGCCGTCACCACCCGCGTGGCGGGTGCGGCCCTCGAGGCTCCCGAAGCCTGGTGGCCGCTGGAGCTCCTGAAGGGGGAGGTGCGGGTGAGCGCCGAGGCCCTGTCGCGCCTGGAGGCGAGCGCCACGCGCGTGGGGCCCGGCGGCGTGCACCTGCTGGTTCGCGACGGCGGGGCCGCGCCCCCGAGCTCCGAGGCTCCGCCCCTGGTGGGGCGCGAGGCGCTGGTGGGGACATTGTATGAAGAGGGAGCCCGCTGCCTGGCCACGGGCGTGCCGGGCCTCTGTGTCCTCACCGGCGATGTGGGCTACGGGAAGAGCCGGCTGCTGGAGGCCCTCGCCGAGAGGTGGGAGGCAGAGGGGAGGGCCCGGGTGCTGCGCCTCCGCGCCCTGCCGCCGGACGCCTCCACGCCGGATGCGCTGCTCCAGGCCTTGAGGAGCGCTGCCTCCGCCGAGGCCACGCCTCGCCCGGCCGTGGCTCTGGCTTCATCGGGGGCTCAGCGCCACGCCGCCGCCCGCGCCCTGGCCGAGCGCCTCCGCGAGCGCGCGCGGGAGCGCCCCCAGGTGCTGCTGCTGGACGACGCGCACCTGGCGGATCCCGCCAGCCTGGACATGCTGGAGCTGGCGACGCTGGCCGGGGCCCGGGCACCCTTGTGGATCTGCGTGGCGGGACGTCCCGCCCTGCTGGGCCTGCGCCCCCACTTCGGCGAGCGCAGCGCCCACGTGTCCCGCCACGCGCTGACGCCGCTGGCCCCCGAGGCCAGCCGCGCGCTCCTCCTCCACCTGCTGCGCCCCGTCGAGCTCATCCCCGAGCCGGTCCTGGTGCGCCTGGAGCAACTGGCCCAGGGGGTGCCGCTGTCGCTGGTGGAGCTGACGGGGGCGCTGCGGGCGGCGGGAGCGCTGCGCGCCTCGCCTGGAGGCGGGTGGTACCTCGCCCCGGATGCGCTGCTGGATGTCTCGGTGACGCCGCTCTTCGAGCGGCTGGCCACGCGCGCGCTCGCCGAGCTCCCCGAGGTGCACCAGGTGCTGGCGCGGCTGTGCGCGGTGCTGGGGAACGAGGTGGAGGTGGCCCGGGTGGATGGGGCGCTGCGGCGGCTCGATGCCCGGGAGGAGGTGGAGCGGGTGGCCTCATGGGACGCGGGGGCAGGGCTGGCCCGCCTGGTCCGCGCGGGGCTGCTGCGCCCGGTGGGCCAGGAGCGCTTCTCCTTCCGGCACCCCTTGCTGCGCGAAGCCCTGGAGGCGACGTCGCCTCCCTCCACGCGCCGGGCCCTGCACGCCGCCGCCCTGCGCTCCCTCGAGGGCGAGGGCCCGGCCGTGCGACGCCGCCGCGCGCACCACGCCGCGGGCTGTGGCGCGCACCTCGAGGCCGCCAAGGCCTTCCTCGCGCTGGCGGAGGAGGCTCGGGGCACCCACCTGCTGGTGGAGGCGGAGCAGTCCTATACGCGCGCCCTCACGCTGCTGCCCGAGGCGGAGCAGGCCCTCCGCTCGCGAGCGCTGGCGGGCCGCGGCCGGGTGCGCCACCGGCTCCAGCTCTTCCGCGAGGGGCTGGCGGATCTGTCCGCCGCGCGCGTGCTGGCCGAGGCCCTGGGGGATGAGGCGCTGGTGGTGGATCTGCTGCTGGAGGAGGCCACGGCGCGGGACTGGATGGAGGACGTGGAGGGCTCCTCGGCGTGCACGCGCGAGGCGATGGAGCGCATCGCGCGGCTGGATGATCCGCGCCTGTCGCTGCGCTGCACGCTGGCGCGGGGCCGGCTGCACGTCCGCCTGGGCGAGTGGGAGGCCGCGGCGCGAGTCCTCCGCTCGGCGGCCGAGGGCGCGGAGCTGGCGAAGGATCACGAGACGCTCGTGGTGGCCCTGGCGATGCAGGGCTCGGCCCTGACCTTCCTGGACCGGACCGCGGAGGCCGCCGCGCGCTTCGAGGAGGCGCTCGCCCGCTGCGAGGAGGCGGGCGATTCCCTGCACCTGGCGGCCACCCGTACGGCGCGCGTGCTGCTGTGGCTCAAGCTGGGGGAGGTGGCGCGGATGGAGGCGGATCTGCGCGGTGCCATGGCGCTGGGCCGCGAGCTGGGCCACGCCCAGGTGGAGCGCTGGTCCACCTTCAACCTGGCCGAGGTGCTCTACATGCAGGGCCAACTGGAGGAGGCGCTGCCGCTGGCGCGCCGCGCGCACGAGCTGGGCGTTCGCTTCTTCCGGGAGCACCCGGTGCCGATGGATGCCCTGCTCATCGCCCGGATCGCCATGGCGGCCGGGGACACGGCGGAGGCGGCCCGGCAGCTGCGGTGGATCGAGGCGCACTGTCCGCCGGAGTCCCTGCCGCCCACGGCGATCATGAGGAGGCTGGTGGAGCTGGAGGTGAGCGAGGTGGAGATGGGGGCGGCGCGGACGGGGGAGGCGTGGCGGACCCTGGTGGAGGGCGCCGGGGAGTGCGCCTCGGCCGATGAGATGGCAGAGATCCTGCTCCAGGCAACCCGAGGGGCGCTGCGCGCGGGGTGCGCGGAGGAGGCACGGCAGTGGCTCGCCCGAGCCGATCGGGCCGTCGAGGGGGCGCCCCTGTGGCGGGTCCGCCTCGAGGCCCTGCGCGGGGAGCTGGGAGGGGTGTAGCGCGCGCCGTCACAACCGGGCGCCCGGCTGTGACATGGCTCGCTACAGCGCGAGGGCCAGGGGCCTGCTGCCCCTCGGGCTCGTTTGTCCCGAGCGTTGGCCCGCTACGTGCTTTCCGCGATTTGCAGCATCGCCGGAACCCATCGGAGGAAGTCTCATGACGGTTCGTGCTCGTTGCTCACAGCTGTGCATCCGCGGCCTGGGAGCCTCGCTGCTGATCGCTCTCGGGGGCTGCGGGCCCGCTTTGCCGGAAGAGGTGGAGGGTGGGTGGGAGACGCGAGAGGAGGCGATCCGGATCCCCAACTCGCTCACCACGCAGGCGCTCATCTTCAACGCGCTCTCCACGAACAGGGTGGCCAACCAGATGCTGGGGAGCACGCCCCTGACGACGCTCTTCAACCCGCCGGGAGATCCCTACATCCAGAACCAGCTCCGGGATCCGAACGCGCAGGCGTTCATGCCGTACCTGGTGAGCTGCGCGCTGGCGACCGGACAGAACCTGGCGTGGAGGAACCCCCTGACGGGGACCAACGAGGTGTGGCGCGGGAAGATGGGCCTCTGCACCGAGTGGGCCACGCAACCGCCTTCGCAGGCGTGCCTGGAGCGGGTGTCCTCCTGCCTCCTGGCGCGCAACAACGCCTTCGGCAAGCGGGTGGAGCTGTCGGCCCGGGGGGAGCACCCGAGCTCTCCGGCCGCCTTCGGGCTGGAGCTGGTGACGCGCCCCACCGAGTACGATCCCTCCACCTCGCAGCGGCTGGACAGCTTCTACTCCTGCGCGACGAACACCCTGGGCATGCAGCGCAACTGTGGCTGGGAGGTGGACGCCATCGGCTCGTGCGATCCAGGGGAGACGGTGCGGCTGGGGGCGGGAGGCCACGCGCCCGACATGTGCACGGGCTCGGCGCTGGGCTCCAGCAGCGGGCGGACGGTGGTGCGGGTGTGCGAGGACATCGCCGGCTGTGATGACGGCGGACCGCGCCTCCTGGCGCAGAGCGAGGGCAGCTGCTCCACCACGGCTCCGGCGGTGTCGTTCACCTGCCCCGCGGCGGGATACTTCAGCGTGATGACGGCGCCCTACGAGAGCAACCTGTCGGCGACGGCGACGGTGCAGGTCGAGGCCCCCGCCAGCTACCGCCTCTCCGAGGCGCAGGTCTTCCGCCTGAGAGAGGGGGCCTTCTACGGGACGATCTTCGATCCGAGCGCCCTGGCGGTGGAGATCGTGGTGCGCGACGGCAAGGTGATCGGCCGGGATCAGGTGGTGGATGGCTCGGTGTACCGGCGGATGTTCTCCTGCTACGACAGCGCGTGGGCGAACAGCGCGGCCAACGCCACCCACCGGGTGTGCGCGCTGCCCGCCTCGGGCTCCAACTGCGCCGCCACGGTGGCCGGGGCCTGCCTGAATCCGGCCAAACCCTCCTACCCGAGCTCGAAGTGCATGACGGACGATGGGCCTCAGGTCGTCGGTGACGGGGACTACCAGGACTGCCGGGACACCACGGGCCAGCTGTGGAAGGAGCCCGTCACCGTGTACCTCCACGGGGCCTGTGATGTGGTGGGCGGGAGTGGCTCGTCCGATCTGTGCGCGCGGAAGTAGGCGGGCTACAAGGAGCGCATGGCACCTGGCGGGGAGGAGTCGCTCTATGGCGAGGAGCTGTCCCCGGGAGCGCTGGTGGGCGGCTGGGTGGTGGAGCGTCTCCACTACCGGGGGCCTGTCTCCACCCTGTACCGCGCGAGGGAGGCACGCACCGGGGTGCCTGCCGCGCTGAAGGTTTTGCACTCGCTGTTCACCGCGACCAGCACCGCGCTGCGCCGCTTCCGGCGTGAGGCGGCCACCCTCCAGCGGCTGCGGCACCCGCACATCGTCGAGGTGCTCGGGTATGGGGAGCTGGCGGACGGCCGGCCCTTCATCGCCATGGAGTGGCTGGAGGGGAGGGATCTCGCCGCCGAGCTCGCCGCACGAGGGCCGCTCTCCGCTCGCGAGGCGCTCGAGGTGCTGGAGCAGGTGGGCGCCGCGCTCCGGGCCGCGCATGGGGCGGGCGTGGTGCACCGGGATCTGAAGGTGCAGAACGTGATGCGCCTGCAGCGAGGGGGAGAGGCGGCCCTGGTGAAGCTGGTGGACTTCGGGGTGGCCAAGGGGCTGTCCCCGGGGGCGCCGGGCGCCTCTACGCTGACGCAGACCGGCGCGGTGCTCGGCACGCCGCTGACCATGGCGCCGGAGCAGATTCGCGCAGAGCTCCCCGACGTACGAACGGACCTGTACGCGATGGGCGTGCTCCTCTTCCAACTCGTCTCCGGGCAGCCGCCCTTCCAGGGGAGCACCTCGCACGAGGTGGAGGAGCAGCACCTGCACGCGCCTCCTCCGCGGGTGAGCGAGCGCGCCCCGGTGCCGGCCGCGCTGGATGCGGTGGTGCACCGGTGTCTCCAGAAGCGGCGGGAGGAGCGCTATCCGGACGTGGACACGCTGCTGGAGGATCTGCGGCGCGCGGTGCAGGGGGGACAAGGCCCGGCGCGCGAGGAGCGGGCGGTGGCGCTCTACGTGGAGGCGCAGGTGGAAGGGGAGCCGGATGCCGCCGCGCTGGAGCGGCTGGATGCGCTGCTGGAGCGCGCGGGCGGGGTTGCGCGCGAAGTCGGGCTGGAGGTGAGGGTGGATGGGGCGGGCTGCCTGCTGGCGACGGCGCCGCTGCCGGAGGGCGTGGCCGAGGAGCAGGCCGTGAGGGGAAGGGTGCTGGTCGCGGCCCTGGGGCTGCTGGAGCACGCCGGCCAGCGCTTGTCCCCGCCGCGGGTGACGCTGGCCATCACGGTGCACGCGGACGTGGCGCCGCCGAGGGGGGAGGAGGCTCGGCCCGCTGTCCCCGGCGCCGGGGGTCTGCTGTTCCTGCCGGGATGGGCGGCGCACGGGGGCCATGGGCTGGCGGCCACGGTGATGGCGCTGCGGGGACTCGAGGCGCAATTCCGGGTGGAGCCGGTGGCGGGGGCCGCCGGGCTCTCGCGCATCACCGGCCGCCGGTGAGGCTCACGGCTTGATGCCGTGGCGGCGCAGCAGGCGATAGAGGTGCACCCGGTCCACGCATGCGGTGACGGCCGCCTGGGCCACCTTGCCCTGGTGTTTCTCCAGGAGCGCGCGCAGGTAGCGCCGCTCGAAGTCATCCACCACCCGGCGGCGCTGATCGGCGTAGGGCTGGGTGGGATCCACCTCCAAGGTACCGCCGGAGCGCGACTCCTCCTCGGAGAGGGCCAGCGCATCCTCGAAGACGAGGCACCGCTCGAGGTAGTTGCGCAGCTCTCGCACGTTGCCGGGCCACGCCGCGTGCTGCAGCCGCGAGATGAACTCGGGCGTGCGCAGCGCGCCGGTGCGCTCCGGATCCGCTCCCAGCGAGGCGAGGATCTTCTCCACCAGCATGGGCAGATCCTCGGGGCGCTGGCGGAGCGCGGGCAGCGGGATGCGCAGCACCGCGAGCCGGAAGAAGAGATCCGAGCGGAAGCGGCCCGCGTTCACCTCCGCGCGCAGATCCCGGTGCGTGGCGGCGATCAGGCGCACGTCCACCGGGTGCCAGGTGTTGCTGCCCACGCGGCGGATCTCCCGCGTCTCCAGCACGCGCAGCAGCTTGGGCTGGAGCTCCGCGGGCAGCTCGCCGATCTCATCGAGGAAGACGGTGCCGCCCTGCGCCTCCTCGAAGGCCCCCGCGCGCCGGCCTACCGCGCCGGTGAAGGAGCCCTTCTCGTGGCCGAACAGCTCGCTCTCCAGGAGGTTGGAGGGGATGGCGCCGCAGTCCACCACGATGAAGGGCTTGTCCCGCCGCGCGCCGGCCTGGTGGATGGCCTGGGCCGCCTGGCTCTTGCCGGTCCCCGTCTCGCCCTCCAGCAGCACCGTCACGTCCCGCGCCGCCGCGCGCTCCAGCAGCGCGAAGCACCCGCGCATGGCCGCCGAGGTGCCCACCAGCGAGCCGAACCGCGTGTGCTCCGAGAGCTGGAGCCGGTTGTTCTCCGCGCTGAAGTCGAAGCGCACGACGATGCGCCCCAGCCGCAGCAGGGTGCCGCCGCGCAGGAAGCCGTCGGCGACCTGCACCCCATCCACGATGACGCCGTTGGTGCTGTCCAGATCCTTCACCCGCGGGCCGCGGGGCCCGATGCGCACCTCGCAGTGGAAGCGCGACACGGTGGAGTCATCCAGCGGGAAGTCATTGAGCGGGTGCGAGCCGATGGAGCACACGTCCGAGGCGGACTCCCAGATGGTGCCGACGCCGGGGCCCTCCACCACGGTGAGGCGGAAGCGGCGCACGGTGGGCAGATCCGTGGGCCGCCGCGCGTGCTCGTAGGGCAGCGTCTCGTGGGGGTTGCCGCCCGCGGGGGCGCGGAGCTCCTGGGCCCCCTGATCCTCTTGCTCCGGGGAGATGGACTCGCCGCGATTCCGGTCTTGCGGAGACATGGCGCCAAGCTAGCACGTTCACTCCCGGCCAACCGGGGGCCCCCGCGCGAGCGGAGGCTGTTCAACGGCGCGCTCTGCCTGAAAGGGAACCCCGGGGCCGAAGCTGCTGCCGCTCGAACAGCCTACGGGGCGGGCTTGAAGCGGACGTCCACCCAGTAGTTGGTGTTCTTATAGGAGTTCGTCGGGAAGCCTCCGCCGGTCGCGTAGACGTAGACGCCGTTTCCTCCCACGCTGGCGCTGGAAGGGGCCGTGAGGTTGCCGCTGACGATCGCGTTGAGGAGCCCGTCGACATCCCGCGCGAACTGCCCGTTGGACGAGTAGTAGGAGACCACGTAGGTGGCGCCGGCGGAGATGGAGATGGGCGAGGGGAGGGTGACCTCCTGCCAGCCGGGGAGGCGCTGATCCGTCACGGGGAGCTGGGCCAGCAGGGTGCCCGAGCTCGTCCACAGGCGGGCCACGTAGCCGTTGGCGTTGCCGGTGCCCCGGTAGAAGCGGAGCGCCTCGATGGTGCCGGCGACGTTGCTGCGGAAGCGGACGCCGACCTCGACGGCCTTCGTGTCGGCCTGGACGGGGGTGCCGGGGACGCGATCGCCGAGCAGCGTCTGGCTCCAGGGCAGGATGAGGGTGGCCACCAGGGGGCGGTGATCGGACTGCGAGGTGGCGCTGATGACGCTGGCGGACACGGGCGAGGTCCACCCGGCGCCGAGCAGGATGTAGTCGATGCGCTTGGTGGGGAAGCTGGCCGAGTGGGTGTAGCCGCTGCCCGAGCCTCCGCGGGCCCAGGCATCGGTGAACTGCTGCAGCAGGCTGGTGATGCTGGACTCGGAGGGGCTGGCGTTGAGATCGCCACCGAGGAGGGCCCAGGGCTTGCCGGCGAGGGCCGCCTTGACGTCCGCGGCCTGGTTCAGGCGCTCCGAGGAGCCGGTGGTGCCGAAGTGGGTGATGCCCACGGGGAGGATGTGCTGCGGATCCAGCTC
This sequence comes from Myxococcaceae bacterium, assembly GCA_016926755.1. Classification (GTDB taxonomy): domain Bacteria; phylum Myxococcota; class Myxococcia; order Myxococcales; family Myxococcaceae; genus Hyalangium. The sequence continues at coordinate 14,849 of JAFGNZ010000287.1, read as the reverse complement.
GACCTCCACGATGGCGAGGATGCGCTGCTCGGCGGCGGAGCGCAGCGGGACGCGCTGGGAGGAGCGGATGGGGTAGCGCGACAGGAGCGCCAGCCCGTACTGGCCTCCGTCATAGCTGAGCAGCGAGGGCACGAACGCGTGGTACATGCCGGTGAGCTGTCCGAGCCGCGCCGCCTGATCCACGTTGCCCGAGCGGTGGGTGAGGACGTCGACCTCCTGGAGCGCGACGAGATCAGGGGACTGGCCCTTGATGACGTTCGCCACGCTCTCCAGGCTGCTGAGCTCGCCGTGCTTGATGTTGTAGCTCATGAACCGCAGGCCGCCGCCGGGGGTGAGGGCCTGGGTGCTCTCACCCTGCGTGAGGTTCGCCTCGAGCTCGGCCTCAGGCGGCGCGCAGTGGGTGAGCGTGAAGACGGCGGCGAGTGCGAGGAGGAAGAGACGGCGTGGATGCATCGGCGGCTCCCGAGAGAAGACTCCGGGAGGGGCCCTGGAGTCCAGGAAAGCAGCTCTACATGAATACCATGCAAATCATGCGACAATTTCCGGAGGAAGGGCGCCCCGCTATAAGGCGCGCATGCCAACCCTCCTGCTGAGCGCGAACGATCTCCGCAACCTCTACTCCGTCGAGCTGGGCCTGAGCGCCGTGGAGCGCGCCTTCCGCGCGCACGGCCTGGGCGAGGCGCTCATGCCCGCGAAGGTGTACCTGTCGCTGCCGAAGTACGACGGGGACTTCCGGGCGATGCCGGCGTTCCTGGACGGCGCGGCGGGGGTGAAGTGGGTGAACGCGCATCCACGCAACCCGGAGAAGCACGGGCTGCCGACGGTGCGCGCGGTGTACGTGCTGAGCGATCCGGAGACGGCGTCTCCGCTGGCGATCATGGATGGGACGCTGCTGACGGCGTGGCGCACGGGGGCGGCGGGGGGCGTCGCGTCGAAGTACCTGGCGCGCTCGAGTCCGCGCACGCTGGGGCTGGTGGGGTGTGGGGTGCAGGCGCGAGTGCTGATCGACGCGCACCGCGCGTTGTTCGAGGGGTTGGAGCTGCTGCTGGCGGATGCGTCGGAGGCGGCGGCCCAGGCGCTGCAGAAGGAAAAGGGTGGTCGGGTGGTGAGCCTCCAGGAGGCGTCGGGGGCGGACATCGTGTGCACGTCGACGCCGGTGCGCTCGCCGGTGGTGAAGCGCGAGTGGGTGAAGGCGGGCGCGCACCTCAACGCGATGGGAGCGGACGCGCCGGGCAAGCAGGAGCTGGAGGCGCGGATCCTGCTGGACGGCCGGATCTTCATCGACGACGAGGAGCAGGCGCTGCACTCGGGCGAGGTGAACGTGCCGCTGCACGACGGTCAGCTGCGCAAGGAGCAGCTCGCGGGCACGCTGGGCGAGGTGGTGGCGGGGAAGAAGAAGGGCCGCCAGGGCGACGAGATCACGATCTTCGACTCGACGGGGCTGGCGGTGCAGGACGTGGCGCTGGCGAGGGCGCTCTACGAGGTGGCCCGCACGAAGGGCGTGGGCCAGATGTTCGATCTCGTGGGCAGCGGGTAGCCCAGGCGGATGTCCGCTCCAGTGCGGAAGGAAAGCTGCACCCCGCACGGAACAAGAAATCCTCTGCATAGCCTGGTCACGCCTTGTCTCTTCCTCGCGGAGGAGACGAAATGCAGACAAGGCAGACAAGAGGCAGTCGTTTTCAGCACAAGGCAAGAACCCAACTCCTGGCCCTGAGCGGGATGCTCGCGCTGGCCCTGGGCAGCGGTTGCGATGAGCAGCGGCCGCTGAGCAACCCTCGGCAGGGCTCCGCCGATCACGCGAAGGTGGGCAGCCTCACCGCGCCGCTGATCAGGGCGCCGGCGGAGGTGCGCATCCCCGGTGAGTATGTCGTGGTCTTCGCGGAAGGGCGCACCGGGGCGGCCATCGAATCGGCGGCGCGCCAGGTTGCCCAAGCCGGGGGAGACAACCGGCTCATGCACCAGTACTCGGTCATCCCCGGGTTTGCCGCGCGTCTGGATGACGCGGCGCTCGAGGGGCTGCGTCTCAATCCGGGCGTGGCGTACATCCAGGAGAACCAGCGGGTCCAGCGCGCCACCAAGGTCCCCACCATGGCCGACGGCATTGATCGGGTGGACCAGCGTACGGGCCGCGACGGCATGTACGACGACCATGGCCGCACCGGCGCCGGGGTTCATGTGTATGTCATCGACAGCGGGATCAACTCGACGCATACCGAGTTCACCGGCCGGATTGGCGGAGGTTACGGCGCCATCCTCGACGGCTGGGGCACCGAGGACTGCGATGGCCACGGCAGCCATGTGAGCAGCACGGCTGTGGGCAGCACCTACGGGATGGCCAGGCAGGCCACGCTCCACCCTGTGCGTGTGCTGGACTGTGCTGGCGAAGGAACCTGGGGCGGAGTCATTGCCGGCCTGGACTTTGTCTACAACGACTGTCCCAACCAGCCTGGGCCCTGTGTGGCCAACTTGAGCCTGAGCGGGGGGCTGTACACGCCCCTCAACCAGGCGATCGCCACCGTGGTGGACTCGGGAATCACCGTGGTGGTCTCCGCGGGCAATGACAACGTGGACGCCTGCACTCGCTCGCCAGCGAGTGAACCCAAGGCGCTCACCGTCGCCGCCGTTGACTACGCCGACTTTGTGGCCGCGTTCTCCAACTGGGGCACGTGCGTGGACATCTTCGCCCCCGGCGTGGACATCCTGGGTGCCTCGATCCACGGCTCCACGACGCTGCAGACCCTGAGTGGCACGTCCATGGCGAGCGCGCACGTGGCGGGTGTCGTGGCCCAGTTCTTGAGCTCCAACCCCGGAGCCACACCCGCGCAGGTGGAGCTCTACCTCAAGGGCGCGGCGTCTCTTGACTGCGTGATGAATGACCCCAAGGGCTCTCCCAACATGATGCTCTTCAATGACCTGAGCCAGGGCAATTACTACTGCAGCTACCTGCCCGCGAGCTGTGAGGGCCTGTGCGGTGGCCCTGGGCCCGACTGCTTCTGCGATGCCATGTGCGAGATCTACAACGACTGTTGTGATGATTACGCCCAGGTGTGCAAATAACCTGAAACGCCTCTTCAACCAAGAATGTCTGTAACATGAAGCGCAGGGGGAAATGATATGATGCGACGTAATCTGTTTGGCGCCTTGAGCGGCGCGTGTCTGGCCATGTTGTCTGCATGCAAGTCGGAGGTCCATGAGGAGACGCGGACCGCCTACGGCTACAACGAGCAGGGGCTCATGGAGTTCGGACAGCTGTCCAGGGCCGAGTGGACGAACTACATGGCGGATCAGCGCTACATTCACAGCCTCGTCCGGCCGGATGTCCGCATCCGCTTGAACCTGGCGGATCCAAAGCAACACCGGTTTGCCATGGCGCGGCTCAAGCTCGCGGACAAGACGCCCGAGAACTCGCCGTATCTGTTCCAGGCCATGGAGCGGCGGCGCCAGCAACATCTGGCGAAGGGCTATCGGGAAGGGCTCTTGCCCCAGGAGGAGAGCGGGCTCCTGGCCACGGCGGAACGCCAGGAGATGCACTACATCCCGGTGGCCAACGCCGGCGAGACCACCGCGGTCACCAATGACGGCTTGGGCGCCGCGAGCTCCACGTTCCCCGGAGGCACCAACTATACCTATCTCGACGTCAGCTACACCGACGCGAGCGGTTACCCGCTGGGATCCCTGGGCTGGACCCAGGAGTACGCGGGCGGGTACAACACGACCGTCAACGCAGCCGGCGACCTGAGCCTGACCAGCCTCAAGCAATATGCTGTTGCGTCCTACAAGATCGAGGAATCGGCCGCCAACGGGTTTGAGGATTCATACCTCTACACCGAGCTGGGCTCGGAGACCGCGTCCGAGGTTGACGAGGTCCCCATGCTGGAGACCCCCTCGGTCGAGGCGCCGAAGGACGTCGCGTATAACGATAACCTCATCTCCGTGTGCCTGAACCGCACCTGGACCCAGGACTGCGACGTTGATCTGACGGGCACGGAACATGCCGTCAAGCTGCCGCTGAAAGGCTCGATCAAGATCGCGAGCAGCCATGTCTTCAACAAGGCTCACATCGACGGGCTCAGGGAGGATCTGAAGAACGGCGTGCCTCGCTCCGATGCTGGGCATGTCAAGTTGGTGCTCACCAATGTGGGCGGCGGCTGCGATGTGACCGATGGCAGCACCGTGGTGGCAAAGATGGCTCAGTTCTGGAACGGGGTCGCGCTGAGTCCGGACGAGAAGACCCTCTCCTGGGATCTCACGGGCGACAACGCCGCGTTCTTCGACGAAGGCTGCCGCCAGATGCAGGATCGCGCCATGCTGAGCATGATCATCCCGCTGCCGCTCCTTCTGCGCCTCGATGCTGGAAGTGACAAGCCGTATCGCTCCTCTATCACTCTGAGCAATGATCCGGCCATGACGCGGGCGGACTATACGTTGAAGGACATCACCATCACCAACAGCTGCCTGGCCGCGGGGACCGAGATCGAGCTGGCGGCCGGCAAGTCGGCGACCATCGAGTCACTGAAGGCGGGAGACCAGGTGTCCAATCCGTATCACCCGGCGCTCACGGTCATGGACACGGCCGTCGGGTTCGAGAAGGTCCCCATGGTGCGCATCCGTAGCGAGGCCGGCCGCACCCTGCTGATGACGGAGATGCACCCCATCCAGGTGGCGGGCCGCGGCATGGTCCAGGCCAAGGCGCTGCGAGAGGGCGACGTGGCCATGACCAAGACCGGGCCCAGCAAGCTCGTCGAGGTGAGCCGCGAGGCGTATGACGGCAAGGTGTACAACGTCAAGGTCGGCTCGGACGCACAGAAGGCCACCCTCGCCGAGGATCAGACCGTGGTGTACGCCAACGGCTTCATGGTCGGCGATGGCCAGATCCAGAGAAAGTACGAGACCCTCGCCATGACCCGGAAGGATGGCTCCGTGCTCGCCAGACTGCCTGACAGGTGGCATCGCGATTACCAGATGTCCACCCACGGGAAGTAGCGGGGCTCTCGATCCACGCGGCGCTCCGCGCTGACGAGCCGCGCGTCTGGCGGCAGGCTCGCTGTTCGGTAACGGCTGGCCACCCAGCAGGGTTTTGCTGGGTGGCCATACCCATGAATCTACCCTTTGAATCGTTTTACAAAGCTTGACGTAATGGAGTGAGTCTCATGCAGACGCGCAACGTTCTCTTTCTATTGTTCATCGCCGCGATGGCAGCGGCGTGTGCTGACATCGACCTGTCCGGGCATGACGGGGAAGTCAAGAAGTCCCGTGAGGTGACCGGGGCCGAGCGCCAGCGGGTCGCGAGCCGGCAGCTGGTGAAGCCGGCAGAGGGGCTCTCGCTCACCCTGGCCTCGGACATGGCCACCGCCCTGGACCTTCCAGCAGGCATGGTGACGGACGCCCAGCTCACGAGCCCTCACCCTGATGCGGCGCTGGTGCAGCCCTATTTTGGTGTCATCAAGCCACGGCGAGGCGACTCGCTGGTACTGCTGAGCACGGGCCGCATCAATGTCAGCCACCTGCCCGAGCCGGGCACTGACTTCTCGCCCGATGGTGTCGAGGGTGACGCGGTGACCTTGCGGATCACGCTCAATGTGCCAGCCGGCGCCAACCGCCTGTCGTTTGAGTACAACTTCCTGAGCGCCGAGTCTCCCGACTATCTCGGCTCGAAGTTCAACGACATGTTCACCGCGCGGGTGACGGATGCCCTCGGGACCCGTGTCGCCGCCAGCGCCTCGGTGAACAGCTCCTTCTTCTTCGACGTGTCGGCGACGCGCGCGGGAGGGACCGGCTTCGATCTCTTGTTCTCCGATGATCCGGCGGGGGCTGACACATTTCCAAGCAGCGCCCCGCCGGGCATCCCTCTGTTCCCGGACGCGGGGATCACTGATTTCAAGACGGTCAACGCCGAGGTCGCGAGCGGAGGGCTGATCACGCTCGAGTTTGACATTCGCGACCTGGGGGATGGGGCCCTGGACTCCACGGTGATCATCGACAATATCGCCTTCTCGGGCATCGAGGTGGTTGATCCGAACCCGAGCCTGATTCACCCGTTCCTGGGCACCGTGGAGACCGATCCCGTGAAGCTCGCTGCGAACGGCGAGCCCGTGCAGGGAGTGGCGGCCGATGGCATTACCCAGCTCCTCCTGCGCGTCAAGGTGCCTGGCCCCGGTCAGATGCAGCTCTCGCTGCCTGGCGCGAGCTTTCCCGCGAACGGCGGCCTCGGCGCGGTCGGTAGTCCCGCGCGGAGCGGATCGGTCACCGTGGATGTCCGGCAGGCAGCGCAAGGGCAGTACTACGCGTTTGCCCTGTACACGAGCCCCGAGGACTTTGACACCGGAGGCTTCGCGGAGGCCACGAAGCGGAGCGCGCGCATCGAGGCACAATACATTCCTAGCGGGGGTGGAGGGTTTCAGATCGAGCATGACATTACCATCGTTCGGCCTCCCGTGGTGGTCGTGCACGACCTCTGGTCCGGCTGTCTCTACTGGAAAGGAAGCGCGGACATCTACAGGAACGGGCTCTTCGAGGTGACCTGTGCTGACTATGCGAGCAGCAACTCGGCCAGCCTGGGCTCCGGCGAGAACCAGGGGGTTGTCCCGAATGCGGTGTACGAGGCCCTGGAGGAGATGCGTGGCCGAGGGATCGCCGTCACGCAGGTGGATGCCATCGCTCATGGCATGGGCGGACTCTTGACCCGCAAGTTTGCCGACTGGTCCAACTACCGCCGCTTCAGCAACTTCCATGCGGGTGACCTCAACCGGCTCATCACGATGAACACCCCCCATCTGGGGACGCGCATGGCCGACGAGATCGTCGTGATGCGTGACTACCTCAAGGCAAACAAGCCGGACCAATGGCTGAGGATGAAGAACTCGCTGGCAAGAGTAGGCATCGTGATCGACGGTGAGGGGGCGGGGGCCGTCGCGATTGATGACCTCAAGACCGACAGCGCGGTCATCAGCAGCATCGGGGAGACCCAGGTCCCCTCACATGCCCTGGTGAGCCGCGGCGGGCTGGCGCTGGCGCGCAGCGCCTCCAACCCGATGCTCCTTGGCAACATCAGGACACTGTATACGCAAATGGAGTTCAATCACCCGTTGGTGAGCGACGCGCCGCTGGTGGAGAAGCAAAAGCTCATCCTGGGGCCGGAGAGCAAGCTGTTCTGCAGTGATGAGCACGACCTGTTCGTGGCCGAGGCGGAGCAGAAGGGCGGGATCTCGGAGGCCGCGGTGAGCTATTTCAGCCTGAACTCGTCGGCTTATGACACCGAGCACTTCAAGGTCCCGAGCGACGATCCGCATCACACGAAGCTCGTCGAGCTCCTCAACAGCCCCATCAGCGGCGGGTTGTTTGCTCCGTCCATCCCGCGCCCAGGCGATGTGCCGCGGGTCAATAGCTGCGATGGAGGGGCCATTCGGAGCGCGGGTGGGATCACCAGCGTCGCGTCGCTCTCGTCAGGCAGTCTGACGATCAGCTCACCCAGCGCGGGCACGCCCGTGGCTCCGGGTAGCCGCGTGACGGTAGCCCTGGAGGCCACTGGCGGGTTCCAGCCCGCGGTCGTGTTCATCGCCGGCGCGGGCCAGGCGGTCTTCCTCGAGACGGCCCCGTTCGTGGCCGAGTTCCCGATCCCCGCGGAGGCCATCGGCACGGTCGAGCTCGTGGCGTTCGGCTTCGATGCCCAGGGCGAGCTGCTGGCCTCGGAATCGGTTGCCCTGCCCGTGGTTTCCTCGGCGCAGCTGACCTCCATTGAGGTCCTCAACGGTGATGCCACCCTTCCGGGCCCCGGCACGAAACGGCAGCTGCAGGTGCTCGGGCACCATGACGACGGGATCACGCGGGACATCTCTTCACCGAGCCTTGGCACCGTGTACTCGAGCTCGAACTCGAGCGTTGCCACGGTGACGAGCGGCGGGATGCTGACGGCCACGGGCGCGGGTATTGCCACGGTCATGGTGCGCAACGGGACGACCTTCACCAGCATCACCGTGGCCGTAGGCGACAACAGCTTCGGCCACTGCATCGAGGTTCGTCTCGGAGACTTCAACCTCTTCATCCTCGAGGACTACAACCAGGGCCAGGCCGTCGAGGGCCGGCTGGCCGCTGGCGGAAACATCTCCCTCCAGGACTTCTCGGTCGGCTGGATGCTGCCGGACACGGACATCGACAACGTGCTGGTGGCCGGTGGTGACATCACCCTCTCCAGAGGTGGCGTCTGGGGTGACGTCTGGTACGGCGGCCAGCTCGCCGACGAGTCCGTTGGCTTCGTTCGCGGCACCGTGTCGCAGGGCACCCCCATCGACTTCGCCGCCCGCGGCAGCTCGCTGCGCGCCCTCTCCTCCGAGCTCGGCGCTCTCCCAGCCAACGGCTCCACGACCCGCGAGTCCTGGGGAGTCGTCCTGCTGCGCGGCACCTCTGCCGAGGTGAACGTCTTCGATGTAGACGGCAGCGCCTTCACCGGTGCCTGGCTGCTCTCCATCGAGGCCCCCGCGGGCTCCCTGGCCGTCATCAACGTTCGCGGCAGCTCGGTCACCCTCACCAACCTCAACCAGAGCTTCGGTGGTGGCATCGACGAGCACGGCGTCCTCTTCAACTTCCCGGACGCCACCTCCCTGTCAGCCTCTGGCTATGGCTTCCTGGGTACGGTGCTGGCTCCCCAGGCCCATGTCCTCTTCAATGACGGGAGGTGGGAGGGCGGCTTCTATGCTCGCTCGCTGACGGGCAATGCCGGGGGCTACTTCAAGCCGCTGCGCGACACGAACATCTGCCAGTGATGTTTGGGTTCCATGCATAGCCGCCCGGTGGGAGTGCCTCCGGCCGGGGCGAGCCGGTCGGAGGCACTGCCGTGGGCAGAACGGGAGCGCCGCTGCACGTTGCCATCGCGTCCATGGATGCGGCGCGCAACGTGCCGACGATGGTGTGGGCCGGGCGCGACCAGGCGCGCGCTCGGCCCGCCCATGACACCCCTGAGGCGGCCGCGCGCCGGAATCTGGACCAGTACGCGTCCCTGTATCGCCTGTCGCAGGCCGACCTGCAGGCGGCGTATGTCCATTCGAGAGCGGATCCTTCCCACAGGCTCAAGAATTGTGCCCTTCCCTCATTCGTGGATGACCCACGGTATCCGCCGGCGACCATCAAGTTCCCTTCGCCAGCTGGATGTGCCTTGCCCTGACTTCGGTGATATGGGGGCGCCATGAGAAACGTCTTCCTGCTGGCATGGGTGGTTCTCTTGAGTTGTGTGAGGAATCAGAGTCCCGCTGGCATGCCAGCGCAGGATGACAAGTCCATCGTGTTCCCTGATTTCTTCCAGGCCCCCGTGGTCGTCATGGGTGAACCCGACAAGGTGTATGCCCTGGATGGAGTGACGCTCAGCGCCGTGATGATTGCCTGGAATGATTTTTTCATCCCGAGCGCTGAGGACCGGCCTTGTTGGGAAAAGCCAGAGGCGCACGGAGTTCGAGTCATTCGCCAGGGAGATGTCGTTTTTGTTTACATCCATGCGGACCTGGCGCGCTGTGGGCATCAGGTGCTGATGCTGGATGGTGGCGCGAAGTACGCGATTGGCGTCGATGGCCGTATCCTGCGGCGAGTATTGGGCGGCGAACCTGAAGAGGCAGCGGCCCCGGAGAGTCCAGATGCAGGCGACCGACGTGTCTTCGAGGAGCCAGGGTTCTCCACGATTCTCAAGCCTCCAGGGCACGTCCCTGCGTACCATCTACCTCCTGAGTGGCTGGATGGAGGAGTCAGCCCAGCTGGGGGCGTCGCGGAGTCACTAGACGGTGGGTTGTAGACGGCATTGCTAATCCGCTGATTTTTGGAAGATTCAGATCCCTTGGTTGGGTGAACTGATCAGGACTCCACTGCATGCCCCATGCGGGGTGCTGATCTGAACGACTGTAGGGTAGTGATTGCTGTAGTCAGGTTGGCCATCCGAGATGAGGTAGTCCAGGCGGGTGAAGGATGTCTCCGCAGTGCTGGAAGTGGCGGTGCATCCGCCGCCAAGCGCCAGGGCGAGGGCCATGAAAGCGGGATGGAGCGATGTACAGGGATGAACCATGTAATCTCCAAGGATTTCTTGAACATCTCAGGGGGAAGCGCCAGGGGGAGTGGAGCGCGTCTCATCTGCATGCCGAAGCTCAGCACTCAGCCAGCCTTGATAGGAGAACGTGCTCGTGAATGCCAGTTCCCTGCTCGTGCCGATGCTGGCAATGCCGACGAGCCAGCGCCCCTGGCTGGTTTCACGGAAGCAAGGACCGCCCCGCCTTTGTTTGGATCAACGCCGTGACTCAGTCCTTCGCCGAGACGTTCAGCTCGGCGAAGAAGTCGTTGCCCTTGTCATCCACGACGATGAAGGCAGGGAAGTCCACCACCTCGATCTTCCACACCGCCTCCATGCCCAGCTCGGGGTACTCCAGCACCTCCACCTTCTTGATGCAGTCCTGCGCCAGGCGCGCGGCCGGGCCGCCGATGCTCCCCAGGTAGAAGCCGCCGTGCTTCTTGCACGCGTCCGTGACGGCCTTGGAGCGGTTGCCCTTGGCCAGCATCACCAGGCTGCCGCCGTGCGACTGGAACAGGTCCACGTAGCTGTCCATGCGCCCGGCCGTGGTGGGGCCGAAGCTGCCCGAGGCATAGCCCTGCGGCGTCTTCGCCGGGCCCGCGTAGTACACCGCGTAGTCCTTCATGTACTGCGGCAGGCCCTCGCCGCGATCCAGCCGCTCCTTGATCTTCGCGTGGGCGATGTCGCGCGCCACGATCATCGGCCCGGACAGCGACAGGCGCGTCTTCGTGGGGTAGCGGCTCAGCTCGGCCCGGATGTCCGACATGGGCCGGTTGAGATCGATCTTCACCACCTCGCCCCCGAGCTGCCCGTCCGTCGTCTCCGGCAGGTACTTCGCCGGATCCGTCTCCAGCTGCTCCAGGTAGATGCCGCTCTTCGTGATCTTCCCCAGTGCCTGCCGGTCCGCCGAGCACGAGACGGCGATGGCCACCGGGCAGCTCGCGCCGTGGCGGGGCAGGCGGATCACCCGCACGTCATGGCAGAAGTACTTGCCGCCGAACTGCGCGCCAATGCCCATGCGGCGCGTGAGCTGGTGCACCTTCTCCTCCAGCTCCACGTCTCGGAAGCCGCGGCCCAGGTTGTTGCCGCTGGTGGGCAGGCTGTCCAGGTAGCGCGCCGAGGCGTACTTGGCCACCTTGAGCGCGTACTCGGCCGAGGTGCCGCCCACGACGATGGCCAGGTGGTACGGCGGGCACGCCGCGGTGCCCAGCGAGCGGATCTTCTGATCCAGGAACTTCATCAGGCTGTCCGGGTTGAGCAGCGCCTTGGTCTCCTGGAAGAGGTAGCTCTTGTTGGCCGAGCCGCCGCCCTTGGCCATGAAGAGGAACTTGTAGGCGTCACCCTCGGTGGCGTACAGCTCGATCTGGGCCGGCAGGTTGCTGCCGGTGTTGGCCTCCTTGTACATGTCCAGCGGCGCGAGCTGCGAGTAGCGCAGGTTGCTCGTGGTGTACGTCTCGAAGACGCCGCGGGAGATGGCCTCCTCGTCGTTGAAGCCGGTGACGACGTACTGGCCCTTCTTGCCCATCACGATCGCCGTGCCGGTGTCCTGGCAGGAGGGCAGCACGCGGCCCGCGGCGATGTTGGCGTTCTTCAGCAGCTCCATCGCCACGAAGCGGTCGTTGGAGGTGGCCTCGGGATCCTTGAGGATGTTGGACAGCTGCCGCAGGTGCCCCGTGCGCAGCAGGTGGGCGATGTCACGCATCGCCTCGCGGGTGAGCAGGGTGAGCGCCTCGGGCTGGACCTGGAGGAAGGTCTTCCCCCCGGCCTCGAACGTGGAGACGTGCTCCTTCGACAGAAGCCGGTAGGGGGTGGTGTCCTCGCCCAGCGGCAGGATGTCCTGATAGGTGAATGCGCTCACGGTGCGTTCCTCGCGGCAGAGGCCTCTCAGTTAGCACAGCTCCCGTCCGCCCGCGCCGGGGCCGACGGGCGCCCCGTCAGCCCACGAGAGGGACGCCAGAAGAACTGCTTGCACTTCAGGGAGCCTCGCGGCTACGGGCGCTTCTCCCGCACGGCCCGGAGCGCGATGCGATCGACGAGCGCTGGCGCGACGAGCTTGAGGAACATGCCCACCTTCGCCTTGGCCGTCATCACCACCTCGCGCTCGCGGCCCTCGATGGCGCGGACGATCTGCGCCACGCAGGTGTTCAGGTCCATGGTGCCGCTGTCCTCGTCGCGCTTGCTCGCCAGGAGCGGCTTGCCGTCGGGGCCCAGGGCTCGCGCGCGGATGTCCGTGGAGACGAACCCGGGAGACACGACGAGCACGTCCACCCCCGTGCCGAGCAGCTCGATGCGCAGCGAGTCGAAGAACCCCTGCATCGCGTGCTTGCTCGCGGAGTAGCCGGTCCGCGTGGGCACCCCCGTCTTCCCCGTCAGCGAGGAGATGGCCACCAGCAGCCCCTTGCGCGCCTTGATGTGAGGCAGGGCATGGTGGGTGCAGTACACGGCGCCCAGGTAGTTCACGCGCATGACGCGGTCGAAGAGCGACAGGTCCGTTATCTCCTCGAAGCGCGCCCACATGGAGATGCCCGCGTTGTTGACGAGGATGTCCACGCCCCCAAAGGCCTCGACGGCGCGGTCCACCAGCCGCCGGCACGCCTCCGGATCCGTGACGTCCGTCCCCACGGTGATGGCGCGCCCCCCTGCCTGCTCGCACCGCTGCTTCACCTGGGCGAGCGCCTCCTCCCCCCGCGCCGCGAGCACCAGGTTCGCACCCCGTGAAGCGAGCGCCACGGCGAGCTCCTCTCCGATCCCCGCCGAGGCGCCCGTGATGATGACTGTCTTCCCTTGCATGCTGGTCATGCGGGCATTCTTGCAGACACGCGCTTTTTCCAGGTAGCGCCGTGCTCACCCGCCTAGATTCCACCCCTGTGATGGCTACCTCCGACAGACGCCCCCCCCTGGCTGCCCTGCTGCCCGCCCCCGGCGATCCCCCCCTGAGCACGGACGAGATCCTCAACCGCTTCGTCAGCTACGTGGCGGACACGGGGCTGTCGCTCTACCCGGCGCAGGAGGAGGCCATCCTGGAGCTGCTGGCGGACAAGCACCTGTTCCTCAAGACGCCCACCGGCTCGGGCAAGTCGCTGGTGGCCACCGCGCTCCACTTCAAGGCCATGGCCGAGGGCAAGGTCTCCTACTACACGTGCCCCATCAAGGCGCTGGTGAACGAGAAGTTCTTCGCGCTCTGCGACGCCTTCGGCCCGGAGAACGTGGGCATGCTCACCGGCGACGCCAGCATCAACCGCGAGGCGCCCATCCTCTGCTGCACCGCGGAGATCCTCGCCAACATGGCCATGCGCGACTCGCGCGCCCGCGTGGACTACGTGGTGATGGACGAGTTCCACTACTACTCGGACCGGGAGCGCGGCACGGCGTGGCAGCTCCCCCTGCTGGCGCTGCCGCGCACCACCTTCCTGATGATGTCCGCCACGCTGGGCGACACCCACGTGATCGAAGAGGGGCTGCAGAAGCTCACCGGCAAGGAGGTGGTCTCCGTGCTCAGCGCCCAGCGCCCGGTGCCGCTGGACTTCGAGTACCGGGAGACGCCGCTGCACGAGACGATCCAGGACCTGGTGGCCCAGGGGAAGTACCCCATCTACCTGGTGAACTTCACGCAGCGCGCCGCGGCCGAGCAGGCGCAGAACCTCATGAGCGTGGACTTCTCCACCAAGGAGGAGAAGGAGGCCATCCGGCAGGCGCTCCTGGAGGCCCCCTTCGACACGCCCTACGGCAAGGAGTTCCAGCGCTTCCTGCGCCACGGCGTGGGCATGCACCACGCGGGCCTGCTGCCCAAATACCGCCTCCTGGTGGAGAAGCTGGCCCAGTCCGGGCACCTCAAGGTCATCTCCGGCACGGACACCCTGGGCGTGGGGGTGAACATCCCCATCCGCACGGTGCTCTTCACCCAGCTGTTCAAGTTCAACGGCGAGAAGCTGGCCACGCTGAGCGTGCGCGACTTCAAGCAGATCGCCGGCCGCGCGGGGCGCAAGGGCTTCGATGATCAGGGCAGCGTGGTGGCGCAGGCGCCCGACCATGTCATCGAGAACATCAAGCAGGCGCAGAAGGAGGCGGCGGGCAAGAAGAAGGCCCCCAAGGCCAAGCCGCCCCAGAAGGGCTACGTCCACTATGACAAGAGCACCTTCGAGCGGCTGCAGAACGGCATCCCCGAGCCGCTGGAGTCCCGCTTCGAGGTGTCCCACGGCCTGCTGCTCAACCTGCTGCAGAGCGATCTGACGGAGGGCAGCGGCGGCTACAAGCGGCTGGTGCAGCTCGTGCGGCGCACGCATGACTCGGAGTACATGAAGCGCAAGCACCTGAAGACGGCGGCCAACTGCTTCCGGACGCTGCGCGGCGCGGGGATCGTCAGCGTGGAGAAGCAGCCCGGCGGCGCGGTGGTGAAGGTGGCCGAGGATCTGCAGCGGGACTTCTCGCTCAACCACACGCTGTCGCTGTACCTGCTGGACACGCTGGAGAAGCTGGATCCCACCACGGAGACGTACGCGCTGGACGTGGTGACGCTGGTGGAGTCCATCCTGGAGAACCCGGAGGTGGTGCTCTACGCCCAGCTCCACCAGCTCAAGGGCGAGAAGATCGCCGAGATGAAGGCGCAGGGCATGGAGTACGACGACCGGATGGAGGAGCTGGAGAAGCTCGAGTGGCCCAAGCCCAACCGGGACTTCATCTACGGCACCTTCAACCTGTTCGCGGCGAAGCACCCGTGGGTGGGCCAGGAGAACATCCGCCCCAAGGCGATCGTGCGGGACATGTTCGAGCGCTTCATGTCCTTCCACGACTACGTGCGCGAGTACGG
>JAFGNZ010000286.1 GCA_016926755.1 Myxococcaceae bacterium | reverse complement strand
TGCACCTGAGCCAGCCAGCGGTGAGCGCGCACATCAAGGCGATGGAGGACACGCTCGGGTTGAGCCTCTTCGAGCGGACGCCTCGTGGCATGAGCCTGACGCGCGACGGGCAGCGGCTCCTCGCCAAGGCGGAACAGACGCTCGCCGCGTATCAGGAGTTGGTGGCCGAGGCCACGCGGAGCAAGGGCGAGCTGACGGGCAAGCTCCGCCTCGGCGCAGGCAGCAACTCGAGCAACGAGGCCATCGGGAGGTTGCTCACGGTCCTCTCCGCGCGCTGCCCCGGCGTCGAAGTGGTCCTCAAGCACGGAACCTCGCAAGAGATTCTCGCCGGCATTCGCAACGGCAGTCTCGACGCTGGCTTCTACAACGAGCCAGGTGAAGCCGAGCGGGACCTCGCGACGATCGAAGTGGCTCAGTTCACGATCTACCTCGTGGCGGCTCCCGGGGTAGTCGCGGCCTCCAGGCCACTCGACTGGAAAGCCATCGCCGAGTTGCCCTGGATCTACCCGACGGAGAGCGCCTGCTGCAGCCGCACCGCGGAGGAGCTGTTCACGTCACATCAGTTCAAACCCAAACGAATCATCAGCGCCGATCGTCAGGACATCACGAGGACACTGGTTGCCAGCGGGATCGGCGTCGGCCTCCTGCATGCCGACACCGCGAGAGACGCCCAGCGCCGCGGAGAGGTCGAGCTCCTCTTCGAGGCCGAGACGCGCGTTCGCGTTCTCTTTGCGCAGCTCGCCAGCCGCGCCCAGGAGCCCGTGTTGGTCGCCGCCTCGTCGATCATGCGCGCGAAGTCGAGAGACTGACTTCAGACACGCCCACGCGAGGAGCCTTCGTGCGACGCCGGAGGATCCACTTGGCGACGACGAGGTTGAGCGCCCAGGCCAGGCTCATCAGCAGATCTCGCGTCAGTCCGACGGCTTCGCCGGAGAGCACGATCCAGGGCAACATCATCGTGAGCTTCCTCATGGCGAGCGCCTTCCGACGCGAAGCGACAGGACGACGGCGATCAGCAAGGAGGCGAGCGCCATGAGCGCACTCACGGCGAAGGCCGCGCCGTAGCCGGAGACGCCCACCACCACGCCGAGCAGAGGCACGCCGACCCCCATCGTCACGTCGAAGCAGGCGGTGTACGCACCGAGCGCGACGCCGCGATTCTGCGGCGGCACGCGCCGAATGGCTTCGACGCCGAAGGACGGAAACGCGAGCGAGAAGCCGAATCCCGTCAGCGCCGCGGCCCCGACCGCCATCGCCCCCGAGGTCGCCAGCCACATTCCGAGCTGGCCCACGGCGGCCACGGCGGCTGACGCCATGGCGACGCGCGCGCCGCCAAACGTGTCGGGGAGGCCTCCGAAGAGCAGTCGAGCGAGCACGTAGGCCGAGCCGAACGCGCTCATGGCGAGCGCCGCATGGGACCAGCCCTCCTCCCCGAACCGGAGCGTCGAGAACGCCGCGATCGCACCGAAGCCGAGCGCGCTCAGCGTCAGCCCCAGGCCAGGGAGCCAGATCAACCCGATCACGCGGTAGAAGGGGAGCCGCGCACCGCCCACGGGTTGCACGGTTCGGGCGAGGGCGACGACGCCGAGGGCCGACATGGGCGCCAGCGCCGCCGCGGAGGACATTCCGGCGAAGCCATAGCGGGCCTGGAGCAGGGAGCCCAGGGGGGCTCCCGCCGCGAGCGCGCCGTACATGGCGATGCCGACCCACGACATCACCACTCCCGAGCGCTCTCGACCTGCGAGCGCGACGCCCCACGACAGCGCGCCGGTGATGACGAGGCTCTCGCCCAGCCCCAGGAGGACTCGCCCGACGAGCAGAACGGCCAGGCTCGCCGACGGCACTGGCACGGCGTGCGACAGCGCATACGTCGCGCCGGCGAGCGCGGAGAGGGCCAGCCCGAGCACCGTGGCGCTGCGTGGCCCGCGCTGATCGGACCACGTCCCTGCGCCATGACGCGTCAGCAGGGTCGCCCACGACTGAGCGCCCATCGCGAGCCCGACCACGAACGATCCGAACCCGAGCGTCTCGTGGACGTGGACGGGCAGGATCGGCAGTGGGAGGCCCATCGCGAGGAACTCCATGAAGACGATCACGCAGATCGGAGCAAGAGCTTTCCACAGCGGAGTCGTGAGCGCGGCAGAGGCAGCGGGCGTGGTGAGGGGCGGTGAGGTATGCGTTGTCATGAGAAGACTCTTCTTTCGGAGGCGACCAGCAATCCAATCGTTTGTTGGGAGGTCAGCCCTCAGCCAACCTGAGGTGGCTGCGCTGTACCGCCTTGCTCAGTCACCTCGCGGGAATGAGCGAGGCGGTTGCGCGCGCAGCGAGGAAGAGCCCGACCCCGAAGATGGTGTGCGTGAACAGGCTCTTGACGCTGTTGAAGACGGGAGTGGGCGTCTTCGACGACGCGATGCCTGCCCCCAACGCGGGCTGCAGGATGAACAGCGGCGCCAGGACCGTCACAATCCCGATGAAGAGGGCAGGCGGCAGCGTGGGCGACCGCGCCCACTCCAGGCCGAAGGTGGCGAGCAAGAGGGCGGCGAAGGTGATGCCAATCGAGTAGTGCGCGCACCAGCCGATCAGCAGCTCACCTCGAATCGGGGCCGTCCTGGCGATGCTCTCGTGAAGCCAGCGCCCCTGCGGGAGGTGACCGATCCAGCGACCGAGGAAGGCGAAGTTCAGCGAAGGCACGCCGAACCGCCTGAGCACCGCCGCCCAGACGTCCATGGCCATTGTGGCACCAGCGCCGATCAGCATGCTCCGTACGACGAACTCGATTGTCTTGTTCATGGTTCCACCTCGAGGAGGGATGGCTGCATTGAGATGCGGAAACCTTCCTTGTCGGGTGGTGAGAATCCAATCGTTCTTTCGGAGGTCAGCCCTCGGAAATACTGAGATGCGCGCTTCATGACTGGAGACGCTCCGCGACGCTCGAGGGCGTGGTCGGGTCGCCGCACCCGGGACTCATGATCGAGCTCGTCGTGAAGCTGCTGATGACCCGGAAGGATGGTGGTGACGTGGCCGTTTGGGCGCTCGTATTTCTCGTCGTTACAGCAACGGCAGTTGTCGGTCGTCGAGAGGAGGGAGGCGGCGCAGGTGGGTGCGCAGGATGGGGCCGGGCAGCGAGGGTGCCGGACCGGGCCACGGCCGTTCGGCGGTTGGGGCTCACCGGGTGCGGGCAGAACGCTTGGAGGGCTTGCCGGGCCATGCTGCGAAGGCCCCTTCGTGTGCTGGCGATCTGGTATTCAATGCGCATGATGCCCAACCCTCGTTTCTGGCCGTTGATTCTGAGCGGGCTGCTGGCCGCATGTGCCACGACGAGCCCCACTTCGCCTGAAGTACCTCCGGATGCTCTTCCGGAGATGGTCGACTCCTGGGAGGTGCGGCCGTCTGGGAGCCCGCCGGCCTGAGCGCTTGATCCTGGAGGGGGCCTCCCTGCCGGAGCAGGTCGACCTGTTCCGGTTGACTGACTTTGAGACGACCCTCGTCGGCACCGAGCGCTTCGTGGAGGCTGTGCGGCGTCTGGGCCTCGATGGGGCCGACTGCCTCGAACTCCCTGTGCGTTGACCCAGTCAGCTCAGGCGAACTTCTAACGGCCACACCGCGGAGGTGGTTCACGCCAAACTGGTGCGGGCGGAACTGGAAGCGCCCGGCGCGCGCCTTCCCGCGGACGTGGCGTGGTTGGAGCAGAACCGTCCCATGTTGGAGGCCCTCCCGCCCGGAGTACCCGAGAGCTCTGCGCTCTGGCGCGAGTACGTGGCCTACAGGGAGGGCCGCCTCTCCGAGTTGAAGGCGGGAGAGAGGGCCAAAGGGCCCCTGCGGTGGGAGGGCTACGAGTGGTTGCGTGGGAGGTTCGCCCGAGGGCTGGCGTTCGAGCGCTCCATGGTGGCCCTGCTGCGCGCGGACGCGGCGCTGCCCCGGGCGCAGCGGCTGTGGCTCCGGGACTTCGTCGATCCACGCATCGAGACCTGTGTCGGGGTGGCGAAGGAGGGCCAGCCCGGCGTGCGCTTCGCGGACGTGCTCGTGATCGAGAGGCAACCCCCAGCAGGCCAACCGCCGCGCGTGGAGTCCTTCAGCTTCAAGAGCCGGGATCTCCATATACTGGTTCTCGGGCCCGGGATTTCGCCGCCGCGAACGCTGCTGCGGGATTGAGGGAGACTCCCAAGGGCATGACCTGGCACCACCACCAAGACCGAACGACCCTGCAGTTGGTTCCCACGGAGACTCACGCCAGGACGGGACACACCGGCGGTTTCTCAGGAGATCCATGATGGATGCTGCGCTGCGCACGTTTGAGGGTGGGCCTCCGCTCCATGAGGAAGAGCTCACCTCATTCGAGAGGGAGCACGGACTCTGCCTCCCAGCGGCCTACAGAGAGTTCCTGTTGGCCACGAATGGTGGGCGCCCCGAGCGTGATCTGCTGACGATCCCTGGGCTCGAGGGCAACCCGGTGGGGCGCATCCATGTGTTCTTTGGGCTGAAGGATCCTGTCGAATCGTGCAATCTCGATTGGAACCTCACGGTGTTCAGAGATCGAATTCCCGCCAGCCAGCTGCCCATCGCAACGACAGAGGGGGTGGACAAGATCTGTCTGTCGGTCGCGGGGGCGCGCGCGGGGGCAATCTTCTACTGGGACGGGTATGCAGGGGAGGGTGAGCGCAACCTCTACTACCTGGCCGACGATTTTGCTTCGTTCATTGCATCGCTCCAGAGAGATGAACTTTCCCCACGGATGCGCGCTTCATGATCCCCAGCGCTACCGCGAAGCCGAGCGCCTCACGGCTTGCGCAGGGGCTCGGAGGTGGGCTGGCGGCCGTGGAGGAGCACGGGCATGTAGCAGGTGCCCT
>JAFGNZ010000285.1 GCA_016926755.1 Myxococcaceae bacterium | reverse complement strand
TTCGCTGGCCGCTCCGGTCATCTTCCCGAAGTCCTTCGCGAGAAGGCGAAGTGCGAAGGCGTTGACCCCCGCATTGAGCAGGTCCTGCATGGTGCGAATCATCTGGTGTTCCGTTCTGCCGGGACGAACCGGCGCCCTTCTTGGTGAAGCGCTTCACGCCACCGCCGCGAGGGCTTCCTCGGGGGTTCGCACCACCGCCACCTGAATCCGCGCCGCGCGCAGGCGGAGCAGCAGCCGCTCCTGGGCGGGGGTGAGGCGGCCGTGCTTGCCCTTCACCTCCAGCAGCCGGATCACCCCCTGGCGCCCGCAGAGCAGGTCCATCACCCCAGGCGAGGACACCCGCACCACCGTCCACCCAGCCAGCTCCAGGGCCTGGACGATGGCCGCCTCGTTGTCGTCCCTCTTCGCGGCCCAGCGCCTCACGCTGCCTCCCCGAACAGGCTCGCCTTCGCCCGCTCCTGCGCGGCGTACGCCGCCTCGCGGCACCGGCGCACGTAGGAGCTGCACGGTGCCGCGGTGCTGCCGGGCTTGCGCCGCGTGCAGGCCAGGGCCTCGGCGCCGTACACGTCCCGCCAGCACACCACGCACCCGCCACGCGGGGCGGCGCGCACCAGCTCCACCAGCCTGTACGGGGTGATGGGGAGATCCAGCACCTCGGCCATGCGCGGAGTGCACCACTCCTCCTCGGTGCGGGAGCGCGCCCTCGCCCGGTGGAGGGCCGAGTTCACCGTCCCCAAGGGCAGGATGAGCTTGCGCGCTATCTCCGTGGGTGTGAGGCCGCCCTCTCTCAGCGCCAGCAGGTTCCGCTGGAGCGGGTTCAGGTCGCCGCTCATGGCGCGGAGGCCTCCGAGACGCCCGCCTTGTCCGCCTCGCGCTGCTCGCGCTCCAACTGCTGCAGCTCCACGCCGAAGGCCTGGCATACTTCACCCATGCCCGGCGCGTAACTCTTCCAGGTGTGGCTCAAGTCCTCTCGCAGGAGCGCCTCGCAGAGCACTGCCAACAGCGTGCGCTCGTCTGCGGCGGCGACGTACTCCATGGGGGGCGTCCCGCCGAGCCGAGCTAGAAGAGCGTCCGAGGCGCCGAGGCTCCCGATCGTGAGGCTCACGAGCAGCCTCAGCACGGTGTCCTCATGGGCCGCGCCGTTGGTGATGCGCTCCCAGCAGACGCCCAGCAGCCGTTCCAGCACGCGCTCCCGGAAGCGCTCCTTCTCGCGCTCCTTCTGGAGATCCGTCGCGTAGCTGTCGTGACCACTCCCCTCCTTCGCGGGGAGCTTCACACCCGCCGCGGCGAGGGCCTCGGCGAGCTTCTCCCTCTCCAGGAGTTGGTGCAGCTTGCCGTCCGGACTGCGCGCCAGCACCACCTTGGCCTCCTCGCCTAGCAGCTGCTGGTAGGTGCGCTTCTTCTTGTCCTCCGGGCAGGTGTCGCCGAGCTCCACGTACTTCTCCCGGCCCCTGTGCCCGAGCGCCTTCCCCTCCCAGTCCCAGAGGGCCTTGTTCTCCTTCAGCAGCTTCTGCCCCTTCGCCTTCGCGGCCTCCTGCTCCAGCTTGAAAGCCGCGGCCTTCTTCTGCCCGAAGCAGTCCGGATCCGTGCACAGGTGCGCGCTCTTCACCTCCGGGTACAGGGCCTTGCAGTTGCCCGACCGCTTCGGGCAGGGGCCGCACGCGCCCGCCTCCGGAATGAGCGCCTTCGCCTTCGCGTCGAAGGGGGCGGCGGTGAGCGAGAGCATGTAGTGCTCCTGCACCAGCCGCAGCGCCTGGCGGTAGCTCATGGGCCCGGGCGCGTCGGCCTCCTCGTCCCACGCGCCGCCGGCGAGGATCTTCTCGGCCGCGGCCTCCTGGAGCTTCTCCCCGGGGATCCTCGCCACCAGGAGGGCCGTGGAGGGGCTCACCTTCCCCGCGTCGAGCGCCCGGCGCATGCCGGGGGACTTCAGCTCGGCGAGCTTGAGCCGGCCGTACACGTACTCCGGGGACTTCCCCAGGCTCTCGGCGAGCTGCTCCACGCTCACCCCGTGCCCCGTGTGGAGCTCGCGGTAGCCCTCCGCCTCCTCCATGGGGAGCACGTCCTTCCTCCGACAGTTCTCGATCAGGGCCACCTCAAGCGCGGCCCTGTCGTCCAGCTCGCGCACGTTGGCGGGGATCGCCTTGAGCCCGGCCAGGCCCGCAGCGCGGAAACGGCAGTGCCCGTACACCAGCTCGTACTTCACCTTCCCCTTCGCACCTGGCGCCGGCCGCACCAGCACGGGGTGGAGCACGCCGTGGTCCTTCACGGAGGCGGCCAACTCGGACAGGTACACCTCGTCGAAGTGCTTGCGGTGGTTGTGGGGGTTCTCGCGGATCTCCGCGAGCGGGATTGCAGACGTCTGCAAAGCGGACATGAGGGGCTCCTGCTGCGGTGAAAGAGAGCGGCCCGCCGGGCCGGAGGGGGGACTGAACCCGGCGGGCCGCCCAGCGCCTACGCTGGCGCGTTCCTAGAAGGGCACGTCGTCGCCGCCGGCCGGGGGCGGCTCCGGGGCCAGCGCCTTGTCCACGGCCTTGCCGAAGCGGCGGTCCACCTCGGCGTCGAGGGCCTCGAGCTGCTTGCGCATGGTGTTCGCCCAGCCCGCGTTCGGATCCTTCGAGAGCATGGCGGTGCCGGTGTTGAGCACTTCCTCCAGCTCAGCGTCCGTGAGCGCCTTCACCAGCTTGCCCTTGAGCGGCCCAAACACCACCAGGGGCTCTCCGGCCGGGGATGGCGCGACGGGTGCGGGCGTCGTCGGCGGCGTATCCCTCGGAGGGCCGCTCGCTGGCGTCTCCTTCTTGGAGAAGTGGGTGACGGTCGCCGGAGTTGCTGGTGGAGGTGCCGGCGGCCCGCCATCATCCAGGTCCTCCACGTCCTGGGTGAACATGTCCGAGCAGCGCGCCAAGGCGATCGCCCCGTCCACCAGGGCCCGCTTCTTCGCCATCTTCAGGATGGTGTTGTCGAGGTCCGCGATGTCCTCGTTCTCCACGCGCCCGATCGGCTGTCCCGTGATGCGCGTGTCCTCCGCGGCGAACTTCGCACCGCATCCGCCCTTCTTCTTGAAGCACACCCAGCCGCCGCCGTACTCAGCCTTCCCCTGGATGATCGACTCCTGCTGACACCCGGGACACCTCCGGTGGGCAGTCCTCCAGCGGTAGCGCTGCTCTCGGCTGTTGGCCGAACCGTAGCCCTCCGCGAGCACCGCGCCGGTGCCTCGGCTGAGAATGCGGCAACGAAAGGTGTACTTGAAGAACCCGGCGACGAAGTCCTCTCTGCTGAACTCCGACACCAGCGTGAATTCCGGAGTGCAGTTGAAGATGTCGATCAGCTTCTCCGCTCCCGGCTTGAGGAGGGTGGGCTTGTCAGTGCCGGGGATCTTCCCGAAGTCCTGGCTCTCCACCATGCACTCCTGCACGTACTGGCCCAGGAGCTTGCGCTGCTCGCGCTCCTCGCGCAGCAACTCGGCGCTGATGGTGCCTCGACGCGTGAGCGCCGTCGTTTCAACCTTCACCAGATCGCTCATTCTCTTCTCCTCTCAGTCATGTCCTCGGGTGCAGATCCACTCGGCACCGCACCACGTCATCGGCAGGCCGCAGCACTGCCGCTCGGCCACCACGTGCGTGGCCTCCTTCACCGCAGCCAGCGCGCGCTGGGCTGTCTCCACCGCCGCCCTGGCCCGCCCCTCGGCCGGGGTGCCCTTGGCCCACGCAAGGCGGGCGTAGGCCGCAGCGAGCCGCAGCTCGGCGCCGCTGATGGCGGTGGGGGTGCTCACGCGCGCGCCTCGCTCGGGGCCGAGCTGCCCCGGGCCTTGCGCTGCTGCGCGAGCGCGATCTCGCGCTCCAGCAACTCCACCTCCAGGCGGAGGAAGCCCTCGAGCCGCACCACCTCGGCGCGCGCCATGGTGAGCAGGTAGTGCTCCGCGCGCCAGCGCTCCCAGGCGAGTGGCGTGCCGTCCAGGATGAGCCGGGCGCGGCTCTCCGTGTAGGCGTGCACGTGCTCCTGCTTGGTGACGAGGCGCCCCTCGCAGGTGGAGATGGTGGTGCTGCGACGCTCGAAGGTGTCCCGCTCCATGTAGCCGTCGCGGGCAAGGTGGGCGGCGATGATGAGGAGTTGGCGGGTGTCGAGGTTCACGGGCTCGGCTCCCCGGAGGGCGCCACGTCCACCGCGACGGTGCCCCTCACCCTGCACAGGCGGATGACGGGGGTGTCCAGGAAGGCCTTGAGCAGCGCCCAACCGCGCGCGTCAGTCTCGCTGTCGAAGGTGGCGAAGGGGATCGGCTCTTCCGCGGCCTCGATGTCAGCCGCGTCAAAGACGCCCCAGGCCTTCGCCTCGCCGAGGGCCACCTCGCGCATGGGTTCCAGCGGCTGCTCAGGCATGGTGCGAGCCTCAAAGGAGGCATCGACATCGGCGAGTCGGTCGCAGCGCCGATAGAGCGGGGCCTCAAGGTCCTGGAGGGGGATGTCACGTGGAGTACTCAGGTCCGGGATGGATGTCCCGCACCGGGTGTACCCCTCTGCCCCACGAAGGTGGGGAGCACTATCTCTTCCGTCTTCTCGCTCCCATACGACGGCCTTGACAGGCCGATTCTGGAACTCACGCTGCACGGTGAGCCTCGGCGCACTGCGAGGTGGGCTGGGGCGGGGTGCGCGAGTGCTTGCCGCAGCGCCACTCGTCGTCCACCAGCTGCGCCCCGCGGCGCTTGCACTTGCCGGGCAGCGGGTGCCAGCCGAGGCCCTTGGGCCAGTCCTCCTGGCCGGGCTCCACGTCAGCCATGCACCAGCGCTCCTTCCTCTCCAGCTGCTCCCACGTCACGTCGTCGGCCATGGTGCCTCCACCGCTCTGTTGACGCTGAACAGTGCGCCAAAATTTAGCGCACGTCAAGACACCATTGACTGGCGCACATTTGTGCGTCATTGTCCTTGGCATGCGCGCCACCGCGATCCGTGAGACGGCTGTTCACTGGCCTGCACCAAAAATTGGTGCGAAGCTCGCCGCCCTTATGGCTCAGAGCTACTACCCATTGGATGAGGCGAAGACGGGCGAACCCATCAGGACCAGTGTGCGGCTCTCTCCAGAGCAGCATCAGGACGTGGAGTTGATCGCCAAGCTGTGGAACGACCTTGACCGTGACCTGGGTCGTCGCCGACCGCGCAAGTGGAAAGCCGCCAGCGTGATGGAGCGGCTCATCGCGGTTGGGATTGATGGCTTCTGGGGACAGATCGGGGGCCGACCCACCACGAAGGAGGCCCGCGAGGAGGCCATCGCCAAGGTGGTGTCCATGGCGCGCGAGCGGGCGCCAAAGAAGTAGCCGCCACTTGAGAGCTTGAGCAGTCAACCGCCCCTGGCCGGGGTGATGGCGGAGCTATGCCTGATTGGAGGGGACGTGGAGCACGCACCGGAGCAGCCGCCGTCCACTCCGTGGACTCCTCCGTCCGTCGTTTCGGACGCCGTGCGCCGCGCCCTGGAGGGCGGTGCTTCTCGGCACGTCACTCGCATCCGCGCCCTCCCACCACAAGGGGGAGCATATGACGAAGTCGCTGGAGAGGATGCTCGAGGAGCTGCTGGCCGAGGTGCGCGAGGTGCGGAGCTGGGGCGCTCTGCCCACGGTACTCACGAAGAGGCGCGCCGCCAGGGAGCTGGGCGTGAGCCCCAGCAAGCTCAAGCAGCTCATCCGCAGGGGCGAGCTGGCGGTGTGCCAGGTGGGCCGCTCCACCATGGTGCCCGCCTCCGAGGTGCAGCGGATCGCCGCGAGCGCGCGGCGGAAGCCGGCGGCCCCTGGCCGGGCCCGGAAGGAGAAGCGGCCCACTTCCCCGGCCGAGGAAGCGCGCGCCGTCCGGTCGGCCTTGAAGGACTCACCCCGCCGTCCCAGCTGAGGAGCCAATGAATCAGATCATCCACATCGACGATGTCCAGGTCCACCAGGACGCCGAGGGCCGCTACTGCTTGAACGATCTCCACCGGGCAGCCGGATACGAGCCCCGGCATCGTCCCTCTCTCTGGACCGAGAACCAGCAGGTGCGGGAGCTGATCCTGGCGCTGGATACCGAAGCAGGAATTCCTGCCTTGGTCCATCGACATGGTGGATCGGCCCCGGGAACCTACGTGGCGCGCGAGCTGGTCTACGCGTACGCCATGTGGGTGAGCGCGGCCTTCCACCTCAAGGTCATTCGCACCTTCGACGCGGTGGCCCAGGGCGCCCGCGAGGCTCAGCAGGCCTTCGACTTCGGAGCGCCGGCTGGCGTCCCCGGCACCTACGTGGAGGCCCTCCAGCGCGTCATCCAACTCCAGCAGCAGCTACTCCAGGCCCGGCCTGTTTCCGTCCATGGCGTCCAGGTCCGCGAGGTGAAGCGGGTTGAGGAGCCCCGGGGAAGCCCGAGGCGAGCCCGCCAGGAGCACCCGTGGACTCCCTCCGTCCGCGCGTGGGCGGAGGACAACCCCCAGCGGATGGAGGTGTCGAGCAGCGAGCTGCTCCACGAGGCCCTGGGGCTCGCCGAAGCGACGAGCTTCCGTCAGGCGTCCATCGGCCAAGTCATGTCCCGGCTCGGCTGGCGGCGCGCGCGGCGCCGCACGGACGGGAAGCTGCGCTGGGTGTACGTCAGGCCGGGGGCCGCGTGAGGCTACTTCCCCGAGAGGCTCGGCAGCAGCACCGCCGTGGTGGGCACGGCCACGTCCGCGTAGAAGCGCCGGGTGGTGCGCGCGTCCTTGTGGCCGAGGAACTCCGCCACCTGCTCGGGCATGGCGCCGCCCTCCACGGCCCACGTGGCCACCGAGTGGCGCATCACCCCGAGGGTGAACTCCGCCACCCCGGCCGCGCGGCAGGCCGCCTTCAGAGCCTGGTTGGCCTTGCGCGGCAGCTCTCCGCGCTCTCGGAGGCGCTCCGCCGCTGCGAGCACCCCGGGGCTGCTCACCGGCGTGCGGGTGAGCTCGCCGCCCTTGTGGCGCGTCACCAGAACCGCCAGGGTATCTCCGCGGCGCGCGTGCACCAGCTCGCTCTCCGGCCGGCGGACGAAGCGCTCCAGCTCCGTCACGTGCCACCCCGTGCCGGCGAGCACCACCAGCATGTCCCGGTAGGCCGGAGCGAGTGCGCCGGCCGCGGCCTGCACCGCCTCGAAGGGCACAGCCTTGCGCCGGCGGTGCTTCTCCGGACGGGCCTGGGGCACCGGCAGGTCCAGGGTGCAGTCTTCGGCGCTGCGCAGCAGGTGCTTCTCCTTGCGCAGCCACGCGAAGAAGGCCTTGAGGGCGATGATCCGGTGCGCGCGGCTGGTGGGCCGCCGCTCCAGCGCGGGCTTCACGTCCTCTCTCAGGGAGAGCTGGCGCAAGTCCTTCCCGCCGAAGTCCTCGATCCAGTCCGCGAGGCGGTTGCCCATCTCGTTGGCGTGCTTGCGCGTGTTGCCCTTCTGCAGCTGCCACGAGTGGAACTCGAGCAGCAGCTCGGCGGTGAGCACCAGGCCCTGCTCACGCGGAGCGCCCTCGGGGGCGTAGGCGTGCGGATTAGCCTCGAAGCGCTCGAGCTGCTTCATGGCCGCGCGCAGCGAGTGGCAGCGGGTGGAGACGTGGAAGCGGTGCCCGCGCACGCGCCGCTCGATGATGAAGAGGGGCTGACCGTCCGCCTGACGGTGCACGTAGCCCCCCGGCCAGCGCTCCTTCATGAGGCAGTACCACCGCGCCACAAAGGCGCCACAACGGAGGTGAACATGGAAGCGGCCCCGGCTGGAATCGAACCAGCGGCCTGCGGTTTAGGAAAC
>JAFGNZ010000045.1 GCA_016926755.1 Myxococcaceae bacterium | reverse complement strand
GCCGCCCAGCTGCGTGGAGGCCAGCAGGGCCAGGAGCACCCAAGAGCACAGGCGTGGCATGGCGCGGAGGCTGTCATCGCCCCTGGGTGGGCGGAAGGACCTCACAGGCAGGGACCCGAGTTGGACGAGGGACAGGAGATCCGCCGGGTTCTGCCAGTCCCACGTGCGATGTAGCCAGGGGCATCACCGCCCACCTACTGCTCTCAAGAGGCCGAGAGCCACCGAGGTGAAGCGCGCTTTCCTCCGCGGGCGAACATCCTGGAGCTCGCCACCCGCGGGTGACTCACCGAGCATGGCGCCAAGACACCTACCCGCACATGGACTCACAGCCGCGGGGGCCGCTCACTTCTTGCCCTTGCCGGCCTTGCCCTTGTTCATCATCGCCCCGGCGATGAGGCTCAGCAGCTTCACCTGGTTGGTGCTGAGCTTGCGCAGCCGGCGCAGCAACCGCCGCACGTCCGCGGTGTCATCCCCGCGAGGCTTCACCTCGTCCCAGGAGAACGCGCCCCGGAACGAGTCCGGATCCAACCCGAGCAGCTCGTGCGGCGGGACGTTGAGCACCAGGCACAGCCGCCGCAGGTTCTCCACGCGCGGCAGCATCTGCCCACGCTCCATCCGCCCATACACCTCGGAGGCCATGCCGATGCGCTCGGCCACGTCCTCCTGGGTGAGTCCTGCGCGCATCCGGGCCGTCCTCACCGCGGCTCCAAGAACGCTCGAGAGAGGCTTTTCCATGGGTTCGTCAGTCCAGTCCGGGGCCCCAGGGGCCATGAGTGCGTGGAGGGGAAACCTCCGAGGTCACGTCGTACCATCATACCCCAAACGTAAGCTCGGCAGCCCGTATTCAACGCTGGCGCGACGGCGTGAACACCCTCGACAAACACGCGGAGCGGCGCGGGACAGGTGCCCCGCGCCGCTCGACACGAAGTGCTCGGACAGCGCCTCTCAGCGCAGGGGACGCACGGGCTCCGCGCGCACCACCCGGGCCGTGGGGATGCCGTCCTTCATCACGTACGAGACTCGCACCTCGGTGCCCTCGAGCAGTGACTCCGTCCGCGCCAGCTCCTGCCGCGCCTGCACCGCGCAGGTGTCCTCGTCCGCGCGCAGCTTCACCGCTTCCCGGCCCGACACGCTGAGGATCAGCAGCTCATTGGACGCGAACTCCAGCGTGCCGGACACCACCGCGGCCGGCGCGTCGGCCGCCAGCACCTCGGCGCAGCTCCGCCCCTCGCCGCCCGCTCTTCCTCCACCGCCCACCGCCTCGCCCGCCGGCGCTCGCCGCCCCGCGGTGCCCAGCGCCTGCTCCAAGCCGAGCTCGTTCGCCACCTGATCATAGAGCGCGCGCTGCTGCTGCCGCCGCGGCGGGACGGCCGTCGCCCACTCGCCCGGCTCCACGCCCCCCGCGCCGCCCTGGCCCGAGCTCACCGCCACCGGGCGCTCTTCGTCGATGAGCGGCGCCTCGGTGCGCGCGCCTCCGCACGCCACCGCGCTCGCCCCCAGCAACGCGCACCCCACCAGCATCCCGTAGCTCATGCTCCCTCTCCTCCGTGTCACTTGGGTGTCCCTCCGCGGGCGCGCTCCGGCGTGCGCTCCTCGGCCGCGTGCTGCTCGAACTGGGCGATGGCCACCCGGCGGCGCTCGGCCGCGGCGAACAGCACCCCGAGCGGCGCCCCGAAGAAGAGCGCGTGCATCACCAGGTGGAAGAACTGCGCCTGCTCGAGGAACCACGGGTAGTAGCCGCGCCCGAGGAACTGGAACGTCACCACCCACGCCCCGAGCGAGAAGAGCATGCCCACCGCGAGCTGGTGCGACACCCTCGGCCGCAGCTCGGGAGACAGGCGCGCGTCGATCAGCGAGTACACCAACCCGAGGAACGCCGACAGCGCCAGGTGCACGCCGAGCCCCGCGGCCAACGTCAGCCCCAGCGGCAGCTCCCCCAGCGCCCGCGAGCCCAGCAGCACGCTGGCCGCGTAGCGCACGGGCTCCAGCACGCCCCGCCCGGCCACCAGCGAGGCCACGCACTCGGCCACGGCGAACACCCCGCCCGCCACCAGCCCGAAGCCGAGCCCATTCCACGCCGACCAGGGGGTCCTGGACCAAGCCATCCGCGCCTCCTCATGCCTCCGCGCTCACCTGGCGCGAGCGGAGGCCTCGCCACGTGCCTCCTGAAGAAGAGGGTTGTCATCCGGGCGACAAAGGGCAGGCGGAGCAACCCGTGTGAGCGGGCCCTCGCTCTCTCCGAGGACAGCCGAGCGCACCCGCCCGCCCGGGCGCGATGGCCGCTCGCTCGCGCGCCAGGCCGCGCGCTCAGCGCTCGCGGTGGAGCAGCTGCTGGAGGAAGTCCAGGAACACCCGCACCCGGGGCGTGGACTGGCGCCGCGGCAGGCACAGCGCGCGGATGGGCGGCCCCTCCGCCGCGTATGGCGCGAGCACCTCCACGAGCCGCCCGGCGCGCACGTGCTCGGAGACCATGAAGTCGAAGGCCTGGCAGAGGCCGAGCCCCGCCACGGCGGCCTCCACCAGCAGCTCGCCGTGATCAATCCGGAACGCGTCCGGCGTCCTCACGGTGATGGGCCTGGCCTCGCGGCGATCCTGGAAGGACCACTCGCGCGTGACGCCCGAGGGCGCGACGAACTTCAGGCACGCGTGGCGCTCCAGCTCCCGGTAGTGCCGCGGCGCTCCGTGGCGCCCCAGGTACGCGGGCGAGGCCACCGTCACCCACTGCGGCACGCGCAGCGTGCGCGCCACCAGGCTCGAGTCCTCCAGCTCGCCGATGCGCACCGCCACGTCCACCCCCTCCTCGGCCATGCGGGTGAAGCGGTCGGTCAGCGAGAGGTTGAAGGACAGGCGCGGGTGGCGCGCGGCCAGCCGCCCCAGCTCCGGCACCACCGCGCGCCCGAGGATGAGCGGCATGGACACCTTGAGCACGCCCTCGGCCACCTTCTGCGCCTGGGCGACGAGCTCGCGCCCCGCCTGC
Organism: Myxococcaceae bacterium; assembly: GCA_016926755.1. Classification (GTDB taxonomy): domain Bacteria; phylum Myxococcota; class Myxococcia; order Myxococcales; family Myxococcaceae; genus Hyalangium. Next base: position 12,697 of record JAFGNZ010000045.1, on the reverse strand, counting down.
ATCCGCGTCACCGCTTCGCGGCAGTGCTCCAGGAAGGAGGCGCCCTCGGGGGTGAGGGACACGTGGCGCGAGGTGCGGTGGAGCAAGCTGACGCCCAGCTCCGCCTCCAGCCGGGCCACCGCCTTGCTGATGGCCGCCGTCGTCACCCCGAGCTGGGCCGCGGCCTTGCGGAAGCTGCGCGCCTCCGCCGTGTGCAGGAAGGGGAGCACTCCGGAGAACAGGTCCATCCCCGCATTGTTAACCCAGAGTTGACGGAATGTTGAGCCCGCCGGTGATTCTCAACCGCGGGCCACCCCGCTACCTTTCGCCGTGCACCGTTTCAGGAGGAGCACGCGATGAGGATTGGCATCTTCGGTACCGGCATGGTGGGCAGCACGATTGGCAACAAGCTCGTGTCCCTGGGGCACGAGGTGAGGATGGGCTCGCGCACGGCGAACAACGAGAAGGCGGTGGCCTGGGCCCAGGCCGCGGGGGCCAAGGCCTCGCAGGGCACGTTCGCGGACGCGGCCTCCTTTGGCGAGCTTGTCTTCAACTGCACCCAGGGCGCCGGCTCGCTGGACGCGCTGAAGGCCGCGGGCGCCGAGAACCTGAAGGGGAAGATCCTCATCGACATCTCCAACCCGCTGGACTTCTCCAAGGGCATGCCGCCCTCCCTGTTCGCGGGCAACACGGACTCGCTGGGCGAGCTCGCGCAGGCCGCCCTCCCGGACACCCGGGTCATCAAGACGCTCAACACGGTGACGGCCGAGCTCATGGTCAACCCGGGCAAGCTCGCCGGGGGGGATCATCACATGTTCATCAGCGGCAATGACGCGGGCGCCAAGGCCACGGTGACCGAGTTCCTCAAGAGCCAGTTCGGCTGGAAGAACGTGGTGGACCTGGGCGACATCACCACCGCGCGCGGCACCGAGAGCTACCTGCCGCTGTGGATCCGCCTGTGGGGCTCGCTGAAGACGGCGGAGTTCAACATCAAGATCGTCCGCTGAGGCGACGCGCCCGGGGCGGCACTTCCTCGCCTGCCGCCCGCTCCCGGCCTATATAGTTGGGACGCAAACAAAACCCGGGACCGGGGGGCCTTCACGCTCCCATTGCCCCGGGCGCATCCCTAGGTTGCGAGGGGTCATGTCGGGGAGCATCAGCACGGCACAGGCGAGGGGTGTCACGGGAGCTCCCTGGAAGGCTCGCGCGGTGCGAGCGCTGGAGGCCGCGCGGGCGCGCACCCTGGGCATGCTGGCCGGGGTGCCGGAGGCGGAGCTGCTGCGCCAGCACTCGCCGCTGATGTCCCCGCTGGTGTGGGACGTGGCGCACGTGGCCAACTACGAGGAGCAGTGGCTGCTGCGCGCGCTGGGCGGCCCGGCCCTCACGGAGTCGGCGTTCGACGCCCTCTACGATGCGTTCCAGCACCCGCGCCGCACCCGCTCCCAGCTCCCGCTGCTGCCTCCGGCGGAGGCCTTCGCCTACGCCGCGCGCGTGCGCCAGGCCGTGCGCGAGCACCTGGAGGCGCTGCCGGAGGACTCGCCCGAGCCGCTGCTCAGAGGCGGCTTCGTGCTCGGCATGGTGGCCCAGCACGAGCAGCAGCACGCGGAGACGCTCGCGGCCACGCTGCAGCTGATGACGACGTGGGAGTACCGCCCGGCCGCGCGCGAGCGCCCGCGCCCCGGCGCCGTGCCCCAGCACGAGGTGTTCATCCCCGGCGGCCCGGTGCGCCTGGGCAGCGACGGCGCGTGGGCCTATGACAACGAGCGCCCCGCGCACACCGTGCACGTGCCGCCGTTCCTCCTGGACGCGCACCCCGTCACCAACGGGGACTACCTCGTCTTCGTCGAGGCGGGCGGCTACGAGGAGCCGCGCTGGTGGCACCCGAAGGGCTGGGAGTTCATCCAGGCCGAGCGCCTGCGCCACCCGCTCTTCTGGCTGCCACAGGGCTCGCACGCGTGGCTGCGCCGGCGCTTCGGTTGGGTAGAGCCGCTGCCCAGGGACGAGCCCGTGCAGCACGTGTGCTGGTACGAGGCGGAGGCGTACGCGCGCTGGGCCGGCAAGCGCCTGCCCACGGAGGCCGAGTGGGAGAAGGCCGCGGTGGGCAGCGACGGCACGCCGCGCGAGCACCCCTGGGGCGAGCCCTCCCCCACGCCCGCGCACGCCAACCTGGGCGGTGACACGTGGGGCCCCGCCCCCGTGGGTTCTCATCCCCAGGGGCGGAGCGCGGACGGCGTGTGGGGGCTGCTCGGGGACGTGTGGGAATGGACGGCCAGCGACTTCGGCGGCTACGCGGGCTTCCGCGCCTTCCCGTACCGCGAGTACTCCGAGGTCTTCTTCGGCGCCGAATACAAGGTGCTGCGCGGCGGCGCCTGGGCGAGCGCGCCCGTGGCGGTGCGCAACAGCTTCCGCAACTGGGACTTTCCCATCCGCCGGCAGATCTTCGCCGGCTTCCGCTGTGCCAGGGACGCGAGGTGAGGCAGATGCGCACGAAGACGGGGGGCGCGAGCGCGGCGCGAGGGCAGTCCATCCAGGTGGATGTGCACGTGCGGCCGGGGGACGCGCTGCGCGCGCTGCGCGAGGAGGCGCTCGCGGGGCTGTGTGGCCGGCCCAAGGAGCTGTCGCCCAAGTGGCTCTACGACGAGCGCGGCAGCCAGCTCTTCGACGACATCACCCGCCTGCCCGAGTACTACCCCACGCGCCGCGAGCGGGAGATCCTCGAGCAGCGCGCCGGAGAGATCGCCCGGCTCAGCGGCGCGGACACGCTGATCGAGCTGGGCAGCGGCACCAGCGAGAAGACGCGCCTGCTGCTGGACGCGTTCCTGAAGGAGGGGCGGCTGCGGCGCTTCATCCCCTTCGACGTGAGCGAGGCCTTTCTCCGGAGCGCCGCGGAGAGGCTCGCGCGGGAGTACCCCGCCCTGCGCGTGCACGCGGTGGTGGGCGACTTCGAGCGCCACCTGGGACAGCTGCCTCGGGGCGGGCGCCGGCTGGTGGCCTTCCTGGGGGGCACCATCGGCAACTTCAAGCCGGAGCAGCGCGCGCGCTTCTTCCAGGAGGTGGCCGAGGGGCTCGCGCCCGGGGACGGGCTGCTGCTGGGCACGGATCTGCTCAAGTCCCGCGAGCGCCTGTTCCACGCCTACAACGACGGCGCGGGCGTGACGGCCGAGTTCAACCGCAACGTGCTGCGCGTGCTCAACCGCGAGCTGGGCGCGGACTTCGACCTGGAGGCCTTCGAGCACCTGGCGCCCTTCGACGAGGAGCACGGCTGGATCGAGATGCGGCTCATCTCCCGGCGGGCGCAGGTGGTGCGGCTGCGCTCGCTCGAGCGCTCCGTCCACTTCGAGCAGGGCGAGGCGCTGCGCACGGAGGTGAGCTGCAAGTTCCGCCCGGAGCAGGTGGAGGCGGAGCTGGCCGGCGCGGGGCTGCACCTGGCCGCATGGTGGACGGACCGGGCGGAAGACTTCGCGCTCTCGCTCTCCCTCAAGCGCTGAGCGGCGGCTCAGGGCCGGCGGCGCGAGCCATCCCGGCGCACGGGCACGGGCTGGGGCCGCGCCCGCATGCCCGAGACTGTCACCAGCGTGAGCAGGCCCAGGAGGAGTACCCCGGCGACCTGGATGGCGGGGGTGAGCAAGTCGGGGAGAGCCATTGCTTTCACTCCTTCTCGAGGCGCCGGAGGGTCAGCGCCTGGGCGTGATGTATAGGTTATGAATTCCCTTCGAAAACGTGAAGCCCCACTGTGAGTGAGAAGCTGTGACGGGCAGCGTTACCCACATCACCGCGGTGTGGCCTGCGGCTGGATTTCCCGACAGGCCTCGGTGGCCAGACGCACCTCCTCGGCGCTGGCCCCGGGCAGCGTGGCACAGAGGAAGAGGTCCTCCCCCACGCGCCGAGCCCCCAGCATGACCGTCGCATGCGGCCCTGCCCCGCCGTCTTCCCGCTTGGGCGCCAGGGTGATGCGGACCAGGGAGAGCTGCTCGTCTCCCTCCTGCTGCTCCAGCGACACCTGGAACTGGGAGAACCTCTCACGGACGGAGTCGGCCAGCTCCTCGGCCGAGGGCAGCGCGCCTCCCTCGCCGCGGCGTACATCCACCCGGAGCACCGGCACCCCTGGGGGCCCGGCCTGGAAGCTGCCATCCGCCGCCACGAGCGCCGACCAGCCAGGCGGCAGGGGCACCTTCACGCCCGCCCGAAGGGGAGACAGGCGTTCAGTGGTGCCCGCGGTGCCGCCATTGCCCGCCGAGGCCTCGTGCGGGCCCTTCTTCTCCGAGCAGCCCGAGCAGCCAGCGGCCAGCGCGGCGAGCGCCAGCACGGCCGCCAGCCGCAGCCTGTGCGCGGGGCGCGGCACTACTTCTTGTCGCCGCCACCGGGCGGAGGCGGCTGCTTGGCGCCCCCGAGGTTCTCCATCTTCATGGTGCCCTCGAAGATGACGCCGCGATCCATGGAGAGCGCGGGCGCCTCGAGGTTGCCCTTCACGCGACCGGGCTGCTTGAGCTCGATGAGGCTGGTGGCCTTCACGTTGCCCTCGACGGTGCCGTGAATGATGACGGTGCCGGCGTTGATCTCGGCCTGAACGCGCGCGCCATCACCGATGACGATGGTGTCCTTGGTGAAGATCTGCCCGCTGAACTTGCCGTCGATCCGCACCTGCCCTTCAAAGGTGAGCTTGCCCTCGAACTCGCTCCCCTTACCGAGCAGCGTGTGAATGTCGCCTGGACGCGTCGACACGAAATCCTCCTCCCGCTTGAACAATGGCTTGCTGGTGGTGCTGGGTGCTTCGTCTTTTTTCCCGCCAAGGAGCGCCATGCGCTACTCCTTCCTGAGAAGCTTCAAGAGACGATCCAGGTCATCGTACGAGAAGAAGTCCACTTCCAAAGTTCCTTTCCCTGGAGACCGCTCGGTCAGACGTACTTTTGTCCCCAGTCGGCGCTGCAGCTCCTCGACCAGGGCCTTCACCTGGGGGCTCTGCTTGGGCGGCCGCCCCCCCTCCTTCTTCTGCGTGCGCCGCTGCTGCACCAGCTTCTCCGTGTCGCGCACGGACAGCTTCTGCGAGGCCACCTGCGCCGCCAGCGCCTGCATCTCCGGCAGCCGCGGCACGCCGAGCAGCGCGCGCGCGTGGCCCATGCTCAGCGAGCCATCCGCCACCAGGGCCTTCACGTCGGCCGGCAGGGCCAGCAGCCGCAGTGCGTTGGCCACCGTGGAGCGATCCTTGCCCACGCGCTGGCTGATCTGCTCCTGGGTGAGCTTGAACTCGTCCACCAGGCGCTGGTAGCCCTCGGCCTCCTCGATGGGGTTGAGGTCCGTGCGCTGGAGGTTCTCCACCAGCGCCAGCTCGAAGGCCTGGGCCTCCGTCACCTCGCGCACCAGGGCGGGCACCTCCTTGAGGCCGGCGGCCTGGGCCGCGCGCCAGCGGCGCTCCCCGGCGATGAGCTTGTAGCCGTCCCCATCCTTGCGCACGAGCACCGGCTGCAGCACGCCCTGGGCCTTGATGGACTCGGTGAGCTCGGCCAGCTTCGCCTCGTCGAAGTAGCGGCGCGGCTGGGCGTTGTCCCGGTGGATGGCCTCGATGGCCAGCTTGAGCACGCCATTGCGGGCGGGCGGCTCGGCCACCGGGTTGGCCGCGGGCACCGGCGTGGGGGCGGCCTGGGGGATGAGGGCGGAGAGGCCTCGGCCCAGCGCCCGCTTCTGTTTGTCGGCAGCGTTCAGCACGTCGTGTCTCCTTGAATCAAGCGACCCGGCGTGCAGGGGGCTTCCTGCCCTCGCGGTTCATGATCTCCCGGCCCAGGGCCAGGTAGCTCTCGCAGCCCTTGGACTTGATGTCATAGAGGATGATGGGCTTGCCGAAGGAGGGGCACTCGGCCAGGCGCACGTTGCGCGGCACCACCACGCCGAACACCTGCTCCTTGAAGTAGCCGCGCACCTCGTCCACCACCTGGTTGGCGATGTTGGCGCGCCCGTCGAACATGGTGAGCAGGATGCCCTCCATCTTCAGCTCCGGGTTGAGCCCCTGGCGCACCAGGTCCACGGTGTGGGTGAGCTGGGACAGGCCCTCGAGCGCGTAGTACTCGCACTGCAGGGGGATGAGGACGGAGTCGGCGGCCACCAGCGAGTTGAGGGTGAGCAGGCCCAGCGACGGCGGGCAGTCGATGAGGATGTAGTCGTACTCCCTGGCCAGCGGGCGCAGCGCGTCGCGGAGGCGGAACTCGCGGCGCTCCTGGCTGACCAGCTCCACCTCGGCGCCGGTGAGGTCCGGGGTGGCGGGCACCACCTGGAGGTAGCGCAGCTCGGTGGGGTGGAGCAGCTCCTTCATGGGGCGGCCGTTGAGCAGCGCCTCATAGATGGTGCCCTGGAGCGCGTCGCGCTTGAGGCCCAGGCCGCTGCCGGCGTTGCCTTGGGGATCCATGTCCACCAGGAGCGTGCGGCGCTCGGCCGACGCGAGGCTGGCGGCCAGGTTGATGGCGGTGGTGGTCTTCCCGACGCCGCCCTTCTGGTTGGAGATGCAGATGATTCGACCCACGTAGCCCATCCTCTTCCGACCCCGGAGTCCGGGGTTCTGCGTTGCGTGCCGCGACGTCCTCGGGCCTCCGGCGGCGCGGTGGAAGTGTCGCCGGGTGCACGAAAGTGCGGGCGGCATTGAGCCACCAAATCGTCATTCAATCTAGTGTCATTTTGGGCCCGCTCCCTTGCTGCCCGGGTGACTCGCGGCGGGCGGGGTGCGGGCCCCGGACCGGGCTCCTCCAGGGGCCTCCGGCGGCCCGCGGGGAGCAGACGTTCCACGTGGAACACGGTTGAGCTCGAGGGCCGCGCGTTCCACGTGGAACACGGTTGAGCTCGAGGGCCGCGCGTTCCACGTGGAACAAGGGTGGAGGCGCGCGCCGCACGTTCCACGTGGAACATGCGCCAGCCCCGGAGCCGTGACGTTCCACGTGGAACATGCGCCGGCCCCGGAGCCGTGACGTTCCACGTGGAACAAGGGGGCATGGACGGCGCATGCCATACGTCTCGTGTCACTCCATCTGGAGGCGGCGGGGCGCACCCCCTGCTCCCGCATGCCCGCGGAGCGCTCCCGGCCCCGCGCGCCACCGGCACCCCGACGTGAACGGACTGCGCCGCCGTGCCCGGCTCGTCCGTGGAGCCGCTCCTCCGCCGAACCCGCCGCGGTCTTGTCCGCGCCCCCGCACCCACACAGAATGCGCCGCGAACGCTGGGAGGCCGATGATGTCGGCAGGGCAGGGAAGTTCCTCGGTCACGACTCCCGCTCCGCCGAAGGGTACCTGCCCCGGGTGTGGCGAGCTGGCGGGAGGCGAGCGCTGCATCCACTGCGGCGTGGCGGCCAGGGTCGGCCCCTACCACGTGCGCCAGGTGCTCGGGCAGCGCGGCGCGGCTCGCACCTATCTGGCTGATGATGCGGACGGGCTGGTGGTGCTCAAGGAGCTGTCCTTCACCACCGAGCCCGCGGCGACCACCCTCCAGGCCTTCCACCAGGAGGCGCGCCAGCTCCAGGGCCTCACCCACCCGCGCATCCCCCGCTACCTGGACCTGCTCCAGCTCGGCGTGGGCGTCGACACGCGGCTCTACCTGGTCCAGGAGTTCATCGAAGGCACCCCGCTCGCGGAGGAGCTCGCCGGCCGCCCCTGCACCGAGCTGGAGGCGCGTGAGCTCGCGCGGCAGGCCCTCGACATCCTCTGCTACCTCCAGGGACGCTCGCCCCACGTCTTCCATGGAGACCTCAAGCCCGCCAACCTCATCCGCCGCCCGGACGGCGCGCTCTTCCTGGTGGACTTCGGCGCGGGCTGGGTGCGGGGAGGCACGAGCTCGGAGGCCTCGCGCTACACGCCGCCCGAGCAGACCGCTGGCGAGCTCGATGCCACCACGGATCTGTTCTCGCTGGGCGTCACGCTCGTGGATGCGCTCTCGTGGGAGTCCTGGTGGAAGCGGCTCGAGGCGGAGGCGAGCACCCGCCTCATCGCGCGCATGGACGTGTCGCCAGGCTTCCACGAGTTCCTCTCGCGGTTGACCTCGAAGGACCGGGCGCTCCGCTTCGCCTCGGCCGCCCAGGCCCTGCGAGCGCTGGAGCCGCCCGGGCAGGCGCCCCTGCACCGCGCGCGCCGCACGTGGCCGGTGCTGCTCGGCACGGGGGCCGCGCTGCTGCTCTTCGGCGCCGGCTTCCTGATGGGTCGCGCCACCTTTCCCCTTCCCACCTACGAAGCCTGGAGGTGCCCGCCCGCGCCGCCCCCGCAGCCCTGCACCGACTCGCGGGAGCCACCCCTCCGGCCCCCTCAGGACACTCCCCGGGAGGCCTCCCACCGGACGCTCGGCACGTCCCCACGCGTGCTCGACATCTCCAACAGGGTGGGGCCCGCCAGCGAGGCGCCGCGGGAGTAGGCACCCGCTCACCCGCCCAGGTCCTGTGCGCTCGCTCGGGCTCTCCGGGTGGGAAGCCCGCTCAAGCTCACAAGCTCAACCTCGGACGTGCCTGGGGCGGACTCGACAAGGAGGCCTTGGGATGTGGGCCTGCTGCCGGTGGCGCATCGCGAAGAGCTGTCAGACAGGCGGACAGCCTGGGAGTATCCGCGATGCCCGGCCTGGTGGTGACTGCTCGGGATGGCGTCTGGATCCGACCTGATCAACCCTGCTGATCAGGAGTCACCCGGGCGCCGCGAGGCGCTGAAAACTGGCCGTCCTGGCACCGTATCCTACACTGTGCGCATCGCTCGCGCCCGCGAGTGATGGGCCAGGAGGCGCGCCATACACGGAACGAGACGCTGGAAGGGGAGGGGGCTGTTGGCGGCGCTGGGGGTGGTGGTGGGCGGATGCAGCCAGCAGCCCGCCGAGCCGGTGGCGCGCCCTGCCTCAGCGCCGGGGAGCAAGCCCGAGGCGCACCTGGCGCCGCGCATCACGAGCACCTTCCAGTCGGACCTGCGCGTATCCGCGGGCGCCCGCGTCACCTTCCGCGTGGTGGCGAGTGATCCGCACGCACGGGCGCTCACCATCACCTGGGCGGCGAACACAGGCACCCTGGAGCGAGCGGTGGCGGAGGCCACCCAGAGTGAGGTGGAGTGGACGCCGCCGCTGTGCGTGCTCACGGGCACCACGCCCTCCATCACGGCCACGGTGACGAACGCGCTGGGGATGTCCGCCTCGACGACCTTCACGCTCACGGGCGCGACGACGTGCGTGGCGGAGGGCGAGCTGCCGGAGGGCTCGCGGATCCTCTCGCTGCACTCTGAGTCGGTGGCGTGGAACTCCCGCTGAACACGAGCGCTGGAGCGCTCCTCACCCCGCGGGCTCGCTCGTCCGGGAGCGGCTGACTCAGGCCTTGGAGAAGACGGCGACCTGCCGCTCGGCGCCCGAGAACGGCAGCTGGTACTGACGGGCGGAGACGAGGCGCAGGCCCCGCTCGGAGGCGCGCGCCCGCAGCTCCGCCTCCGGCCAGGCCTTGCCGAGCATGGCCACCACGCGTCCCTCGGGCAGCAGGTAGGCGGGGGCGAGCTCCAACCAGCCCGGCAGATCCATGAAGGCGCGGGCGATGAGCACCTCGGCGCGGGGGATGCCTTCGGCCTCGGGCTTGCCCTCCGCGCGAGCATGGAGCCCACGCGCCTGCTTCAGCCCGAGCGCGGCGATGGCGGCCTTGAGGAAGCCGACCTTCTTGCCCACGGCATCCACGAGCGTCACCGCCAGCTCCGGCCGCGCGAGCTTGAGCGGCAGGCCGGGGAAGCCAGCCCCGGCGCCCAGGTCCAGGAGGGAGGCGGCGCCCTCCACCTCGGGGAGCACCGCCAGCGAGTCCAGGAAGTGCTTTTCGAGCACCTCTTCAGGGGCCGTGATGGCGGTCAGATTGACCTTGGCGTTCCACTTCAGAAGCTCCTGCATGAGCCTCAGGAGCTTCGAAGGGACGTCCTCACTCAGTCCTACCTTGAGCGCCTGGCACCCCTGTTGGAGATGATCAAAGAAGCGAGCGTTATCCACAGCTCCCCCACAGCCCCCAGGGGCTTAAGTACCTGATTTCGTTGATCGCTCCAGAAAAGCGTGGGTTATCCACACGTTTCCCACAGGGCGCCTGAGATCATGTCCACAGGTTCACAAATGGAGAACCCAGGCACGGAGCGCAGCTGGACATACCTACGTGATGGGGCAGGGCGGAGGGATCCGACCGGATGAGTCCCACGGATCCGAGGGTGCGTGCTTGCCCCCGGGCCGAGGCGCCGTCTAACCCGGGGCGGGGTTCCGGATCAAGAACTCACGGCGATGACCGACAGCCCGGGCCGGCCCGCTCCTTCTTCAGCGCCACCAGCAGCAGGGACAGCGCGGCCGGCGTGAGGCCTGGAATCCTCCGGGCCTGGCCCACCGTGCCCGGCTGGTGCGCGGTGAACTTCTCCACCGCCTCGGCCGACAGCCCGCGCACCTCGGAGAACCGGAAGCCCGCCGGAATCACCCACCCGTCCCACGCCTCCGCCTCGCGCGCCGCCGCGCGCTCGGCCTGGGCGATGTAGCCCTCGTACTTCACCTCCACCTCCACCTCCTCGGCCACCTCGGGGGGCAGCTCGGGCCACGCGCGCGCCTCGGCCGCCAGCGCCGCGTAGCTCACCTCGGGCCGCTTCAGCCGCGCCGCCAGCCCCGAGCGCTTCAGCCGCGCCACCTCCTCGGCCACCCTCCGCCCGCGCTCCTCCACCCGCTCGAGCGCCTCGCGCGGCAGCAGCCCCACCCGGTGCCCGTGCCGAGCCAGGCGCAGCTCCGCGTTGCCCTCGCGCAGCTTGAGCCGGTGCTCCGAGCGGCTGGTGAACATGCGGAACGGCTCGTCCACGCCCCGCGTTACCAGCTCGTCCACCAGCACGGCCCCGTGCGCCTCGTCCCGCCCGAGCAGCAGCGCCGGCTCGCCCTTCACCCGCAGCGCCGCGTTGATGCCGGCGTACAGCCCCTGGAACGCGGCCTCCTCGTAGCCGGAGGTGCCGTTGAGCTGCCCCGCGAAGTACAGGCCGCGCACGGCCTTGGTCTCCAGCGTGGCGGACAGCTGGGTGGGCGGCGCGTAGTCGTACTCCACCGCGTAACCGAAGCGGACCACCTCCACGCGCTCCAGGCCGGGGATGGTGCGCAGGAACTCAAGCTGCACGTCCGCGGGCATGCTGGTGGACAGGCCCGCCGGGTACACCAGCGGCGACTCCGGGCCCTCCGGCTCGAGGAACACCTGGTGGCGCTCGCGCGCGGAGAAGCGCACCACCTTGTCCTCCAGCGAGGGGCAGTAGCGAGGCCCTCGGCCGACGATGTCGCCCTGGAACAGCGGCGAGCGGTGGAGGTTGTCGCGCAGCAGCCGGTGCGTCTCCTGCGTGGTGTAGGTGATGCCGCAGGTGACGGGAGGCTGGAGCGGGAAGGGCTGGCCGGCGGCCACGGCCTGGCGCGTGCGCCACGAGAAGCCGCGCGCGGGCCGCTCTCCCGGCTGGGGCTCCACGGCGTCCCAGTCGATGGTGTCTCGCTGGAGGCGCGCGGGGGTGCCCGTCTTGAAGCGGCCCAGAGAGAAGCCCAGGGCGCGCAGCGAGTGGGAGAGGCCTCGCGCGGCCTCGTCGCCGAGCCGGCCGCCCACCTCCTTCTTCTCGCCCACGTGCATGAGGGCCTGGAGGAAGGTGCCGGTGGTGAGGAGCACGGCGCGCGCCTGGAGGCAGGTGCCATCGCCGAGCACCACGCCGGCCACCTGGCCGCCCTCGGCGACGAGGGAGGAGACCTCGGCCTCGTGCACGGTGAGGTTCGGCTGGGAGAAGAGGACGGACTGGACGGCGCGCGCGTAGGCGTCGCGATCACAGAGGACGCGGGTGGCCTGGACGGCGGGGCCCTTGGAGGCGTTGAGCGTTTTGAAGTGGGTGCCGGCGCGATCGGCGGCGAGCCCCATCTCTCCGCCGAGCGCATCGAGCTCGCGGACGAGGTGGCCCTTGGCGGTGCCGCCGACCGCGGGGTTGCAGCTCATGACGGCGGCGCGGTCTCGCCTGAGGGTGAGGCCGAGCGTGTCGAGCCCCATGCGCGCGCAGGCGAGGGCGGCCTCGCAGCCCGCGTGGCCCAGGCCCACGACGATGACGTCAAACCGTTGCTTCATGGCAGGAGCGCCCAGACCCTTCGTCTAGCATGAGGGGCATGCTCCCGCTGCTGCTTCTCCTGGTGACGACCCAGGTTCCCGGTGAAACCACCCTGGTGACCTTGTGCAAGCAGGGCCGGCTGAGCGCCTGCGAGGCCCTCAAGCAGGCCCGCTCTGGCGAAACATCAGCTCCTCCGCGGGCTGTATGAGCCAAGGATCAATCGAGAGATTTCCCCATGGCTTCCGACGTCCTCCCGCCCCCACGCTTCTTCGTCCTTGAGGAGGACACATGGGGACCTCATGACACCCAGTTCAACAAGGTCGAGCCCGTCAACCGCGGACCTGCTCCCCATTGCCCTCGGTGCGATGGCGCCCTCGGCATGCTGACATGGCTGCCGCCCTACCGCGTCGAGCTGGAGTTGTACGGCCAGGAGCTCGGCGACTTCGTCAGGGGCCCTGGCAGCAGCTTCCTCGTCTCCGAGCGCATGGCCTCGGCCTTTCAGGCCGAAGGCTTGACCGGCCTGCTCGACTTCCACCCCGCCGAAGTGCTGCGCGTGCGCAGGAAACGCAAGGGGCCCAAGCCCTCCTCCGTGCCCACCTACTTCGTCGTCAACGTCTCCTTCTTCGGAAAAGGCGTCGTGGACGTGGCTCGCAGCCGCCTGCGCT
>JAFGNZ010000284.1 GCA_016926755.1 Myxococcaceae bacterium | reverse complement strand
GAAGATGTAGGCCACCATGAGGGTGGTGAAGAGCTCGAGGAAGTCCTCGACCCACAGGTGCACCACCCAGAAGCGCCAGAAGTCGGTCAGGGTGAAGTGTGAGCCAGGCCGGGCCAGCAGCCCCACCGCGTAGAAGGCGGGGATGGCCAGCGCCGCGTAGAAGAACATCCACGGCATGTTGCCGGGGTGCTCGGTGCGCAGCCTGCGCCGCAGCACGCGGAAGAGCAGCCCCACCCAGAAGAGCAGCCCGAGCGACAGCAGCACCTGCCAGAAGCGCCCGAGGTCCAGGTACTCGAAGCCCTGGTTGCCGAACCACACGCTAGGCGTCCACCCGTGGATGCCGGCGAACTCTCCGGCGAGGCTGCCGAACACCACCACCGCGAGCGCTCCCAGCAGCCCGTAGGCGAGCCAGTGCTGCCCGCGCGGCTCATGGCCCGCCACCATCGGCGCGAGGAAGATGCCGGCGGCGAGGAACGAGGTCGCCACCCAGAGCAGGGACAGCTGCACATGCCAGGTGCGCGCGAGGTTGAAGGGCAGGAGAGCGGCCAGGTCGAAGCCGAAGAAGTGGGTCAGCTCGGCGCGGTAGTGCTGAGTGGCGCCACCCAGCAAGGACTGCAGCAGGAAGAGCACCGCCATCACCAGGAAGAACCACGCGCACGCGCGCTGGGACGGGGTGAGGATCACCTCGCTGGGGCGGCGGAAGGACACCGTCTGGTGCTCGTGCTTGTGCCAGCCGAGGAAGTTCCACCGGCCGAAGGCGGCCATCAGCAGGCCGATGCCGCCCAGCAGCGCGATGAGCGACAGCACGCTCCACACCACCATGGCGCCCGTGGGGCCGTTGCCCACGCGCGGCTCCGGGGGCCAGTTGTTGGTATAGGAATAGTCGAGCCCCGGGCGCCGGGCGGAGGCGGCCCATGCCGTCCAGGCGAAGAAGGCGGTGAGCTGCCGGGTCTCCTCCGGGGCCGTGATCGCGCTCGGCCGCAGTCCCTGCCCGGTGGATGGCGCGGAGAAGGTGGCGTGGTAGTGCGCGGCCAGGTGCTCGAAGGCGCCGGCCTGCTCCCGGGTGAAGACGAGCGTGCCCGTGGCCGGCTCGTACCGGTTCTGCTGGAAGTCCTTCAGGGTGCGCGCCGCTGCCGCGGCGTCCTGCTCGCCGCCGAGCCGCTCGTGCACATAGAGGGCGGAGCGGCGCAGGTAGTCCGCGGTGTAGTCCGGCCCCAGGTAGGCGCCATGGCCGAACACCGAGCCGTACTGCATCAGCCCGTTGCGCAGGAAGATGCCCTGGCCGGCCAGGATGTCCTCTCCGGTGAAGACGAGCCTGCCCTCAGGGGTGACGGTCCGCTGGGGGAGGGGCGCGCTGTCCGTGTGCGCGCGGTACGCGAGCAGCCCCAGGACGAAGAAGCCGAACAGCATCACCAGGAGGGCGGCCTGCACCCAGCCCTTGGCGAGGAGGAATCCACGGCGTTGCGGCTCGGTGGCCATGGGGGCTCCCTTGCGTCAGGTGTGGTGGCCGGAGCCTTCACGGTCCAGCCGCGCCACCATGGGAAGCGCGCCCGCCATGCGCAAGAGCTGCCAGCGCGCGGTGATGGCCCTCTGTTCACCAAGAGGCGGACGCCGCGGGCCAGGCGACGGTGAGCAGGCTGACGCTCGGCTCCACGGCCTCCACCTCGTGCGGAACAGAATCCTGTATGACAACTCGACCGGCCCGTGCACAACGCGCCGCCTACGGCCTGCTCCAAGCAACTGAGCGCAGGCCACTGGCAGTCCTTGGGCGAGCTGCGGATCCGAAGACCAGGGCGCACTGCCCGGAAACCCACTTACCCTGCAGGAGGTCCACAAGAGTAGTGCCTGCTGCCCTACCCATTGCATCAAACGGGCCTCTCAGCGCTTGCACGCCTGCCCTCAAAATGAGGGCGCGGGGCGGCATGCAGTCGCTGCTGCTTGCCGCCTGAGGGCTTCTCGCCCTGGTTGGAGAATTGCCAACCCTGTCCTCGACTCCCATTTTCGCTTCGAGGCGAAGCACTCATGACACCGCCCGCAGAAGCGTCCACAACCTCGAGCGCTCGTCCCTGGCATGCCCTTGAGCCCCAGGTGGCGCTGGACACCCTTGCTTCGAAGGAGGACCGGGGCCTTCCCTCCACCGAGGCTGCGGCACGTCTCCAGAAGCACGGCCCTGACGTGCTTCAGCGAAGTCGGGGGCCCAGCCTCCTGTCGCTCGTGTGGCGGCAAATCAACAATCCCATTGTCGGCGACAACCCAGTCACTCGATCCCGTAGGCGTAGAGGATGGAGTCACACTCCTGGGGCTTCAGGCGTCGCTTCCGCTCGCGTTCGAGGTGAGAGAGCCGGACGCGATGAGGCGACCGCCACGCAGCCCGGACGCATATCTCAAGAGGAGAAAGAGGACGGCCTGTGAGCACTGAAAGCAATCCATCCCCAGAGGGGGGACTGAGCCTTATTCTCAAGAAGTTCGAGCGCTTCATCGTCGTCTCGATCGTTGTAATGATGATGGTCGTCGTAGCGCTTTCGACCGTTGAGCTGGGGTGGATTATTGCCAAGGACGTCATCACACCGCCCATTCTCCTTCTGGACGTGGATGAGTTGCTGGAGATTCTCGGTTTCGTTCTCCTCATCCTCATCGGCGTGGAGTTGCTGGAAACCATTAAGGCGTACCTGCGCGACAACGTCATTCATGTTGAAATCGTCTTGGATGTCGCCCTCATCGCCCTCTCCCGGAAGGTCATCGTTCTCGACCTGTCGCAATACGATGGAGTCAGCGTGCTCGCCCTTGCGGCGCTCATTATCGCACTCGCAGGGGCGTCCTTCCTCAGGGCGTCGCGCTGCCAACTCCGTCGCCGTTGAGAGAGGGGCGCTTCAGCGCTCTCCAGAAATGACCCACCTGTGCTCTCCAGAAATGGACCAGGCGAGGATCGCGAGCGCAGGCCGAGGATCAGCGGG
>JAFGNZ010000283.1 GCA_016926755.1 Myxococcaceae bacterium | reverse complement strand
GCGTCCGCGTACCACAGCTCGAAGTCCGCGTCCGGCCAACAGGCGACCCTTTTGAGGAGATGAAGGCGTCGAGCAGCGCGCTCTTTTCTCCTCCGGGTCTGGCAGGTGCCGAGTAGTGCGTTGGGTGCGCCGCCACACGAAGCCGTGGCAGATCAGCAACTCTCCTACCCAGGCGGGGCTCAGGTGCACCTGCGTGCGTTGCTGGAGGTAAGCGGCCATGCGGGCTCGTGTCCAG
The DNA here is from genome assembly GCA_016926755.1 of Myxococcaceae bacterium. GTDB lineage: Bacteria > Myxococcota > Myxococcia > Myxococcales > Myxococcaceae > Hyalangium. The sequence continues at coordinate 11,577 of JAFGNZ010000283.1, read as the reverse complement.
TGGGTGAAAGCGAAGCCCAGTTGCCCGCTCAAGTGGGCCGCATGAGGAACTTGCCACTCATGAGTAACCGGGGCGCCGACAGTGAACTCGTACTCAAAGGTGAGTGACCTCCTGGATTCGCACCCTACCCTCGCCAGCACCCGGGCAGCGCACCCCGAGCTGATCGGTCACTGTGCCGCGCGCCCGCCGATCTCCGGGAAGCGCTCGTAGGCCCGCAGGAGCGCGTCCAGGTGGGCGGGGTTGTCGTAATCGAGCGGCGCATCCGTGAGCTGCACGATCCACCCGCCCGATGCCGTGCGCCGCGCCCGAGAGAGCAGCTCGGCGTCGCGAGCAGGATCCGGGAACCCGATGGCCTTCGCGGCAGCGGCAGACCAGTAGTTCAGCCACCCGAGGTAGTGCGGAATCTCAGGTGAATGGATATGCCGTGACAAATTGAGCATGGGAAGCCCACGGGGTGAACGCTCCGGCCCATGAGCCGAGCGGCGCATCTGCTCTGAAACCTCTGAACCATAGCCCTCCGGTGACGCATGCCCCCAGTACGCGCGTGCGCCCTCCGCCACGGCCTCCAGAACATCCGCCGCTGCGGCGATCCCTGCTGCGCCCAGTGGCAGCTTTGCATGCACTTCAAACAGGGGCTGGCCGCCCGGGCTGAGGCTTGCCGGTTTTTGGAGACCCGAAATCATCACCGGGTAACTCTCGTCCCCGTTGCACAGGAAAGGGAATTCCCCGTCCTTGGTTGCTTCTGCGAGCCATTCGTCGCGCTGTGGCAACGCGGCAAGCTGTCGCCCCTCGGTAACTCTCCACTCCAGGCGCAAACCGGGGACCGCCCGCTCCATCCCCTGGACAACAGCGAGTGCGCGACCGTCATTGCCCACGAGCGCAGGCCCATGAGTGATAAGAATGAGCCGCTTTCGAGCGGTCATCGTGGGCACCCCGTGACGACGATGTTGAGTTCGGGATCCCTATCGAGCAGTGCTTGCTTGTGCGCTTCGGTGCTCACGCCAACGACAAAGTCGTATCCACAGGCAATCGCAGCATTGCGCTCTTTATGCAATTGCTCAATTTCCTTTTCAATCTCTCCCCGACCCAAGCCCTTCGGCGTGGGCTCTCCGTTCGCTACGGGTTCCTGCTCACTGGATGGCCGTGTCTGAGTCTTGGGCTTGGCACGCTCACGGGCCGCGTTGCGCTCATACGCATCCAGCCCCTCTTTGATGGCAACCGCCACCACCACGGTGCCAATAACAATCACTGCACCAGTGACGACTACCGGCGACGCAAAGACGCAGAGCGCTACGCCCATGGGCACGGCAGCAGCCGCCGCAGGCGCAGAGGCGACAGCGCATCTTCCGGTGACATCCCGAAGCCTGACCCTGTCGCGATCGAGAGCGTGAAAGCACCTCTCCGCCAGGATCGGCCATTCGTCGGAGGCTTCGCGCACCACGCAATGCCCGTCATCCGTCCAGGGGTACTGAGCTGCCCGCTGAAGGTTGGCGAATCTCGGACTCGGGGCCTCCAGCTCTCCCGGGCTCGGGGCCTCCACTTCTCCCGGGCTCGGATCCATCGTTGCGCAGGCTGAGAGCAGGAGCAGGAGCAGGGGGGCACTGCAAGTTCGGAGATGCATGGCCATGTCCTTTCAATCAAGCTGGGGGCTGTGGGTCAAGGCTCGCCCCCCTGGAGCATGCCCCTCCTCTCCGACGGCTAGGGAGCTCGGTTCGTGCCGAAGTGCGGCAGCTCGGCTCGGAGTACCAGCAGCTCGGCGCGGCGGCCTGAGGTGCAGCCGACTGGAATGCCGAGTCTTCCCCCAGGACGGCGGGAACTCTACGTTCACAGGGGATCGCTTCCAACAGGCCGGCTTTGCTTGGCTGGCGCGCGCACAGGCCCACCCGGACGTGGGGAGCGCTCCACGAGTTCCGGCTTTGCCTGTCCGACACGTGCGCACTTCCTGTCCTCCGGTGCAGGTCGGGGCGGAATCGCATGTGCCCCCAGTGTGCGTGCGCCGTGAAGGTGCATTTGACCAGCGGGTGGAAGTCCCGCCCGAGGAGGAAGTCGACCCCCTCGGTAGCTATCTGGCGGGGACGAGGGGTGACCCTCGGACTCGAAGCCCAGAGGCAGAAGGCCTCGGAAAGGAGGTCGAGCAAGTTCGCCGGTTGCAACGTGAGTGAAGCCCGAGCAGGCCCCGAAGGGGGTCAAGGCGTCGAGCGCCCACCGATTTCCGGGAACCGCTCGTAGGCCCGCTTGAGCGCGTCCAGGTGGGCGGGGTTGTCGAGATCGAGGGGGGCATCCGTGAGCTGCACCACCCACCCACCCGACGCCGTGCGCCGCGCCCGTGAGAGCAGCTCGGCGTCGCGGGACGGGTCCGGGAACCCGATAGCCTGCGCGGCGGCGGCAGACCAGTAGTTGAGCCACCCGAGACGATGCGGAATCTCCGGTGAGCGGATCTTCTCTGGACGCTTGAGCGCTGGCAGTCCCCGGGGAGGACGCGGAGGTCCTTCCAACGTGGGACTCGTCTGCTCTGCGATCGCCACACCCGCGTCGAACGGCGTCGCGTGCCCCCAGAACGCGCGTGCGCCTTCCGCTGCGGCTTCCAGCACATCCGCTGCTGCCGCGATTCCGGCTGCGTCTAGTGGCAGGTCCGCATGGACTTCAAGGTGCGGCGGGCACCCTGCGGCAAGACCGTTCGGGTTCTCCCAGCCAGTAAGCGTCACGGGGCGGCTCTTGTCATCGTTGCAAAGAAACGGGAATCCCCCGTCGGTCCTCTCCGCCGCGACCCACTCATCGCGGTGAGGCAATGCAACGAAGGCTTCCTTTTCAGAAAGCGTCCACCCCAGCCGCAAGCCGGGAAGCGCACCTTCCATTCCATGGACGATGGCGAGAGGTCGCCCATCGTCGCCCTTGAGCGCAGGCGCGTAGACGATAACACCAATATCATTCCGGTTAACGGCCATTTCAGCACCAGTCCATGACGACAACTTTAAGGGAGGGATCCGCGAACTTCAGAGCGGTCTTATGCGCCTCGCTGCGCACGCCAACGACGAAGTCATAGCCGCATTCCTTGGCGAGCCTGGCTTCGCGTTGCAACTCTGGCAACTTCACTCTGATAAAAAACTTCTGAGAGTGGGGATCGTGCTTGTCGAAATTATCAGTCTTGATGTCCCATAGAGTCCGCGCAACAAGTACCAGCGCGTCGAACTGCTTGCCATTGACAAGCACGTCCCAGCCGGGGAAGCTGTTCTGCGGAATGAGGTTGGCGCAGTCGTCGTGAGGGGCATTGCCGCCACGATGCGGCACCGGGACGGGCCTGCACTCAGGGCGGCGCTCCGTCGGATCGGATGATACAGGTGGGAGCCAGTCCCGACCCAAGCCCCTCGGCGAGGGTTCTCTGTTCGACACGGGTTCCTGCTCACTGGATGGTCGTGTCTGAGTCTTGGGCTTCGCACGCTCACGGGCCGCGTTGCGCTCATACGCATCCAGCCCCTCTTTGATGGCAACCGCCACCACCACGGTGCCAACAACAATCACTGCACCAGTGACGACTACCGGCGACGCAAAGACGCAGAGCGCCACGCCCACGGGCACGGCAGCCGCAGCCGCAGGCGCAGAGGCGACAGCGCATCTTCCGGTGACATCCCGAAACCTGACCCTGTCGCGATCGAGAGCGTGCAAGCATCTCTCCGCCAGGATCGGCCACTCGTTGGAGGCTTCGCGCACCACGCAATGCCCGTCGTCCGTCCAAGGGTACTGCGCTGCCCGCTGAAGGTTGGCGTACCTCGGACTCGGGTCCTCCCACTCTCCCGGGCTCGGATCCTCCCGCTCTCCCGGGCTCGGATCCATCGTGGCGCAGGCCGAGAGCAGGAGCAGGAGCAGGGGGGCGCTGCCAGTTCGGGAATGCATGGCTACGTCCTTTCAATCAAGTGGGGGGCTGTGGGTCAAGGCTGGCCCGCTCCAGAGTCTACCAGCACGCTCTGACGGCGAGGCTGATCGGAGGGTGCCGGAGTGCGGCAGCGCATCTCGAAGGACCAGCAACTCGGCACGAAGCATCATCCTGATGCTCCCCGGCCACGGCATGCGATCGTACAGTTCCGGGGTGCGCGGCTTGGGTGTTGTCAATCGCCGCCCTCCTCCGCCAACAAGCACCGCGAGCGCCTTCTTGAGGATGGGCGCGGGGAACAGGAACAGCGTGGGCGTGTCCGCCGAGACGCGAATCTCGGGCAGCGGATCGACAGGGTTGCCGATGACGGTGACGAGGCGTTGTCGCTGCGCGCTGGAGTGCTCCTCGGGGATGTCTCGTGGCACTGGGATGCCGCGCTCCAATCCAGGAAGCATGCCCCTTCCCCCTTCCCCTATCCTGGGTGAGCAGCACCAAGTAGAGTACGGCCATGAGAAGCCCTTCCGTGGCCAAGAGAGTGCTGGCTACGAGCCCTACCCCCTTGTTTGGTTCCTGTGGCGCAACGCGTCACTCGTCCAGCGGGCCTATGGCGGACCTGTGTCATCGGGGAATGGGCGAGTGGGCTGAGGAGTATGCCGCGGAGTTTGACGCAATCGATCCTGCGGTTGACTGGATAAAGAATCACCGCGAGGAGTTCCTCGTGGGCGCCGTCATCGTCATCGCAGGAGTCGCCTTCGCGGTAGCGGTTGCTGCCTCAGCGGGAGGCGCTCTCATCCTGGTGCCGGGAGTGTTCCTGGTAGAAGACGCTCCTGCACCTACGCCAGCTACACGGTTCGCGGGGAATCTCCCTTGAGGATTTTTGACACTCTCGCAGGTGCATCGCAGTTCGCCTGGGCTCGGCGGTATCTAGCCCTCTCTGCGAACCGCGAAGAAGAGAGCGAACTCTGGCGCTATCTGCGTGAGATCATCGACTTCATCCAACAGCTGGGCCAAGCCTACCGCTTTGAAGATTATCTCCGGAGCGTTCCATCCACGACCCCTCCTTACCTCAGCGCTACTCTGGACTCACGCCAGGAGGCAACCTCGCGACGGGCCATGGCTCTCGCCCTCGAGGCCTTGAAGGAGACATCTGACCCGGACCAGGCGCGGCTTGCCCTCGTGCTCCTCAACCTCGCGAACTTCCTCGCGGACACAGGGCAGATCGCTGATTTCGAGGACTTCTTCACCCACCGCCTCGACCATGCGCCGCTCGCCCTGGCCTCCTTCGCGACACGTGAGGAGGCGGAAGCCTGGCTGAAGGGGCTGGCGGAGCCCCCCAGCCCGGCCCGCATTCTCATTGGCGATGAGTATTTCCTGGCCTGGTACTCCCGCGAGGACGGCTCGCGGGATGTGACTCGCGATTTTACGATCGAGCCCTACATTGAAGAACTCACGGCGCGGGGAATCCCTCTCGACACCCCCTCGTTCAAGAGCCGCGAAGAAGCTGAGGCGTGGCTGGCGAACCACCCTGCCTCTCCCTTTGCCTTCCTCTCCATCGCTGGGGAGCACTACTTCGCGGTGCACCACAAGCGGCTGAAGCGGCATACGCTTCACTCGGTGGCGCTCAGCCTGCGCGAGTGGGAAGAGGAGAAGAGGGCCACCGCACGTCAATCCGCCCAGGGGGGGACAACCCAGGATGGTTGAGAATTTGATCCCAGGCAGCAAGCGCTGTGGCGCGGCGGCTACTCCTTCGCGTACGGCGCCGTGATGCACTCGAGGCGATTGCCTTCGGGATCGTCGAAGTAGACACCACGCCCGCCATGCAGATGGTTGATCTGCCCTGGCCGAGACTTGAACGGGTCAGCCCAGTGCTCGATCCCGCGTTCGCGGATCCGCGCGAGGATCGCGTCGAACTCTGCGTCGGTGACGAGAAAGGCGACGTGGTGGTGGCCACGGGAGTCCACCCACATCTCGGCGTAGTCGAGGGAGGCCTCGTCAGCGAGATCGATCACCTGGAAGATGCCGCTCACGCGCGGCGCCGGCAGCCCCAGGATCTCGGCGGTGAACCGCGCGGCACGTGCAGCGTCGCGGGCGGGGAGGATGGTGTGGTTGAAGCGGATGGCCAAAGGGACCGTCCTGGCGGTGTGGATCCGATCCTGAACGGCTCGGCGGCATAATCGCGTGAGGTCACGCCCGTCAAGGTGCTGCTCGAGCTGGGCGGGGCCGTGTCGCTGCTCGACTGGCAGGCCGCGCCCCACCCGGGCCTGGCCTGATGCCTCCGGCAGGGCCCCTTCGCTCCTCGCACGATCGTGCCCAAGGTTGGCAGGACACGCGTCACGCGTGCGAGGAGGAGAATGATGGGACGCGACGAGCTCTTGTCGCATGTGGCTGAACGCGCTGGGCTTCCTGGCGAGGAGGAGGCCGAGCGTACCGTTCGCACGGTGCTCGGGATCCTCTGCGGGCGGCTGACCTGGCCCTCCCTCCAGTCCCTGGCGGAGGACCTCCCTGCCTCGCTGGCCGAAAGCCTGCGCGGCGTGACTCCCAACCAGGACTTCGATCTCGCGGAGCTTCACGCCCGCGTCGCGCGCCGGGCGAATCTTGGCCTTGGCTTCGCCGTGGAGCACACGGCCGTCGTCTGCCAGGCCGTGGCCGAGGCGCTCTCCCCCGCGGCGCTGCATCGACTGCGCGAGGCCTTGCCCGAGTCGATGGGTGCGCTCTTCACCCTCCCCGCCCCCGCCGAGCGCTTCGAGCACATCCACCTCGACCCGAGCCACCACACCCTCGCCGAGGGACGGCCAGGGAGTCAGCACCCTCTATCCGAGAGCCGACCCGAGCGAGCTCACACGGGCTCGGTGGTGCGAGCGGACAATCCGCACGCGGACACGAAGCTGTCCAGCGCCGGCGGGCTCACCCAGGAGCGGGAGCAGGAGACGCTCGCGGCCGGGCGCCCGGGCTCGAGCCGCCCCTTGAGCGAGGCCGACTGAGCCTTCACGCTGGCCGAGAGTGGCTCCGAGAGTGTTCGCGGCCACACCCCAGGCTCCTGGGGAGCTGTGAAGAGGGTGGCACGCAGCCAGCGCATCGCCTCGCGCAGGGCCGCGCTCGGCCCGCGGAAGGCCGGCGCGGGGCTCAGTACTCCAGCGGTGCCTGGGGCCCCGGGACGATGTGCGCGATGTCCGGGTCGACTCCGTCGTCCACGCGGGCGGGGCGCTCGGCCTTCTCGCGCCTGAGCTGCTCGCGCTTGACCTGCTTTTCCTGATTGCGCTGCTGACGAGCCCGCTCCTTCTGCCGCTTGATGAATGTGACCGTCATGAGACTCCAATGGAGAGAATACCGGAAAATGAAAAAGGCCCAGCCTCGTTGAGGAGACTGGGCCTGGTGTGTGGCCTGATGGATGCGCTTCAGACCGGGCGGACGTTCTGCGCCTGCAGGCCCTTGGGGCCGCGAGCAACATCGAACTCGACCTTCTGCCCCTCCTGCAGCGAGCGGAAGCCATCCGCCTGGATCGCGCTGTGGTGGCAGAAGAGGTCTTCCCCCCCGCCCTCCTGCGTGATGAATCCAAAACCCTTCGCGTCGTTGAACCACTTCACAGTACCGGTTGCCATTTACTCGTCTTCTTTCTTGTCCGGCTTCAGTGAGTTGAGCCGGAGGCCGCGCCCTGTTCAGGGCCGGCCCTGGCCGTGTGTCACGTTTCCAGGCTCCTGGCTAGGGGCCCCCCCCAGAATATTTCCGAAGTGTGGCCCCCGTGACTGGCGGCTGGGAGTGAAACCCTCGGCGCTGGGCTTCCATTCCCCCCCTCATCAGCCCGGCAGCGGCCCCACGTAGCGCGAGGCGGGACGGATGAGCTTTCCGGTCGCCCGCTGCTCGGCGACGTGCCCCAGCCACCCAGCCACCCGGCCGCACGCGAAGGCGGGCGAGAACATCGTCCGGTCGAGCCCCACCGCATCGAGCAGCACGGCCGTGTAGAACTCCACGTTCGCGCGCAGCGGGCGGTCCGGGTAGCGCTGGCGCAGGAGCTCCTCGGCCGCGCGCTCCACCGCCCGCGCCAGGGCGAGCCGCTCGGTCCGCAGGCCTCCGCGCTCGAGCCGCTCGATGGCGCGCTCCAGCACGGCCGCGCGAGGATCCCTCACCCGGTAGATACGGTGTCCCATGCCCATGATGCGGCGACCGGCCTTCAGTTCCGCCTCGAGCCACGCTGCCGCCCGCTCCGGCCGGGCGATGGCGTCCAGCATGTCCAGCACCGGCCCGGGAGCTCCGCCATGCAACGGCCCCTTGAGCGCGCCGATGGCCCCCACCACCGCCGACACGGCATCCGAGCCGGTCGACGCAATCACCCGCGCGGTGAACGTGGAGGCATTCAGCCCGTGATCGGACACGGTGACCAGGTAGGCATCCAGCCCCGCGGCCCGCTCGGGCTGGGGCTCGCCCGCCACCATGCGGAGCAGATCCGCCGCGTGAGACAGCCTCGGATCCGGCCGCACGGGCGCCAGCCCGCGCCTGCGCCGCGCCCAGGCCCCCGTGAACACGGCCATGGCCCCCGTGAGAGCCAAGGCCGTCTCCAGCTCACCCCCCACCCCGGCCGGGACATGCGCCACCGAGGCCCGGAGCGCATCCATCCCATCCTCCGCCGAGAGCGCGCTCCCCAGCCCCTCCAGCCACCCGAAGGCTCGCACCCGCGCCTCGCCCAGGGCGGCCTGGAGCGAAGCGGGGAGCGGCTCCCGGGCGTACGGCGCCCAGAGCCTCGCGCACACCTCCTCGAAGGAGCTGGCTCCCGCGAGCGACTCCACGTCACTGCCGGCGATGACCAGCCGACCCTGCTCGCCATCCACCTCGCTCAGCCGGGTCTCCGCGACCACCACACCTTCGAGCCCCGCCTGCACTGCTACCTGCGTCGTGCCCATGCTCGTCCTCCTTGGGCAGGAGGATTAAGGCCTGGCCATGCCGCTCGAAACTCGATTCGACAATCGACATGGGCCGCTCACCTGTCCCCCCATTCAAGGTGAGCGCGCCCCCCCTCTGTAGCATTCATGACCGGGGTTGCGAACGAGGTTGGCGGGCGAGCGCACCTGCCCACTGCCTGACAGAGGGGAGGCACAGGAAGAGCCACGACTTCACATCCCCGGACCCGAAGCTCTTCCGCCCCCGTGAGGCGTGCGCAGCCTGAAGGCCTCCGGGGTACCCATGAAGCTGCGCCTCTCACACCTCGCCGACCGCCTCAGCGCAAGCTACTGGCTGATCCCCGCGCTGTGCGTGGGCATGGCCATCGGGCTCTCCCGCGCCGCCCTTGCGCTCGATGAGCGGCTGCCCTCCGACAGCACTGCCTGCTACCTCTTCCTCGGGGGCCCCGAAGGCGCACGCGCGATCCTCTCCGCGGTGACATCCTCGATGCTGACGCTGGCGGGCCTCGTGTTCTCCGTCACCATCCTCGTGCTCCAGCTGGCCAGCAACCAGTTCTCACCTCGCGCCCTGCGCACGTTTCTCAAGGATCGGCCGAGCCAGCTCGCCCTGGGCATCTTCGTGGGGACGTTCACCTACGCCATGCTGGGGCTGCGCAGCGTCCGGGGCTCTTCGGAGGGGGTGGAGCGCCACGTCCCCTCGCTGTCCGTCTGGCTCGCGGTCGTGCTGGCCGTGCTCAGCGTGGGCGCCTTCATCTACTACATCCACCACGTCGCCCAGTCCATCCGCGCCGTGGTGATCCTCGCCCGCATCGGCGAGGAGACGCGCGGCACGCTGGAGCGGATGTACCCGGAGGGCATCGGCGAGGACACGGAGGAGCTTCGCACGATGAGGCCCGAGAGCCTCCCTGCCCTCCTCGTCCCACACCCCGGCGTATCTGGAGTGCTCGTCGCCTTGGACGAGGCGCGGCTCCTGTCCTGTGCGCGGCGGGCCCGCATCACCCTCGCCCTGGTGCCCATGATGGGAGACTTCGTCCCCCATGGGGGCACGCTCTTCGAGGTCTGGGGTGACGCCGCGAACCTCGACGCGAAGGAGCTGCTGGAGGCGCTCACTATCGGCGCGGAGCGCACCCTCCAACAGGACACCGCCTTCGGCTTCCGCCAGCTCGTGGACATCGCCGAGCGCGCCCTCTCCCCCGGCATCAACGATCCCACCACCGCCGTCCAAGCCATCGATCAGCTCCAGGATCTGCTGCGGCGCCTGGTTCGCCGACGCTTCCCGTCTCCTGCCCGCCAGGACGAGGACGGCACGCTGCGGCTGATCTGCCCACGCCCGGACTGGAACTCCTATGTGCGGCTCGCCGTGGACGAGGTGCGCCAGTACGGCGAGGGCTCCCTCCAGGTCACCCGGCGCCTGCGCTTCCTCCTGGAGGATCTCCTGCGGGTAGCCCCAGGCTTCCGGCGCGGCGAGCTGGAGCGGCAACTGGCGCTGCTGGAGGCCAGCGTCGAGCGCTCCTTCGCGGACCCCCGGGAGGCCGCGGTGGCCAGCCGCGCCAGCCCTCAGGGGTAAGGCCCGCACTGACCCTGATCCCGCTTCCGCGCCAGGAGGGAGGCGCCAGGGCCTCACGCCGCATCACGCGCTGGCCCCGTGGCAGGGGCCGCCGCGCCAAGCTCGGAGACCAGCGCGGCCAGCTCCTCGCCGCTGAGCGTCTCCTTCTCCAGGAGCTGCCCCGCCGCCTTGCGCAGCACCGCCTCGCGTTTCCCGAGCAGCTCACGCACCCGGGCGTGCTGCGCCTCGATGATGTGGCGCACCTCCTCGTCGATGCGCCGCGCGAGCGCCTCGCTGTAGTTCCCCCGCCCGCGTGGAAGGCCCGTCTCGAGGAAGGGAGACGCCTTGGGCTCGTCGAAGATCACCGGGCCCAGCGCCTCGCTCATGCCATAGGACGTCACCATGCTCCGGGCGATGTCCGTGGCCTTGAGCAGATCGTCGTGCGCGCCGGTGGACACCTCGTGGAAGACCAGCTCCTCCGCCACGCGCCCGCCGAGCAACATGGCGATCTTGTCCTCCAGCTCCTGCTTCGTCATCAGGAAGCGATCCTCGGTGGGGAGCTGGATCGTGTAGCCCAGCGCGGCGATCCCACGCGGGATGATGGACACCTTGTGCACCGCGCCCATCTTCGACAGCGCCAGGCTCACCAGGGCGTGCCCCAGCTCGTGGTGCGCCACGCGCTCGCGCTCCAGCGCGTTCAGCACCCGGTGGCGCTTCTCCAGCCCCGCCACCGCGCGCTCCACCGCCTCCTCCAGCTCCGAGCGCCCCACCCGCTCCTTGCCGCGCCGAGCCCCCAGCAGCGCCGCCTCGTTGATGATGTTGGCCAGGTCCGCGCCCACCATGCCCACCGTCATCCCCGCGAGGGCCTCCAGGTCCGCCGGATCCTCCAGCGGCACCGAGCGCGCGTGCACCTTCAGGATCTCCAGCCGCCCCTTGCGATCCGGCCGATCCACCAGCACGTGCCGATCGAAACGGCCCGCCCGCAGCAGCGCGGGATCCAGGATCTCCGGCCGGTTGGTGGCCGCCATCAGGATGACGCCAATGCGCGGATCGAAGCCGTCCAGCTCCACCAGGAGCTGGTTGAGCGTCTGCTCGCGCTCCTCGTGCGGCATCGGCCCGGCGTTCCGCGCCCGCCCGAGCGCGTCCAGCTCGTCGATGAAGATGATGCAGGGCGCCTGGGCCTGGGCCTGCTGGAAGAGATCCCTCACGCGCGCCGCGCCCACGCCCACGAACATCTCCACGAACTCCGAGCCGCTGATGCTGAAGAAGGG
>JAFGNZ010000044.1 GCA_016926755.1 Myxococcaceae bacterium | reverse complement strand
CTGGCCCGCGCGATTGCCTCGGATATCTCGCTCTACAACGAGCAGAAGATCATCAAGGGGATCGAGCAGGACAACCTCTTTGAGGTCCTCAAGGAGGAGCTCGCGGAAGGGCGCGAGCTCTACAAGAGCCGCGTGAGCGCCGAGATCTTCACACGGACGAACTTCTTCGAGCGGGCGATCAACGACATCGTCCTGCGCTCCAAGGCGCACGTGAAGTCGAAGATTTGGTAGCCGCCGAGGCGCGCGAGCACCGAGCCCCGCCCGAGGCCCGTGGCGAGCGGCTGGATCAGCACCTCGCGCGCACGTTCCCCGAGCTCACGCGCTCCCGGATCCAGGGGCTGATCGAGGCCGGCCATGTGCTGGCGGACGGTCGGCCCGCGAAGGCGTCGCTGCGCCTGCGGGGCGGGGAGCTGCTCTCGCTCCAGGTTCCCGCGCCCGTGGCGGCGGCCCCGGTGGCCGAGGAGCTGCCGCTGGAGCTGCTGCACGAGGATCGGGATCTGGTGGTGGTGAACAAGGCGGCGGGGATGGTGGTGCACCCGGGGGCGGGGCATGCGTCCGGCACGCTGGTGAACGCGCTGCTGCACCGGGTGAAGGATCTGGCGGGGGTGGGCGGCGAGCTGCGGCCGGGGATCGTCCACCGGCTGGACAAGGACACGACGGGGTGCCTCGTCGTGGCGAAGAGCGAGCAGGCGCTGGTGGCGCTGCAGAAGGCGTTCAAGACGCGGGCGGTGGAGAAGACGTACCTGGCGCTGGTGCACGGGCACCCGCCGGCGGAGGGGCGGATCGAGACGCTGTACGGGCGGCACCCGGTGCACCGGCAGAAGTTCACGGGGAAGGTGAAGGAGGGCAAGCCGGCGATCACGGTGTACCGGACGCGGGAGCTCTTCGAGGGCGCGGCGCTGGTGGAGGTGGATCTGCTGACGGGCCGGACGCACCAGATCCGGGTGCACCTGGCCGAGGCGGGGCACCCGCTGCTGTGTGACGCGCTGTACGGGGCGGGGCGGAAGGCGAAGGGGAGGGTGGCGGAGGCGCAGGAGGCGCTGGGGCGGCAGGCGCTGCACGCGTGGCGGCTGGCGTTCACCCACCCCAGGACGGGCAAGGCGCTGAGGCTGGAGGCCCCGCTGCCTGTCGATTTCGAGAAAGCCATGGCGCGCCTGCGCGGAGCTGCCGCCTGCTGAAGAAGCACGGGCTGCACGGGTACGACGGCCCGGAGTAGCGCGGCCTGGGGCTCGGCGGATGTCTTTGGCAAGCACCTGCACGGTCCAGGCAGGCCCAGGCGGCCGGTGCAATGGGGGGAGGACTGCGCCGTAACCCTGGGTGCGAACGCTCTCGTTCCCCTCGCGGTGCCTGGTCCTGAATCACTCGGGGCCAGGTACTGGGGGTCTTCCCCAGGTGCTCCCATGAAGATCGCCTCTCATCTCCTCCTGCCCGCCCTCCTGCTCAGCGCGCCTGTCGCGCTCGCCCAGGAGACGCCTCCCTCTACCCCTACCGAGGCTTCGGCCACCCCCTCGGCCGTGAAGACCATCGACGTGCGCTTCCGCGGCACGCTCCGGGACGCGATCAAGCGCATCGCCGAGGATGGGGGCCTCAACGTGGTGGCCACCGGTGACATGGCCACCCCCGTGGAGGTGCACCTCCAGAACGTCACCGCCGAGCAGGCCCTGCGCACCCTCTCGCGCACCTGGTCGCTGCGCCTGGATGAGGACGGCTCCATCTTCACGCTGCGGCCCATGACGGCGCAGGAGCAGCAGGAGGCCACGGCCGCGGTGACGCCTCCGGTCCCGGCGGCCGCTCCCTTGGCCTTCGCGCCCCCGCCCCCGCCCGCGCCGGTGCCCCTGCCGCTGATCTCCGCGGAGGATCTCGATCCTCGCGAGATCCAGGAGCGGGTCCGCCAGGAGGTGCGCAGGGCCCAGCACCGGGGCAGGGGAGCTCGAGACATGGTGGCGCGCGGGCAGTCGCTGGAGGTGAAGGAGGGCGAGTCCGTGCACAACGCCGTCGTCTACGGCGGCGGGCTGGTGGTGAAGGGACACGTGGAGGAGGACGCCGTGGCCTTCGGCGGCAACCTGGACATCTACGGCCACGTGGAGGGAGACGCGCATGCGTTCGGCGGCAACGTCGTCCTCCACCCGAATGCCTCCGTGCAGGGGGACGTCTCGGCCATCGGCGGCCAGGTCATCCGCTCCGAGGGAGCCTGGGTGGAGGGCAGCACCGAGTCCTTCGGCGGAGGCAACATCGGCGCGCTCGTGGCCCGGGAGGTGAAAGACAGCCTCAAGCAGGAGTTCCGAGAGCCGGAGGCCAGGCAGGCGCGCGCGCATCACTCCTCGGGCGGCATCGTGGGCTTCCTCCTTCGGTTCGCCGCGCTCTTCGGGCTGGGCTTCCTGGGGCAGCTCTTCTTCCCGGCGCGCATGAAGGAGCTGGCGGCGGAGATCAAGAGCCAGCCGGTCAAGAGCGGGCTGACGGGGCTGCTGGGGTTCCTCGCGCTGATCCCGATCACGGCGGTGCTGGCGATCACCATCATCGGCCTGCCGGTGGTGGCGGCGCTGTGGCTGGTGGTTCCGTTCGCCGCCGCGCTGGGCCTGGCGATGGTGGCGAGTGAGATCGGCCTGCGGGTGCCGGTGCTGCGCGGGCGCAAGACGCAGGCGGTGGTGCTGGCGCTGGGGCTGGCCATCCTGCTGACCGTGGGCGCCATCCCCGGGATCGGCCCGGTGGTGCTGGCGCTGGCCACCCTGGTGGCCTTCGGCGCGGTCATCCGCACGCGGTTCGGCAACCGGCCGCGCGGCATCCCCGAGCCCTTCGCGCCCACCTCCACCATGGGTTGAGGCGCTCGCCCTCCGGAGAGGGGTAGGCGCCATCACACGGTTCGCGGGGAGGCGGAGCGGTGATGGCGCCCCGGCTATCGGGACAGCCGGGGCTCCGCGTCCTCCAGGCGCCTCCGTACCTCCGCCAGGGCCTGCTCCGCGTCCTGGGCCTGCGCGTTCGCTCGTGAGACGGCCTCGGCCTGCTGCTGCTCTGCCTCCTCCGCGCGCTCGAGCGCCTGCCGTGCATGAAGAGCCTGTGCCTCCAGCTCCTCGAGCACCTCGCGCGCCCGTTGCACCTTGGCCTCGGCATCCTCGAGGATGGTGCGTGCGCGCAGGGTCTTCGCTTTATCGGTCCTGAGCGTGGCCTCCTGGAGCTCCACCTCCCGGCGCGCTCTCCGCTCGGCCCGCTCTGCCTGTACCGCCTGTCGCCGCGCCTCGCGCCGCAGCTTGCTCAGCTCCGCGCGCTGCTCGGCCTCGCGCCTGCGCTGATCCGGCTTCGCCTCATGGGCGCGCCGGGGCCGAGTGCCAGGCTCGACGCGCACCTGTTGCCTGGCTGGGAGTGGCGCAGGCGGGGCCGCTCCGGGCTCGATCGGCCGAGGCGCCCAGGGACCTTGCAGGACCTTGCCGCCCGTGGACGGAGGCGCTGGCGCCTTCGCGGGCGGGCGGTGGGACACCTGCGCCGTGGCTCCGGGCCGGGGCGCCCCGGGGCCTGGACCGACGACCAGAAGCTGGGAGAAGGGCCCGAACCCGGAGGGCTGAAGGGGCCGCGTCAACATGCCCTGGGACAGCGAGGAGCGTTCTTCCTCCGTCCCCAGTGAGGCGGCCCGCAGCGTCTCGTCCACCTGACGGATGAGGTCACCCGAAGCCGGGCGCCCCGTCGCGGCAAGCAGGGCGTTGACGTCAGCCATCAAGGCATCGAGCGCCCGCTGGAAGGCGCGGTTGGCCTCCTTGAGCGCTTCGGGTGCCACCCTGGAGAGCGCCTTTCGGTGTGCCTTCTCGAGCGCGCGCGCCGACGACAGGAGCTCCTCGACGTCCTCGGGGTGCTGGTGGACGAGCTGATTGACGACCCACGCGGCGACGACAGGCCGCTTGAGCTTCCGGGTCTCCTGCGCGGCCTTCGCCTGTCCCTTCGAGGCGAGCTCCCTGGCGAGCGTGTCACGAGCGCGGGTGAACTCGTCCAGGGGCAGGGTGTACAGAGAGCGCTGCCTGGCGACGACATCCGCGCCGCCGCTGCCTCGCTTGCCCGATCTTGAATGAGGTGGCACCGCTCAAGGTGCGATCCGGCGCCACGCAAGCGCAAGCGTGAGGAGCGTTCAGTGTGCGACGGCCTGGGATGCGAGGGCCGTTCACAAGCCGAGCAGGGAGACAGGCGCCTGGCGTATGCTTGGAGGGGGAATCCTCCCAGAGGAGCCGAGACGACCATGACCTCTCCCATCTCTTCCCGTCCTCCCTCGCGGCCTGCACAGGCCTCGGAGGCTCCCGTGGCGAGCCCTCCTGCCGCGCTTAACACCGCCCCTGCTGGCCAGCGCATCGCGGACGTGTTCGCCCCGAGCCTGGTGCCAGCCACGGGGACCCGCCCGGCGGACGGGCTGAAGGCCTACGAAGAGCTGAGCGCGACGCAGCAGCGGCTCCTCGGCCCCAACGGCTCCGGGCTCTACGCGGGGCTCACGCCGAAGCAGCGGGGCGTCTTCCTCCTGCTGACCCAGCGCCTCGAGCGAAACGGAGTCGACCTGGGCAACCTGCGGCTCAAGGGAGGCGCCGAGGGCATCCGGGGCAACAACATCCGGTTCGATCTGCTCTTCGAGCCGGATCCCGAGGCGATGGCGCGCTTCAAGTCCAGCGTGCAGGACGCGGCCAAGGCCGGGAGGTTCTCCGAGGATCAGCCCTCCTCGTTCTTCCACCGCGGCATGAGCGACTGGGGCGTGCGAGAGAACCGCGCCAAGTACGCGATGCAGATCGGCTTCGGCCCCGAGGGCGTGTTCGTGGACATGGACCGCTACAACCCGAAGCAGGGGGGCTTCTGGAACAAAGTGAAGCACTGGGGAGAGATCCTCACGCCCGGCAACATGAACCCGTTCAAGGTGGCGCCGGATCTGGGTGAGGACATCTTCAGCAAGCTGCCACCCGCCCAGGGGTGAGCCTTAGTCCGTAGGCTGCGACGAGCCCGCCTTCCTGGCGCGCTCGAGCTCTCCGCGGATCCAATCTCTGTAGAAATGCGTGCTCGTATATTCGGTGTACTCGACGGGCACGCTATGGCTCGTCTTCGCGATACCCACGAGCTCGAGTGACTCGTCGCGTTCCCGGAAACAAGGGCCGCCGCTGTCTCCACTGAGGGCGTATGAGGCCATCTCCCTCATCAAGAGGGACTCTCCCTGCGCGAAGGTCGCTGGGATGAGAAGGGGCTTCGCGATACGGAACGTCTTCCCCCCTGTCTCTTCGAGGGAGGCGATCTCATTCGTGCCCACGCGGCGGGCTCCTCTACTGCTGCGCTCTGTCGGCCTCGCAAGGCCGTAGCCCACGATGGTGACGGGTTCCGCGATGGAGACCTCCTCCCTCGCGAAGGAAACAGGCGGGATCCTCCCGTCGAGGGGCTCATCCAGACGAATGACCGCCAGATCCGCGTTGCTGGAGAGCTCCCTGTTGTCGGTCTCGTTCAGGTAGTGGATCTCGAGGCCAGGGTGGGGGCGTACCTGGCCGGTGGAGGACCGTGCCTCAGAAGGCCAGTCCAGCTCGCTCGTGAGGAGGGCTCGCTCCTTTTCGCTCAGAGGCCTGTAGAGGAGGATCGTGATGTTCGCGGTTTTCACACACCGTGATGCGTCAACGACGAAGCTCCCTCGCTCCTTGCTCGTGGCGCTTGGGTGGCGCAGGCACACGCAGTGGCCCGCTGTGAGCACGAGGCGGGGGTGAATTACCACTCCGCTACACGTACGGAACCCGGCACCTTTGCTGCCCTCAAACAGAGTGGTGATCTTGACCGTGGAGCGGTATCGGTTCCCAGCGTCCAAGACGCTCTCGGACACGATCGAGTATCCACCTCCAGTGGGTAGCGCGGACAGCCTGCCTCGCCGTGGAGGCCCCTCCGAAGCGCAAGAACTCACGAGCCCTCCGCCGCTGAGCACCGCGGTGATCGAGAGCAGGAGAGCCAGCGACCGGTGGTACCTCATCTCCTGGGCCCCCCCTGCTGTGCCCGGTGCAGCTCCTCGCGGAGCCAGCCCTGATTCACATAGGTGCTTGTGCATGCCGCCGGCGTGCCCAGGTTTCGGCTGGAGATACCGACGAGGGTGGCCCCTCGTGCTCCATCTCGAATGCATGGACCGCCACTGTCGCCCTTGTACATGTGCCCGTCGGGTTGCCTCACGAGAACCCTGTCATCGCCGGGTGTCGGGAGCTTCGTGACCGTGTTGCTGCTGAAGCGGCGGTCCTCGCTGTAGAAGGCGTCAATCTCATCGTAGCCCTGGCCGATGATGAGCAGGGACTCAGCGGGCCGCGCTTCCTGCTCTGCCAGCCGGACGCGACGAAGCTCTTCCGCTACAGGCTTGTCCAGCAGGATGACGGCGAGATCCGCATTGCTGGACATGACGTCTCCTTGAGCATCGAGGGTGACCTCGAGCCCTGGGTGGGGACGGACGGTTCCGAAGTAGATGTCGCTGCGCGAATTCGCCATGTGGTCGCTCCCGCGGATGGGCGAGTAGGCGATGGTCTTGACGCTTGCCGCCTTCGCGCAGGCGGTCCCATCGATGCGGAGGCTGGGCCGATCGCCAGGCAAGGCAGCCGCGTGTCGTGAGCAGACGCAGTGCCCTGCCGTCAGGACGACACGGCGGTCAATGAGCGCGCCACTGCATGTCTTCTCCTCCGCACCGAGCCGGGAGCGGACGATGACAGCAAAGGGATAGCGGTTCTCCTTGTCCAGCTCGCCCGCCAGAAGGAGCCGACGCGCCTCGGTCACATGGACCAGGGACTCTCCGTCAGCCGCGTCCGAGAGATCGCCCGCTCCGCTCTCGTTCTCGGAGGAGCTCCGCTTCGTGGCCTGATACGTTGGGCCTGCATCGCGGGTGCGCTCCACCGCGCCTGCCGCGGTTGGAGGCAGCTGGCTGGCACTCTTGCATCCATCGCAAGCCATGAGCGCCGTGAAGGCCAACGAGGCCGCGGCGAGCAGGACACGAGAGGAGGGCACCTCACATCCCCGACAGCGACACGTTCTGCTGGCGCTTGGAGAGCACCTTCACCGGCTGGATCGCGAACACGCGCATGAAGACCTGGAGCAGCTCCGGGTCGAACTTGTTGCGCATCTCCGTCCACATCAGCATCAGCGCCACCTCGGGCCCGTACGCGTCCCGGTACGGCCGCTTGCTCGTCAGCGCGTCGAACGCGTCGCAGATGGCGATGATCTTCGCGAACACCCCCAGGTTCGTCTTCGGGATGATCATCTGGATGTTGCCGCGCGAGTCTCGCACCGCCGTCCCGAAGTCCGCCTTGTGCTCGAACGTCGTCACCACTCGCAGCAGCGTGGAGCGCGTGAAGCCCTTCTCCATCAGGATGTTGCGCACCGAGATCAGCGGCGCCTTCTGGATCAGCGCCTTCTCCTCCGGCGTCAGCGCCCCCCGCTTCGTCGCCAGCTCCTCCGGGATCGTCGTCATCCCCGCGTCGTGGAACAGCGCGATGTAGCCCAGATCCCGCAGCTGCGGCTTCGTCAGCCCCAGCTCCGAGCCGAACACGATGCTCATCAGGCACACGTTCACCTGATGGAACACGAGGTACTCCGCCTCGCGCTTCATCGTGGTCATCCCCAAAAAGTGCGTCTTCTGGTCGTAGGCGATGTCCACCAGATCCTGGACGATGCGCAGCGCCTTGGACGAGTTCAGCGGCTTGCCGTCCCGCACCGACTGCAGGTACTTCTGCAGGAAGTACACCGCGCGCGCGTAGACCGTCATCGCGTACTTCTTCCGGTCCACCTTGCTGTCGCCCGGGTTCTCCAGCTTGTCGGCCTCCTTGCTCAGGCGCTCGCGCAGCTTGGAGAACCGCGACACCTTCATGTTCAGCAGCTTCCGGTTCGCCAACCCCTCCTCGCTCACCTGGCTCGTCTGTTCCTTGCTGAAGATCCACACGAAGTTCTTCAGCTCCGCCATGGTGATGGGCTTGTTCACCGTGATGCCGCCCACGTCCTTGGCCCGCATCTCCGCCAGCAGGTAGCGCTGGTTGTCGATGGCGTTCAGATCCACCTTCACCAGCATGCCGTTCAGGTAGAACGAGTCCTTCACGCCCGCCAGCTCCAGCCGCCCCTCCTTGGAGATGATCTGGTTGATGATGTCCTGCAGCTGGGTGAGCGGCTTCTCGAAGACGGCGTTGTCCGGATCGTACATCTTCACGGAGCGCACCAGCATGTAGAGGCCGGACACCATCCCGCGCGCCAGCACCTGCAGCTTCTCCGAGTGCGCGCGGCCGAACTCCGTGGTGCTCTCGGTCTGGGCCTGGGTGATCTTCAGGTTCTCGGCCATGGCCTCATGCCTCCTCCGCGGGCGCCGCATCTCCGAAGAGCGCCTTGCGCGTCTGGTACATCGCCTTGCGCGCCGCGGTGAGCGCCTCCACCGGCTGCGACTTGTCCTCCACCACGCCCTGCAGCACCTTGTACGACTGGACGTTGCCAGCCGCCGCCAGCCCCTGGATGGCCAGCAGCTTGTCGTCCAGCACCTTCTTCTTGTTCAGCAGCGAGGGCTTCACCGCCAGCAGCTGGCCCAGCATGCTCAGCGCCCCGGGCGTCGCCGTGGAGCCCAGCGCCGCGTAGAGGGCCGCGCGCTCGTCCGGCGTCTTCTTCTCGAAGTTCGGATCCCGGATGATCCGCAGCAGATCCATGTACGCCTTGTCGCGATCGAACTCCGGCAGCAGCCGCGCGGCCTGGATGCGCACCTGGGAGATGGGATCGTTGAGCAGCTCCGCGATCATCTTCCGCGCCTCGCCGGTGTGGTTCAGCGCGACGATGTTCATCACCTCCAGCTTCACCACCAGGTTCTTCCCCTTGAGCACCTGGCCGAACATCTTCAGCCGGTCCGGGTGCTGGCACTTCTCCAGGATGTAGACCATGTCGCGCACGCTCTGCGGCCGGTCCGACTGCAGCCGGAGCACGAACGGATCCGGCCGGCGCTGGGCGAAGCCCGCCAGCACGTCGCACAGCAGGACGCGGTTGTCCTGCACCTCGATCGTCTCCAGCACCGTCAGCAGGGGGATGATGGCCGGCTCATCCAGCGCCTGCATGTAGCGCGTGATGTCCGCCGGGTTCTTCGGCCGGGAGTGCTTGAGCGCCTCGCCCATCCGGATCAGGCGCTGCTCGTCCCCCATCTTCTGGACGAAGTAGGAGAGCAGCCGCGAGATGTTGCCGGGCCCCAGCCCCTCCTCGCGCTGGACCAGGGCGCGCAGCTTGAGCACCATCTGGTTGATGGTGGCGTAGTCATCCTGGATGAGCATGGCGTCCAGGAGCTGGACGAAGATCTCCTCCAGCAGCGACACGTCATCCACGCCGCCCTCCACCACCTGGAAGATGGCGCCCACCAGCTTGGGGAAGAGGCGCGAGCCCTCCTCCTCCTCGATCTCCTTCTGCAGCCGGGCCTTCAGCTCGTCCGAGGCGTAGTTGCCCTTCACCACCACGCCGCGGATCTGCTCCACCCCGTCCAGCTGCGCGTCCAGATCCTCGGCGTTCACGCGCGCGAAGCGCAGGTAGTCCTCCGAGTTCGTCCGCAGGCGGGCGAAGAGGTAGCCCACCACCTTGTCCACCTCCACCTGCACCTCCTCGTCGGAGGCGCCGTCCATGGAGAAGCCCTCCACCACCACGTACTCCACGTGCTCCAGGTTCGCCTTCCACAGCTGGGCGAGCACGTCGTCCGCGCCGCGCTCAGGCTCGGAGAGCGCGATCAGGGTGAAGGTGACCAGCTCCCCCAGCGCCAGCCCCGGCCGGAGGATGAGCTGGCGGATGCCGTCCCGGAAGAACTTGTAGGGCAGCGGCGTCTCTTCGGAGAACAGCGGCTCGTTGTGCAGCAGGAAGTTCTGCTGCTCCACCTTGAGCGACAGCGGGCCGTGCTTCTGCGTGTACTCGCTGATCGCCTCCAGCGCGCGGCCGAGGAACTCGGGGTACTTCGCCTCGTTGTGGCGGTACATCCCGATCTGTTTGATGCCCTTGAGCAGCTGGGAGGTGATGTTCCGTGCGTGCTCCACCTTTTCCCGTATCACGGGATCCGCGGAAGACTCCGGGGGCGACTCGCTGAGGTTCTCGGGCGATGCCATGCGTCCTGAAAGGGGGGCGAGCGGAGGGTGAGGGGAATCCCAGTGTACTCCGCTCTTGAGCTCAGGAGAGTCTGTAAACCCCGGGCTTCCTGTTTGCCATGTGGGGCGAAGGCCTACCTCGTGCGGTGGTCCGCCCCCCAGGCACCTGTCAGGGCGCCCCGGCGGCCTACTGGACCATGACCGCGGCGTCCGGATCCACCTCGGCCATCAGCGCGGCCAGCTCCGCCTTGAGCTTGTCCTTGGCGCGGATCTCCAGCTGGCGGGCGCGCTCGCGCGAGAAGCCGAAGTGCTCGCCCAGCTCCTTGAGCGTCATGGGGCGCTCGTTCATCACGCGCTGCTCGATGATGAAGCGCTCGCGCGGATCCAGCCGCATGAGCGCGGTGCGGACGCGGGCGTTGATCAGGCCCGCCTCCTCCTTGTCGGCGAACTCGTCATCCTGCGGCGCGCTGGCGCTCACCACGAAGTCCACGTGGCTGTTGCCGCCGTCCTCGCCCATGGGCGCATCCAGGGAGAGATCCCGCCCGCCCATGCGCTGCTCCATCTCGCGCACCTCGCCGGGCTTGACGTGCAGCTTCTTGGCGATGTCATCCACGTTCACCACCGAGCCGTCCGGGGTGCCGAACTTCTCCAGCTCTCGGCGGGTGCGGGCCAGGCTGAAGAAGAGCTTGCGCTGGGCCTGGGTGGTGCCGAGCTTCACCAGCGACCAGCTCTTGAGGATGTAGTTCTGGATGTACGCGCGGAT
>JAFGNZ010000282.1 GCA_016926755.1 Myxococcaceae bacterium | reverse complement strand
CCCAGCCCGGTGCCCTGATCCGGCACGGGATACACGGTGGTCGGATCCCAGCCACGGCTGACCAGGAACGTGTCCAGGCGCGTGTTGGTGCACCCGTTGGTCGTGTCGCTGAAGAAGGCCTCGTGGTTGCTGTTGCTGATCTGCGGCAGCTCCTGCATCGAGCCCGAGGTGTCGATCAGGAAGTGGAGGTTGGGCGGGGCGCCGTCGGTGGCGAAGAAGCGCTCGTCACCGGCCACGTCCTCGCCGCGAAGCACGTCATTGATCAGCGAGGTGCTCAGCTGGCAACAGGCGGGGCTGTTGGTGGCGGGGTTGCCGAGCTCGGCATACGCGACGCCCGCCGCGCCCAGCGCCACGAGGGCGAGGCACAGGCGGCGGAGAGTAAAAGTCCAGGATTGCTGCATGGTGGTGTCTCCCTGGGAAGCAGCGCGGGCCTGGGGGCCTCACGCGAACCACCGGACGATGCAAACTCCAGCCCTCGCTCGACGGCCTCACAAGTCAGCGAAACGACGCGACTTGTCACCCCGGCACGGCCGCGCCTCGCAGCGCGCTGCACCTCGCAAACTTTGCACCCCGCAGAGGTTCGCGAGGTGGTTTTCCGGGAACCCGCCGCGCGTGCCGTTGTCCAAGCCGCCTGAAACCCCAAGACACGAGAGAGGTCGTTCATGAGGCGGAGCCGTGTGGCCGTCAGTGGGATCGTCTGCGCGCTGGTCGTCGTCAGTACCCTGGCGGGGTGCCGCTCCCCGGAGGAAGAGGCCCGGCGGGTGGCCGTAGTCCAGGAGAAGCACGAGGGGCAGAAGGAGCGGGCGGCCGTCAAGCTCGCCATCCCCCAGGACGAGATGGCTTCGAAGCAAGAGGCCGGCGGCAACGGCGCTCCTCCCGAGGCACCGGCGGCCTCGAAACAGGCCATGAAGCTCAGGCGGGCGCCCTCCTCCCTGTCCCACAACATGGGTGCCCGCGCGGGAGACAGCGGCGGACTGGGCGGCCTGGGGCTCCGGGGCTCCGGCTCCGGCGGGGGTGGGCTCGGCGTGGAGTCGAAGGGCGCGGGCGCGGGCCAGGGCCTCACGCTCAACGGCAAGGCCAAGGTGAACCACCGCGCGCTGGGCGTGAAGTACGCCTCCGCCTCGAACGCCGGGCCCTCCGTGGATCCGACGAGCAACACCGAGCAGTACCGCGACTGGGGCATCAACCCCTTCGTCACCACCCACGAGGATCGGCTCTCCACCTTCGCCATCGACGTGGACACCGGCGCGTACACGCTGGCGCGCAGGAAGATCCACGAGGGCTCGCTGCCCTCGCAGGAGGGCGTGCGCGTGGAGGAGTTCCTCAACTACTTCCGCTACTCCTACGAGGCGCCCACGGACGGCTCGCCGCTGGCGGTCCACATGGACGCGGCGCCCTCGCCGTACACGCCCGGCCGCCACCTGCTGCGCGTGGGCGTGCAGGGCAAGCAGCTCAGCATCTCCGAGCGCAAGCCCGCGCACCTCACCTTCCTGGTGGACGTCTCCGGCTCCATGCAGTCACCGGATCGGCTGCCGCTGGCGAAGCGCGCCCTGCGCATGCTGGTGGACAACCTGCGTGATGGGGACAGCGTGGCGCTCGTCACCTACGCGGGCAGCGTGAGGGTGGCCCTGCCCCCCACCGGCATGGAGAGGAAGGCCGCCATCCACGAGGCCATCGAGCAGCTCTCGGCCGGCGGCTCCACCGCCATGGCCTCCGGCATCCACCTGGCCTACGAGCAGGCCATGAAGACGCTGGATGCGCAGTCCGTCTCGCGCGTCATCATCCTCTCGGACGGGGACGCCAACGTGGGCGCCACCGGCCACGGGGAGATCCTCGAGCTGATCCGCGGCCACGTGAAGGAGGGCATCACCGTCACCACCGTGGGCTTCGGCATGGGCAACTACAAGGACGAGATGATGGAGCAGTTCGCCAACAAGGGGAACGGCAACCACTACTACGTGGACTCGCTGATGGCCGCGCGCCGCATCTTCCAGGAGCAGCTCGGCGGCACGCTGGAGGTGATCGCCCAGGACGTGAAGCTCCAGGTGGAGTTCGATCCGGAGCAGGTGGCGCGCTACCGGCTGGTGGGCTACGAGAACCGCGCCATCGCGGACATCCACTTCCGCGACGACAAGATCGACGCGGGCGAGCTGGGCGCCGGCCACACCGTCACCGCGCTGTACGAGCTGGAGCTCCGGCCCGACGCGGGCGCGGGGCTGGCCACCGTGCGCGTGCGCGCCAAGAAGCCGCGCGGCGAGAAGGCCACCGAGCGCGCGTTCCGCTTCGCCGCCCAGTCGCTGGCGCCCACCTTCGCCGCGGCCCACCCGGACCTGCGCTTCGCCACCGCCGTGATGGGCGCGGCCGAGCTGTTCCGGCGCAGCCCCCACGCGCAGCGCTGGAGCTTCGAGCAGGTGCGGAAGATCGCTCGCGAGGCCACGCCCGCCGGCAACGCCGAGCGTGAGGAGTTCCTCGCGCTGCTGGAGCGGGCCGAGCCGCTGGTGGGACGCGTGGCGGCGCGTTGATCCGCGCGCGCGCGTCCAATCCGCCAGGTCTCCTCTCGCCGGGTGCAGCCTACCAACACTCCAAGTCCGCGAAACTCCGGGGGAATGAAGTGTCAGACCGCTTCGGTAGCGTTGGCTTCATCAACGACACACCGAAGGGGTCAAGCCCATGGCGGATACCCGCGAATCGCCGCGTGTCTCGGTGAACAAGCTGGGAGAGTACCTCACCGCTTCACCGGCCCGTCGCAAGCGCATCATCCATGATCAGAAGCACCCGTGTGATCCGCAGTACCTGCGCTACCCGGAGGCCGCGCGCGCCGTCACCGAGTTCCTCTGCAACGGGATGAACGGCGGCATCCTCCGTGAGCACCAGGAGCGCTTCTTCAACACCGTGCCCCAGTCGGAGTTCGAGGCGCAGCGCTTGCAGCTGTGCATCGAGGCGCTGGACCGGTTCGCCGCGCTGGTGCCGAAGCTGGAGCTGGATGACACCATCATCAGCGCGGTGGGCCAGGAGCCTCCGGTGCTGGAGGTGGCCGGCGTCACCATCAGCGTGCGCCCCGAGGTGGTGCTGCAGATGGTGGACCGGCGCGGCGAGAACAAGGTGGGGCTGCTCAAGCTCTACTTCGCCAAGTGGCACCCGCTGGATGAGCGCTCGGGGCAGTACATCGCCACGCTGCTGCAGAGCTACGCCGAGCAGCACCTGAGGCACCTGGGCCCGGTGGACCACCGGCTCATCCGCGTGGTGGACGTGTTCGCCGGCGTGCTCTTCGAGGCGCCCAAGGCCCACGCCCGAAGGCTCCATGACGTGGAGCTGGCTTGCGAGGAGATCGGCGCGCTGTGGGCCGTGCACTGACGGCCGCGCCGCCCCGCTTCGTTGACCACCGAGCGCCCGGGGTGTCCGACTCCGGGCGCTCGGCGGCGTGAACCTGCCCTGCCGCGGACAGACGGCGCGGTGGAGATCCGGTGCCCCTTGGTACGAGCGGGGCCCGGTCCCACTCTTCGCCGCCCGCGCCCACCTCCTGGAGCGCGGCACCACCACTCCGCCTTTGGAGGTTCACCGAGATGGCCGACAGAAGAATGGACAACGGCAGGGATGACGCCCGCTCCTCGCAGCGCTCGGATGTCTCCCCGAACGGGCCGGGCGCGCCGGGAGGCACGGAGGCGCCGCGGCGCGCGGACGTGGCGCCACCCGGCTCGCGCGAGCGCGCCGAGTCCGACGTCACCGGCTACAGCCCCAACCGGGACGAGGATCCCTCTCTGCGCCAGGGCCGCTTCCACCGCGCCGCGGCCATGCGCCTGGCCCAGCCGCGCATCAGCAGGGATGTGGCCACGGGCATGGGCTCCGGCACCGGCATGGGCATGGGCGGCATGGGCATGGGCGCTGGCCTGGACACCCGCTCGGGCCCGCTGAGCACGGAGGAGCAGGGCGACGTGCGAGGTCGCTCCGCCGGCTCGGGCGGCTACCTCCAGGGCCCCTACGGCCGGGACGACCGGGATGACCGCTCCGCCACCGGCATGGGCGGCGGGCAGGTGCGCATGGGCGAGCAGGACACCCGCTACTCGCTGGAGCTGCGCCGCGACACCGGGGGTGAGAACTACCGCCCGTGGGACCGCACCGGCTTCGGCGGCGAGGAGCGCCAGCTGCGCGAGGACCGCGGCCAGTACTCCAGCCGGCAGGGCCCGGGCAACGTCGGCCAGTACGGCACCCAGGGCCAGTACGGCGGCCAGGGCCCGTACTCGGGCGAGCGGTATGATCCGCTGCTCGGCATGGGGCAGGCGAGCCCCGGCCAGCCCGGCATGGGCGTGAACATGGGCCAGAGCACGATGTACACGGCCCGCGGCGCGGACGTGGGCGGCGCGCGCCCCAGCGGCGTGGGCGTGGGCCCCCCGGTCCGCCGCCGGTGGCAGCGCGAGCCGCTCACCGCGCGGGAGATCATGACCCGCGGCGTGAAGACGGTGCGCCGCGACAGCTCGCTGCGCGAGGTGGCGCAGCTCATGAAGGACGAGGACTGCGGCGTCGTCCCCATCGTGGATGAGCGGGGCATCCTGGTGGGCATCGTCACCGATCGGGATCTCGTCATCCGCGCCTTCACCGGCGGCAAGACTCCAGATCAGCTCCTCGCCGGGGATGTGATGACGGATGACGTGGAGTGCGTCCACCCGGACGAGGACATCCACAGCATCATCGAGCTGATGGGCAAGAAGCAGATCCGCCGCATCCCCGTCGTCGAGCGGGATGACCGCGTCATCGGCATCATCTCCATGGGCGACATCGCCAACCGCGCCGACTACGACGACGAGCTGCAGGAGGCGCTGGACCGCATCTCCTCCAAGCGCTCCTTCTGGAGCCGGCTGACCTGATGCGCTCGCGGTAGCGGGGTTCGGAGAGGGGCGGGCGAAGTGCCTCTCCGAATCCAGCCGGCAGGCGGGCCGAGGGTCCCCCAAGGCCCCCGGCCACGCCGCCATGCGCGCTTCACCGCGTCTCCGTCCATCCCCGCGCTCTGCGCGCACGACGGAGAACCATCAACGGATCTGCAAATCGAAGGCCGCCGCTGGGGTACCCGCAGGGCTCGCCCAACTCCTTGTCTCTTCACGAGCTCGAGGGAAGTCGCTCACGGTCTGGCGGGACCCAGCTGCCCTCCGGGCAGTCATTTCCGCCCCAGCCGCCTGCGCTACGGCTCGCGCAGGGAGAAGAAGTGGCTGAAGGGGCCGTTGCCGCGGCCGAGCGCCAGCGGGTGGTGCAGCGCGGCCGTCACGTAGGCCTTGGCGCGCCGGGTGGCCTCGAGCGGCTCGCGCCCGAGCGCCAGGTGAGCGGTGATGGCGGCCGACAGCGTGCAGCCGGTGCCGTGGGTGTTGGGGGTGTCCACGGGCGCCACCTGCAGGGTCTCGAGGCGCTCGCCGTCGAACCAGACATCCGTGCCGCGCAGGGCGCCGGGCATGGCGCCGCCCTTGATGAGGACAGCCTTGGGGCCGAGCTGGTGGATGCGGCGCGCGGCCTCGCGCATGTCCTCCAGCGTGTGGAGCTCCAGGCCGGCGAGGAGCTGCGCCTCGTGGCGGTTGGGCGTGGCGAGGGTGGCCAGCGGGAGCAGCAGCTCGCGCAGGGCGCCGACGGCCTTGTCGTCGATGAGCCGCGAGCCGGCGCGAGACATCATGACGGGATCCACCACGAGGGGCGCGAGCTTGAGGAGGCGCACCTGCTCGGCCACGGCGATGATGATCTCCCGGTTGGAGAGCATGCCTGTCTTGGCGGCGCCGACGCCGAGATCCTTGGCCACGGCTTCGATCTGAGCGGTGACGGCGGCGGCGGGGAGCACGTCCACGCGGGTGACGCCCAGGGTGTTCTGCGCGGTGATGGCGGTGAGCGCGCTGGTGCCGTGGACGCGGTGGAAGGCGAAGGTGCGCAGGTCCGCCTGGATGCCGGCGCCGCCGCCGCTGTCCGAGCCCGCGATGGTGAGCGCGGTCGCTACGTGCCTGGGGGATTCCATCTTCTGGGGGGCCTCCTGAGCACGGGAGCATATGCTGACCGGGCTGATGATGCGCCCGCATACTCACGCCCTTCCCGGGCGTTTGACAGCGTCTCCACTTCCGGGGGCGGACGAGACTGTGATCAGGAGCACATCGCCTGCTTCAGGCGGTGCTGGAACACGCAGCCTCCCGAGAGGATGTTGAACGGAGGCACTCAAGCAAGCCAGCGGAGCATCGATCGGAGCATGGCCAGCAAGAGGGGTGTCTTGGCGTCCTCCCGCGGCTCGTGAGGAGGTAGCGTGGGCGACCGGCCAGTTCCTGGATCCCCGCCGCCGGCGCCTCCCCAGCGAGCTCAGGCTTGGAAGTGCCTGGGGAAAGTGGCTCTGCCAGGACAGGGGGTAGCAAGGGCATGTGGCCTGTCGGACAAGCAGGCAGGTTCGCACAGGCCCAGCCCGCCAGCTCGCCCCTAGCCGGCTCGGCCTTGGAGCTATCCGGAGTGGGCGGCTGCAATGGGGTGGGCGGCTCGGACACCACGTGCGCCGAGCGCACTGGCATCAGCCTGTGGAGCAGTTGTTCATCGCCGGCCAGCAGCAGTGCCGACAGGTGGCGCCTCAAGGCCCGCGCCAGGTGCGGGCGATGAGACGCGGGGGTATGGCTCTGGTGCCACGCAGCCCCGCGCCTCCCTCTGGTGAGCGCGCTGGTGCCGTGGACGCCTCAAGGCTCGGGCCGGCAGGGGGGCCGGCGCGTACCCCGGTGCCCGAGCCACAAGATCAATACCAGCCAGAGTCCGCTGGCCGGGAGCGCGGGGGCGCTGGCGCAGTTCCAGCCATAGTGGCTCCTGAGCTGGACGACAAAACGTTGCGAGCCTGAGCGCTGGCTGATGTTACCGGCAGCGTCCGTGGCGCTCACGGAGACATCGTGGGTTCCCGGCGACAACGCCGTGGCCGGGATGAACCGCCAGCCTCCCGACTCATCCACAATGATTTTCGTCGCCTCCGTTCCATCCAGCCACACCGTCACCGTGCTCGACGCCTCCGCTGTGCCGCGAATCTCTGGCCTCTGGGTGATGAAGACGGCCGCAAGCGCTATCATCACGGGCGCTAGTGGCTTCACGGTGTCCACCGTGAAGCTGCAGTCTTCCGAGAGAGGGCTCTTATTGCCCACTTCATCCATGGCGATGGCCCAGGCGACGTGAGGCCCCTCATCCAGCCCCCCGGCTGGGGTGAAGCTCCACTCCCCCTCCGCGCCCATTGTGGCCGGGCCAGCCTCCTCCCCATCCAGGAACACCTTGACCGTGGTGCCCAGCTCCGCCGTGCCCTCCAGGCGGGGCTGAGACGTGCTGACCCACTCTCCCAGGGGTGTCACCGCGGGCGCTCCCGGTGGCGTCCCATCAATGAGGACGAGCTGCCCACTGGAAGTGCCATGGGTCATGATGGAGAGGACGTAGTAGCCCGTCTGCATGGGCGGCAAGCTGAAGGTCAGCGAGGTGTCCGAGGAAGCGCTCCATTCGGACACGCGGATCAGCGCCCCTCCCTCCACCGCCGTCAGGCTGACCAGGGGGAGGGCGGAGGCGGAGCTGCGAGCATTGCCGCCGCCGGGCTCGAAGCGACTGTGCAAGCGGCTTCCGTTGAGCGTGAGCGCCGTCGCCGGCCTCGTGGGAAGGAGCGGGTCGGGGGCGGGGCGTGATGCTTCGTCCCCCTGGGCCACCGTGCCTTCGTAAACCTGGGCGCTGTTCAAGAAGCCCGCGTCACGATTCCGGCCGCCGGTGATCAACACCTGGCCGGTGGGCAACAGCGTCGCCGTATGCTGGAGGCGGGCGGTGGCCAGGGGCGGGGCGGGGCTCCATGCGTCCGTCACCGGATCATACACCTCCGCGCTGGCGAACTCCCTGAGCCCATTGGTCCCCCCAACCACCAGCACCTGGCCGGCGGGCAGCAGCGTCGCGGTGTGCCCGGAGCGCGCGGTGCCCAGCGTCAGGGGGAGTTGCGACCACGCCTCCTCCTCCGTGTCGTAGAGCTCCACGAGCGCGAGGGGAAGCGCCCCTTGGCTGCCGCCGGTGACCATCACCTGACCAGAGGGCAGCAGCGTCGCGGTGTGCCCGGAGCGCTTGGTGATCAGGGGCTCCGTGCGGCGCCACGAGCCGCTCTCCGGATCATACACCTCGGCGCTGTCCAGGACGTCCGTGCCATTCACGCCCCCGGCGATCAGCACCCGGCCGGTGGGCAGCAGCGTCGCGGTGTGCCCGGAGCGCGCGGTGATCAGGGAGCCCGTGCGGCGCCACGAGCCGCTCTTCGGATCATACAGCTCGGCGCTGTCCAGGGCGTCCGTGTCATTCAAGCCCCCGGTGATCAGCACCTGACCGGTGGGCAGCAACGTCGCGGTGTGCCCGGAGCGCGCGGTGTTCAGGGAGCCCGTGCTGATCCACGATCCGCTCTTCGGATCATACAGCTCGGCGCTGTCCAGGGCGTCCGTGTCATTCAAGCCGCCGGCGACCAGCACCTGGCCGGTGGGCAGCAGCGTCGCCGTATGATGGAAGCGTGAAGTGTTCAGGGGCGCTGTGGGGCGCCACTGGCCACTCGCCGGCTCATACAGCCTTGCGCTGTTCACGGGGGTGCTTCCGTCCAGGGTGCCGCCAGCGGCCAGGACGCTGCCCGTGGGCAGCAGCGTCGCCGTATGACCGGAGCGAGCTGCGTCGAGTGTCA
This sequence comes from Myxococcaceae bacterium, assembly GCA_016926755.1. GTDB lineage: Bacteria > Myxococcota > Myxococcia > Myxococcales > Myxococcaceae > Hyalangium. Next base: position 21,575 of record JAFGNZ010000282.1, on the reverse strand, counting down.
CCTCATCCTGCCAGCCTCCTGATCCCGGATCGTACACCTCCGCGCTGTCGAGGGAGCCGTCTGGGCCAAAGCCTCCAGTGACCAGGACCTTGCCCGTGGGCAGCAGCGTCGCCGTGTGCTTGAGACGGCCAGTGTTCAGGATGTTGCTGGTGTGCCAGGTATCACTCTCCGGGTCGTACTCCTCCACGCTGGTGAAGCCGCTCAACGACCCGTTCTCGCCACCCACCACCAGCACCCTTCCAGAGAACAACAGCGTCGCGGTGTGATTGAAGCGGGCCTGGCTCATGGAGCCCTTGCTGCTACTCCAGGTTCCATCCTCCAGATCGTACAGCTCCGCGCTGTCGAGAGCTCTGTCTCCCAACCCTCCCGCGACCAGCACCTTGCCCGAGCGCAGGAATACCGCCGTGTGCCAGGAGCGGTTGGTGCTCAGGGAGCCCGCTGGCTTCCACGAGGTACCCGTGTACCTCTCGGCCACCTTGGCCGCGTCGGGATCCGGTTCATCGGCCCCCCCGGCGACAAGCACCGTGCCGTCGGGCAAGAGCGTCGCGGTATGGCCGAAGCGCCCATAGTTCATCGGGTCCGCGGGCGTCCAACTCCGGGTCTCCGGGTCGTACAGCTCCGCCTCTCTGAGGCGATCCTCGCCAGTCGAGGTGCGGGTGCCCCCGGCGACCAGCACCCTGCCATCGGGCAAGAGCGTGGCCGTATGGAAGTAGCGCCCGACGATCATCTTGTTCTCGCGCTGGGTCCACGTCCCCTCCACCGGGTTGTACACCTCGAAGCTGTCGAGGACATTGCCCTCGGTATCGGTCCCTCCCGCGACCAGCACGGTGCCCTCAGGCAGCAGCGTGGCCGTGTGGTTGAAGCGCGCGGTGTTCAGCCCCTGGGTGCCTTCCCACTCTCCGGTGGCCAGGTCATACAGCTCCGCGCTGACATGGGTGCCCGTGGGATGAAGCCCCCCCACGACCAGCACCTTGCCCGAGGGTAACAGCGTGGCGGTGTGGTTGTATCGCAGGGCTCCCATCTCACGGATGTTTCTCCAGCCTGAGCTCTCCAGGGTGGGGCTCGTGAACGACGCCAGCCTCGCGCTCAGCGTCTCCCGCGGCTGCTGGCGCTGCCCTACAGAGGTGGCACAGCAGTCCTCTCCTTGGGACCCCTCGCGCTCCGGGTTCCACGCCGGGCCGCAGCCCAGCCCCAGGGACACCAGGAGCAGAAGACTTCTGCGGGCAAGGGTCGTCCGCGGCCTTCCGCGCGGCGCTGTGCTGTTTCCGTGTTTCGCTCGCGCCAGCCGGCGGCGGGAGAGGAGCTGCCTCAGCGCAGCCAGGCCCAGCAGCACCAGCGAAGGCTCTCCCGGGCCTGCCGCGCAGCCCTGGCTACTTTCCACGGTGAAGCCGCGCGCCACGGCAGGGCTGACGTTGCCTGCCTCATCCCTGGCGGTAGCCGTGACCGTGTACGCCCCGTCCTCCAGGCTGGGTGGGGTGAAGCTCCAGCGCCCCTCCGTGTCCGCCGTGGCCGTGCCGGGCGGCCTCCCATTCAGTGACACCTGCACCGTGCGGCCTGCCTCCGCCCTGCCTTGAATGAGGGGCGTGGGGGTGGCCACCACGGCTCCCTCCTCCGGCTCCAGCACCTCGGGCGTCGCAGGCGCCTGCGCATCCACGGTGAAGCGCAGCTCCGCGGAGGCCGGGCCCGTGTTCCCCGCCGTATCCGTGGCGGTGGCCAAGGCCGTGTACTCCCCGTCCTCGAGATCCATGGACGAGGTGAAGCTCCAGCGCCCCTCCGTGTCGCTCGCCGTGGCCTCGCCGGCCTTGTTCCCATTCAAGAACACCTTCACCGTGCTACGAGCTTCCGCCCTGCCCTGAATGACGGGCCTCCGGGTGTTGACGAGGGCCTCCGGCGCGCTCACTTCGGGCCTCGCGGGCGCCTGTGTGTCCACGGTGAAGCGGATCGCATTGGAGGCCAGGCTCGTGTTCCCCGCCGTGTCCGTGGCAGTGGCCTCGGCCGTGTACTCCCCGTCCTTCAAATCCGTGGGTGGGACGAAGCTCCAGAAGCTCTCCGTGTCCACCGCGGCGGTGCCTGTCGGCACCCCGTTGAGAAACACCGTCACCGTGCAGTCTCGCTCCGCCGTGCCCCCCAGGAGGGGCCTGCGGGATCTGGCCCACTCTCCAGGCTGCATCACCGGCGGCGGCAGCGGCGCTACCGTGTCCACGGCGAGGCTGCGGGCCACGGAGGGCTGGCTGATGTTCCCCGCCTTATCCGTCGCGGTCGCGGTGAGCTCGTGGGTCCCCTCCCCCAGCGCGGTGGTCAGCGTGAGGCTCCAGTCGCCTGTGGCGTTCGCCTCGGCCGTGCCTGCCTCCTGTCCGTCCAGAAACACCTTGATCGTGCTGTCTCGCTCCGAGGTGCCCACGAGGGTTGGCTTGGAAGTGTTGACGAGGGGGCCCGGCCCTCTCACCACGGGCGCTTCCGGCGGCCTCCCGTCCACACGCACGACCTGTCCCCCGGCAGCGCCATTCGCCAGCACGAAGAGCAGGTGATGCCCATCCTTCACGTCGTCGGGCAGGGTGACCTCCACGGAGGTGTCCGAGAGCACTTGCGCGGGCAGGTCCTTCAGCCCCCCCATGGGTGGCGTCTGCAAGCGGACCACCGCGGTGTCATCGCTGGTGCCCTTGAGGCGCTGTCCCTGCACGAGGAACTTCTGGCTGGGCCTCTGGGGTTCCAGCGGCTCGACGAAGGGGCGCGAGGTGTCGGAGGCCCCCTGATCGTCATAACTCTCCGTGCCGTTCGAGCCGCCTCCGATGATGAGCACCTGGCCCGTGGGCAACAGGACCGACATGGAGCCCTGGCGAGGGGCGATCAGCTTGCTCTTGCGCAGAAATTTCCTCTGAGCGGGTTCATACTCCTCCACCTCGTCCAGGGAGGTGCCGGCATCACTGGCGCCGCCGAGCACCAGCACGTTGCCGGTGGGCAGCAGGTGCGCCGCGTGGGCTCTGCGAGCCGCGTTGAGGCCACCCACCTCGTCCCATTTATTCTCCACCGGATCATACGCCGCGGCGCTGGCGAGGACCCTGTTCCCGTCGGTACCTCCGGCCACCAACACCTTGCCCGTGGGCAACAGCGTCGCCGTGGAGGACGCGCGCGCCGTGCTCATCCGCGCCTTCAGCTCCCATGTGCCCCCATCCGGATCGAATACCTCCACGCTGTCGAGGGGGTGGCCTTGCTCGTCCAGGCCTCCCGCGGCCAGCACCTGGCCCGTGGGCAGCTGCACCACCATGTGCTCGCGGCGACGGATGTTCATGGAGCCGGAGGTGCTCCAGGTCTTCTCTTCCGGGTCGTACAGCTCGGCGGTGGACAAGGGAGCGCCGTCGGCCCCCGCGCCACCGGTGATCAGCACCTGGCCTTGGGACAAGAAGAGCGCCGAGTGAGAGTGGCGGGGCTCGTGGAGCTCGCCGATGCTGCGCCAGGTGTTCGTCTCCGGATCGAACAGCTCGGCGCTTTTCAGGGCCCCGCCATCCTGGCCCTTGCCTCCGGCCGCCAACACCTCGCCCGTTGGCAACAGCGTCGCCGTGGAGGAGGAGCGGGGTTCGATCATTTCTTGCGTGGGTTGCCACTCCCCGGTGGCCGTGTCGTAGACATGCGCGCCGTGCTCGGAGCTGCCGCCGTCCGGGATCCCCATCACCAGCACCTTGCCGTTGGGCAGGAGCACCGCCGCGGAGTCCGTGAGGGCCACGCCCGGCGGGGCATCAGGGCCCGGGATCGAGGCCCCAGGGGCCCTGTACACCTCCACGCTGGCGAGGAAGACGCCGCCAGCTCCCGTGCCTCCAGAGAACAGCACCTGCCCCGAGGGCAACTGCGTCGCGCGGTGATCGGCACGGGCCGTGTCCAGAGGGCTCGTCGGGCTCCACGTCCGCGTCTCCGGGTCGTACACCTCCGCGCTGTCGAGCGGGCCGCCATCCGAGCCCTTGCCTCCAGTGATCAGCACCTGGCCCGAGGGCAACAGCGTCGCCGTGTGGCCATAGCGGCCCGCGTCCAGAGCGCCCGCCGGGCTCCACCCCCCGTCCAGGTGGTACACCTCCGCGCTGGCGAGGGCGATGTCGCTTGGGCCCAGGCCTCCGGCGACCAGGAGCTCGCCCGAGGGCAACTGCGTCGCCGTGTGCCTGGAACGGGCCGTGGCCAGCGAGCCCGCCGAGCTCCACCCCGTCTCCGGGTGGTACACCTCCGCGCTGGCGAGGGGGCCGCCTGCGCCTGTGCCTCCGGTGATCAGGACCTGGCCCGAGGACAACAGCGTCGCCGAGTGAGCGGCGCGGGCCGTGGCCATGTTGTTGTTCGTCGTGCTCCACCTCCCCGTGTCCGGGTCGTACACCTCCGTGGTGTCGAGGGGGCCGCCTGCGCCTGTGCCTCCGGTGACCAGGACCTGGCCCGAGGGCAACTGCGTCGCCGTGTGGTCGGCGCGGGCCGTGAACATGTCGTTGTCCGTCGTGCTCCACGTCCCCGCGTCCGGGTCGTACACCTCCGCGCTGGCGAGAGCGGTGCTGCCGAGCTCATCTCCTCCGGCGACCAGGACCTGGCCCGAGGGCAACAGCGTCGCCGTGTGCCTCTCACGCGCCGTGCCCAGAGCGCCCGTCGTGCTCCACGTCCCCACCTCCGGGTCGTACACCTCCGTGGTGGCGAGCGGGCCGCCATCCGGCGAGTCCTTGCCTCCAGTGACCAGGAGCTTGCCCGAGGGCAACAGCGTCGCCGTGTGCATGACGCGGGCGCCAGCCAGAGAGCCCGTCCTGCTCTCAATCCCCGGGTCGTACACCTCCGCGCTGGCGAGGACGCCAGTTGAGCCGAGGCCTCCGGTGACCAGCACCTTGCCAGAGGGCAGCAGCGTCGCCGTGTGCCTCTCACGAGCCGTGGCCATGGGGGTTATCGTGCTCCACGTCCTCGTGTCCGGGTCGTACACCTCCGCGCTGGCGCGGAATGACTGGCTGGAGTTCCAACCGCCGGTGACCAGGACCTTGCCCGAGGACAACAGCGTCGCCGTGTGCTTCTCGCGTTTATCGGCCATGGAGGCTACCGGGCTCCACGTCCCCGTCCCCGGGTCGTACACCTCCGCGCTGGCGATTTGGCTGCTGCCACCAACATAGCCTCCGGCGACCAGGACCTTGCCTGAGGGCAACAGCGTTGCTGTATGCCTCTCGTGTATCTCGGCCATGAAGGCTACCGGACTCCACGTCCCCATCCCCGTCCCCGGGGCGTACACCTCCGCGCTGTTGAGGTAGCTGCCACCATAGCCTCCGGCGACCAGCACCTGGCCCGAGGGCAACAGCGTCGCCGTGTGCCAGCCGCGAGCCTGTGTCATAGGGGTTTTCGGGCTCCATGTCCCCGCCTCCGGGTCGTACACTTCCGCAGTGTTGGGGATGGTGTTGCTTGGGAGCTCAATGCCTCCAGTGACCAGCACCTGACCTGAGGGCAACAGCGTCGCCGTGTGCCTGGAATGATCCCCGACCAGAGAGCCCGTCTCGCTCCACGTCCCCATCTCCGGGTCGTACACTTCCGCGGTGTTGAGGGAGCCGCCTGGGTTTTCGCCTCCAGTGACCAGGACCTTACCGGAGGGCAACAGCGTTGCCGTGTGCCTTAAACGGGCCGTGACCAGAGAGCCCGTCGTGCTCCACGTCCCCGTCTCCGGGTCGTACACCTCCGCGCTGGCGGTGGGAGCGCTGCCTGAGGTTGTAGAGCCTCCGGCGACCAGGACCTTGCCGGAGGGCAACAGCGTCGCCGTGTGATAATTGCGGGCTGTGTTCAGAGGGTCCGTGAAGCTCCACCCCGGGGCTTGCATGAGGGAGCTCACCACGCTCCTCTTCTGCTCGACTCGCGCCGTGCTCCCGGCCCGCAGGTTCTCCTGCTCTTCCGCTGGCCCTGGAGACAGGCTGCAGCCCAGCCCCACGTACACCGGCAACAGCAGCAACAGTCTCGTCACTCCTTTGGGGACAGCGGGGACGTTCCTGGGCGACAAGCTCCTCATGATCGGCCTCCTCGTCACTCGTGTCTTTCCGGACACCCAGGTTGCAAGCCACGAACCAGGACAGCTCCCCAGGTGGAGCGCCGCTCCCAGCAGCAGGGGCGACGTCAATTGACGCGTCAACGTCAGCGGCTTGCGCGTCAACGTCAGCGGGCCACAGCCGGATCCCCATCCTCCACGCCGCGCCTCGGGACATGGCGCGGAACGGAAGTGCCCCCTGGGTTAGCGTGACCCCATGAGCGACCTGAGCTGCTGGCCCCGCCACCGCCGCGGCCCGCTTCGAGCGCGGCGGCCCACTGCCATGCTGGCGCTGTGCCTGGTACTGGCCGGTTGCGCCACGGGGCCGAGACCGCCACAGCAGCCGCTGGCGCGATGGAGAGGGCACACGCTGGCCCAGCAGCGGTACGGGCCGGTGCCGGCGCACCAGGTCCCAAAGCCCACGGACTGGAGCGCGAGAGAGCTGCGGGAGCAGGCCGAGGCCGAGCCCCCAGCGGCGGTGGAGGCCAGGCTCAACGCGTACCTCGACTGGGCCGAGCACCGCTGGGCCGAGACGGCCCGTCAGCGCGTGCGCGCCCTGGACTCTCGCCACCTGCTCACCGAGCACCCGCTGCGCACCCAGTCCCAGGATGCGCTCACCAACGCGGTGCTGGACTGGGCCTTCACCCACTCGCAAGACAAGGACTTGCTGCGCAAGAGCCCCACCGAGGTGGCGCTCTACCTGCTGGCGCGCAACAGCTCTCTGGCCACCGCCATCCACCTGGGGCGCACCGCCCCTGCCCACCTGGATTACACACCCCCCAAGGACAACCGGCCGCCCCCGGAGGAGCTGGCCCTCGAGCTGCTGGTGGGCGTGCTGCCCATTACCGGTGAGGCCAGCGACGCGGCCGGCTTCTTCGGCGGCTACAGCGTCACCGGCCGCGAGCTGGACGCGGACGAGCGGCTGCTGTGCGGCGTGGCCATGCTGCTGCCCTTCATCCCCGGCCGCGCGCCAGCCGGCGCCGAGTGGGTGGAGCACCTGGCGCTCTCCTCGGGCAGGAGCCTGGACCAGGTGCGCGTGCTGCAGCGGGTGGCCACACACCTGAGCCCGGCAGAGGCCAGGGACATTGACGGGTTGATGCGCCAGCTCTCCCGCGGCGGCACGCTCAGCCAGGAGGACGTTGGCTTCCTGCGCCGCGTGGCCGCCGGGCTGGAGCGCCCCCTGCTGGAGGCGGCCCAGACGCTGCAACGAGGCGGAAAGGTAGCGCTGGTGGGCTCTCGACTGGGCGGGGCGGGCTTGAAGCTGGAGCCGGGCACCGCGGAGCACCTGGCCGCCGCGTGGGTGGATTACCAGTTCCGGCACCCCGACAAGTACCCGCGCTTCCGCTATGCCATCGACGACACCTGGCGCAAGCAGTACGAGTCCATCCTCAAGAACAAGGAGGCCGGCGGTGGCTTCGAGCTGGAGGTGCTCACGGCACGAAAGCAGGAGAAGAACCGGGCGCTGATGATGCCGCCACCGGACAGCTCCGCACGTGGCTTCATCCCGGACGCGGTGCCACGCAACCCCACTCCGGGTGAGTTGGTATGGGGACAGCCCTACCACTTCGTTGAAGCCAAGGGGCGCAAGGAGCTGTCACTGACCGGCAATCTCAAGGCCATGCTCGACTACGTGGAAAAGCATGGCGGGCGGGTGGAACTATGGATTCGCTCCGTCAGGCATGCTCAAGGTGCGACTCGGCTCACCGACCCCTTGAAAAGGCGCCTGACGCGATTGGAGCGTGAGGGCAAGGCTGCGGTGGAATACTTTCCCTGAGTGCACATTCATGAAGCTGCGCCATCTGACGACTGAAATCTGGCTACCACCAGGCGCCCCTACAAGTTCCGTCATCCGGGAGTTCTACCGGAGGGTTTTCGAGGAGTACCGGTGGTTTCGCCCCATGCGGTACGCCAGGGCCTTCCTGGACAAGCGCCTGGACCCGGATCACATCGACTACGATGCCCTGGTCGCCTACTACGAGGAGTTCCAGAACATCACCGTGGCTGCGAAGACGGACCGGGACTTCTTCATGATCTACCCGGCAAGAACGCCCGCTCGGCCATACATTGGCGGCATCACCTGGGATACCTCCATCCGGGAGGCCGCCAAGCCAGCCTGGCGCGACGCCCACAGGCGACAGGTGCTGGAGTTGATGCGCCTGTTCAACTCCCCGCTGGCCTTCTCCAGTGAAGACGGAGACGTTGAGCGCAAGACGCGCCGGCTCGTGCCCAACCCAGATGGATTCGGCTCGACACAGGAGTTCACCGTCCGCGACTATGGCCAGGGCCTGGCAGGGCTCTTCTGGCGCAACTTCTTCGGCCCGCCCTTCGTTCGCATGTTCGGTGAGCGCCTCGCCTCGCTCCCCGCCGAGTTCATGCAGGATCTCGGCGGCGGCATCGTCCTGGTCCAGCCCTACGAGCTGCCCTCCCAGGCCGCCACCCCCGAGGCCCTCTCCCGCGAGCGCCAGCTCATCGAACACCTCGGCCCCGAGTGCTTCTACGATCATCAGCACCACCGCAAGCCCTCGCGCGTCCCTGCTCTGCCCCCCTCCCCTGAGTAGCGGTCCGAAGCGGTCCCCGACGCGCCAGGTGCGGGCGGCGAGACGCGGGGGTATGGCTCCGGTGCCACGCAGCCGCGGTGCTCGGGCGCGGTGAGAGCCGAGGCGCCTTGAGCCTCGCCCGCGCCAGCCTCCACGCCTGCCTCTGGCCCCTCTTCCTCCCCGTCCTGCTGCCGGGCCCCTCCGCCACCGCCCACGCCGCCGGCCGCGCGCGCGAGCTCACCGACACCATCGACGAGCTGTGCCGCACGCTGGAGGCCGTCCGCGCCGCGTGAGGGCGCGGAGGGTTGCTCGGCTCACGCGGGCGTGGTGGCCGGCGGCTCCGAGCGCCGCGCCGTCCCCTGCGCCATCTCGCGCCCCAGCAGGCCCGGATCGAAGTACGCGTAGAAGCGCCGGATCCGATCTCCATCCCACTCGATGATCGACACGCCCTCGTAGCTCACCGCCGCGCCGTTGTGCGCCGTGCCCTGGGTCTCCCACTCCAGCGCCACCCGATCCCCCGACTCGATCATGTTCCGGAAGATGGAGCGCACGCGCGCCAGCATCCCCTTGTACTCCGTCCAGAAATGGCGCGCCCCCTCGCGCCCGGAGAACTCCCGCCGCGAGGCCACGTTGCTCACCTTCGCGTCCTCCGCGAAGAGCGACAGGAGGGGCTCCAGCTCCCCGCGCTCCTCCAGCTTCGCCAGTGCGTCCACGAACCGCTGCGCTCGCTCCATCGCCATGGGCTCCTCACTCGGCAGAAAGGGCTCTCGCCCGAAACGGTGCTCACGCGGCGCAGCCCCTGCCCCGCCCGCCGCCTGCTCCCCTGCTCCACAAGGTGGCTCCAGCCAACGCTTCCGCCCGGCGCTCGCCCTCAGCGCCTCGACTCCCAGGTAAGCTGGCGCCCGTCATGGAACGCCTCCGCCCTCCCAGCTCGGCCCCTGGCTCCTCTGTCATGGAGACCCTCACGCCGCTGCCGAGCGCCGCCACGCTGCCCTCCCTGCTGAAGGAGGTGCGCTCGCCTGGGGTGGTGAAGGCGGACGTGGACGCGCTCCTGCGAGGGCTCGCCCTCCCGCTCGCCGAGGGCGAGACTCCCCGCGCCCGCGCCGACTTTCTCCTGTCCCTGCTCGAGTCCGACGACGTCAACGACATGCAGGGCACGGACGGACACTCCGTGCGCGCCGTGGCGGTGCAGGCGCTGCTCGACCTGGGCTACCCGTACGCGCTCGAGGTTCCCCCCGAGGCGCTCGACGCGGCTCGCGGCTCACGTGGAAAGACGGGCGTACAGAAGATCCCCATCGCGGGCCTCATCGCCACCTTCGTGGGCCTGGCCGTGCAGTCCGTCAAGGGACTGCCTCCGGCCTTCCAACTCCTCTCCAGTGACAGGACGGAACACTCGACCGTCGGGCTGGTGCTGCTCATGCTGCTGCTGGGCCCGGCGCTCTCGGCGGTGCTCGGCGGCTGGTGGCGGATCCGTTGGCTGCAGAGTCTCGGCCTGCTGATGATGACACTGACGGGGGCCCTCTGGCTGACGCCCCTCGCCGTCCAGCTGGTCTTCCATCCCTGGCGGCTCGACTTCTCCGAGAGCATCACCCTGCTCAGCGCGGGCCTCGGGTTCCTGCTCGGAGCGTTCCTGACGCGCCGCCCCGAGTGGCTCGTCGAGGAAGGCACTCCCGCCGACAAGAAGGCCCCCGCGCAGGCGCCTCCCCCACCGCCATGAGCCCCCACCCCACGGCCCGGCGCGCCCTGCTCGGAGCCCTGAGACACGACGAGGACCGCGGCCCCCGAACGGGCTCACGGTCCTCGTCACACGCCCCGCTGGCGACTGCGCCCAGCGGGAGCAGGGGGCCGGACTACAGCACCGAGAGCGCGCGGCGGTAGTACGCCTCGCGGTCGGCCAGGCCGTTGTAGCCGCCGTTGATGCGGCGGGTCACCTCACGGAAGTTGCCCTGGTCCGCGAACCTGTTCAGCCCGCGGCTGTTCCAGAACCACGCCGCGGTGCGGAAGCCCACGTCCGGATCCGCGGCGCGCTTCGGGTTGTTCTCCAGGTCGATGCCCAGCGCCTTGCCCGCGGCGCGGTAGTTGGAGCGGCCGGTCAGCTGGATGGGGCCGCGGCCCTTGAAGCGCACGCCGTCGCCCGGCTGCGTGTTGCCCAGGTCGCGCCGGCCCTCGTACGCCGCGCCGGAGGCGATCTCCTCCATGTAGCGCAGCTGGCCGCTCTCGTGCGCGAGCTGCGCCAGGAACATCGCCTTGCGCTCCTTGGTGTTGATGCCCGCCTCCTGCATGGCGCGGTTGAGGTGCGGCAGGTACTGCTCCGCCTTCGCCTGCGAGAGGTTCGGCATGATCTTCCGCAGCTGCGCCATCGTCACGCCCGCGCCGTCACCGCCGGGCGCGGTCGGGCCCGTCACGGGGCCCGCGGGGCCGCTGCCGCCGACGTTGGCGCCCAGCTTCTCGAAGGCCGCGCGCGTCTTCGGGCCGTACCGGCCGATGGCGTCCACGCCGTGCGCCGCCTGGAACTTCTTGAGCGCCGCCTCCGTCTTCGGGCCGAACGTGCCCGGGCCGGTGTTCATGTCCGCCTGGGACATGTGGCCCAGCTTCACCAGCGCCCGCTGGAGCTGCTCCACCTCGGGGCCCTTCGCGCCCTTCTCCAGGTCACCGGCCGGCAGCGCCAGGCCCTTGAGGTCGCCCGGCTTCTGGCCCGCGGAGTTCGCCGCCTCGGTGCCGCCCGTGGAGGCGGGGGGGCGCGAGCCCGTGGGCGCCGTGCCCGGGCGCGGGTTGCCGCCGGAGAACGTCACCAGCTCGCCCGTGGACTTGTAGCCCTTGGGGCCGCCCACCAGCTTGCCGCCCTCCGCGCGCAGGGTGATCTGCTTGCCGGTGGCCGGATCATTGGCGTAGTAGACGCTCTTGCCGTTCTCCTGGCCGCGCCCGGTGACGGTGATCCAGTGGTCCGTGCCGTTGGAGCCGCCGTTGCTGCCGGCCTTGTAGTCCACGCCGATCACCACCGGGCGGCCCGCGTCCACCTGCTTGTTGATGGTGTCCAGGTTCCAGCCGGCCTTGGCCGCGCTCAGGCCGCCCATCTGCGCCGCCTTGCCCCAGATCAGGCCGTTGCCCGCGTAGCCGCCGTTCTTGTCCAGCCACGCGTCCATCTGGCCGGGGTTGATCGTCTTGCCGGAGATCTTGCTGACGGCCATGGCGGTGGCCGTCATGGCGCAGCCGGCCGCGGCCAGGCTGGAGCTGCGGCCCAGGGTGCGGCTGCCCCACTCGGCATCCCCCTGGCGGAACTGGGGCGTGCCGTCCGCGGAGGTGGAGTACTGGCGGCCGTTGCTGTCACGCGCCGGGCCCCCGGAGGCCGTGGGGGCGCTGGGCGCCGTGCCGCCGCCCGCGGGCCGGGTGGACGGGCGGGGAGAGGGGGCGTCGAAGCCGTCGGGGATGGTGAGCTTCTGGCCGACGTTGATTTTGTTGGGGTTGGCGATGTTGTTGGCCTTGGCCAGCGCGGTCACCGTGGTGCCGAAGCGCTTGGCCAGGGCGCTCAAGGTGTCGCCGCTGCGAATGGAATAGGTCTTCAAAGGGAATGCTCCCGCAACCAGGGGGGGGATACTGGCTTTCCCTATTGTCGCGAGAAGCCTGTAGAAGTTTCCAGCCCCCCCGATCAGCGAGGGGAGGACCCGGTGGCCGAGCTCCCGTCCCGCGCCGCCAGCCGCGCCACGGCCTCCACCAGCGCCTCCGGCTCCAGCGGCTTGGCCATGTGCACCTGGAAGCCGGCGCGGTAGGCCCGGCGCGCGTCCTCCGCGGAGGCATAGGCCGTCAGCGCGATGGCGGGGAGCCAGTGATCCCTCGCCTCCGCCCACTCGCGCACCCGCTTGAGCAGCGCGTGCCCATCCTCTCCTGGTAGGCCGATGTCCGACACCAGCACATCCGGCACCACCTCGGCCAGGCACTCCATCGCCTCGCGCCCGTGAGCCACCGCGCGCACCTGCGCGCCGCGCTCGCGCAGCAGCAGCGTGATGAGCTCGCGCGCGTCCTCCGCGTCCTCCACCAGCAGCACCTTCACCCCCTCCAGCCGCGCCGCGGGCGCCGCCCCTTCTCCCGAGGCCGCCGCGTGCTCCGGCTCGGGCAGCACCGCCGGCACCGGCAGCCGCACCGTGAAGGTGGCGCCGTGCCCCAGCCCCGCGCTCTCCACCTCCACCGCGCCGCCGTGCAGCTCCACCAGGTGCCGGACGATGGCCAGCCCCAGCCCCAGCCCGCCGTGCTCGCGCGTGCTGCTGCCGTCCGCCTGCCAGAAGCGCTCGAAGAGGTGCGGCAGCGCCTCCGGGCGGAGGCCCTGCCCCGTGTCCTTCACCCGCACCCACCAGTCCGTCTCCCCGCGCTCCAGCCGCACCTCCACCCGGCCCCCGGCGGGCGTGAACTTCACCGCGTTGGCCAGCAGGTTCCAGAGCACCTGCTGCAGCCGGCCGGGATCTCCCGCCACCTGCCCCGCGCCCACCTCCATCACCAGCTCCACGCCCTTCTGCTCCGCGCGGGGCCGCACCACCTCCACCGCCGCCTGCACCACGCCGGCCAGCTCCACCGCGCGCCGGTGCAGCGTCAGCTTCCCGGTGAGGATGCGCGACACGTCCAGCACGTCCTCGATGAGCTGCGCCAGCGAGCGCGCGTTGCGCTCGATGACCTCCAGGCCCTTGTCCCGCACCGCCGCCTCGTCTCGCCGGGTGCGCAGCATCTGCGTCCAGCCCAGCACCGCCGTCAGCGGCGTGCGCAGCTCGTGGCTCATCACCGCCAGGAACTCGTCCTTCGCGCGGTTGGCCGCCTGGGACTCCGCCATCAGCCGCGCGTTCTCGATGGCCACCGCCGCCAGCCGCGCCAGCTGCAGGAGGATGGCCTCGTCCTCGGCGGTGAACTCGCCGTCGTAGCGATCCGAGAGCTGGAGGAGCCCCAGGTTGCGCCCGTTGCGGCCCACCAGCGGCACCGCCAGCCACCCGCGCAGGGGCGGGTGCGTGGCCGCGTGCGCCCCGAAGCCTCGCCACGCGGGGTGCGCCTCCAGCTCCGCCTGCGTCATCCGCACCGGCCGGTGGGTGCGGCACACCTCCGCGTAGAGGCCCGAGCCGTCCCCGCGCGCGGAGCACCCGCGCCACGCCGCGTACTTCTCCGACAGCGAGACGGTGTGGATGGCCTGCCCCCAGTCCTCGCCCGTCGTGAGGCTGGTGACGGCCTGGTGCGCGCCGATCAGCTCCCGCGCCTGCTCGGTGATGACCTGGAGCGTGGTGTCCAGCGAGGACGCCTGGCCGATGGCCAGCGAGGCCTCGGCCAGCCCCTGGAGCTGGGCCCGGTAATGCTGCTCGCGCAGGAGCAGCCGCACCCGCTCCGCCTCGTCCTCGCGCTGGCGGGTGATGTCGCGGTGGATGCCCACCCACTCGCGCACCGCCCCGTCCAGCTCGAGCACCGGCACCGCGCGCATCTGCATGTGGCGGTACACCCCATCATGGCGCCGCAGCCGGACCTCCGCCTGGAAGGGCTCGCGCGCGGCCACCGCCCGGCGCCACTCGTGCGCCACGGGCGCGCGATCCCCCGGGTGCACCGCCTCCAGCCAGCCCCAGCCCAGCAGCGCCTCGCGCGCCTGCCCCGTGAAGGCCCGCCACCCGGGCTGATCCGAGTCGAACTCGCCCTGGGGCGGCATGTCCCAGATGATCTCCGAGGTGGCGGTGAGGAAGGCGCGGAAGCGCTCCTCGCTGCGCGCCATATCCCGCAGCAGCTCCTCCACCGTGCGCCGCGCCAGCACCTGATCCGTCACCTCGAAGGCGAACGAGGCGATGCCCTCCACCCGACCCTCGGCGTCTCGCAGCGGCTGGTAGACGAAGTCGAAGTAGGGCTCCGCCGCGGACACGTCCCCCTGGCGCACGCCCAGGAGCAGGGGGAACTCCTTGCCGATGAAGGGCTCGCCGCTGGAGTACACGCGGTCCATCACCTCGAAGAGCCCCTGGCCCTCCAGCTCCGGCAGGGCCTCGCGCAGGGCGAGCCCCGTCATGTCCCGCCCGCCCATGAGCTGGCGGTGGCGCGGGTTGCAGAGGACGAAGCGGTGCTCGGGGCCGCGGGTGACGAACATCACGGCGGGGGCGCGCATCACCAACTGCTCCAGGCGGGAGCGCTGCGCCTCCACCTCGGCCAGCAGCCGCGAGCGCTCCACCGCCAGCGCGCAGTGCCGCGCCAGGGCCAGGAGGAACTCGCGATCCGCGCCGGAGAAGGCGCGCGGCTCGGAGAAGCTCAGCGCCAGCACGCCGAGGACCTTGCCCTCCACCACCATGGGGATGCTCGCCACCGAGCGCGCCGACGTCTGCTCCAGCATCACGGGCAGCAGGTTGGGGTAGCGCGCGGCCAGGGCCTCGGGGGACTCGAGCCACTCGGGCTCCCCGGTGCGCCAGGTCGTCGTCACCGGCAGGGGCGTGTCCAGCGGCATGAGCTGGAAGTCCTTCAGGAGCTGGCTCGAGAAGCCGCTGTAGGCCACCGTGCGCAGCACCGGCTGATCCTCGACGGGCATGCCCACCATGGCCATGTTGGCGCCTACCGCAGCCATGATGTGCTCGATGGCCACGGACATGACCTCTTCCGGCGAGCGCGCCACGGACAGCTGCGCGGTGAGCTCCTGCAGGCGCTCGAGCCGGTTCGCGGTGTGCTCCGCCTCCTCGCGGGCGGAGCGCTCGGCGGCCAGCAGCCGCAGCCGCTCCACCTCCGCCTGACGCATCGCGGTGACGTCGCGGATGATCAGCACCAGCCCCTCGGGGGCGGGGAAGGCGCGGATCTCGAACCAGGAGTCCGTGGGCGGGAAGTAGTCCGTGAGGGTGGTCCCGCTGCCGGTGGCCATGGCGTCGCGGAAGGCCGCGCCGAAGGGGCCGTGGTTCAGCTCGGGCAGCTCGGCCCAGAGCTCCTTGCTCAGCAGGGCCTCACGGGGGCGGCCGGCCATCCGTTCGGTGGCCGCGTTGAGGTAGGTGATGCGCCAGTCCCGATCCAGCCAGACGATGCCATCCGTGATGCTGTCCAGCAGCGGCGCGAACGTCAGAGTGCCGCTCGCCGGAGCCCCGGAGCCTGACTGTGATGGTGCTGGGGACTCGCGAGGGCTCACCATTGTGACAATTCAGGATTAACAGAGTCCGAGGAGCGGGTTGGCCTGTGCCGCGTGCGAACTGTTGGCGAAGGACAAGCCATCCAGCGCGGCACCGGGCTCTCGGCTGCTCCGATGTGGTCCGCCCTGCCGTGCAGGCGTACCGGGTGGCAGAGTGCCGAGGTGCACCTACCGCACACGAACCCGGAGGCACGACATGTCAGGTCCTCACGCCATGGCCAACCCGAGTGGAGCTGGCCCGCCAGGTGCGGCAGATCTTGGATCAGGCGGGCCTGCTCGGACCCGAGCAGTTCACTTCGCCGGATTGAGCAGGCGCTGCTTGAGCGCGCGGCCCTCGGCCGTGTCCCGCTGGTTCACCAGCGTCTGCACGTAGTACGCGAGCGCCCACAGGTTCTCCTCGGGGATCGCTCCCTTCCACGTCGGCATCGCCGCGCCCCCCACGCCCGCGGAGATGACGCGGTACAGCTCCTCCCGCTGCCGCTCCGGCGTGTACTCGGCTCCCTCCACCATCGCCCCCAGCGGCCACACCGTGCGCACGCGGTGCACGAGGAAGTCCGGCGGAAGCACCTTCGCCATCTGCGTCGGCTCGCCCTTGTCGTCCACCGCCACCGAATAGTCCGTGTCCCGCGCCAGCGCCGTGTACGGATCCGCCTTGCTCAGGTCCACCTTCCGCTTCGTCACCTGCTCCGTCAGCGCCTCCAGCTCCGGCTTCGGCAGATAGGCGACGTGGCACCCCGAGCACCCCGCATGCCCCGCCCCCGCCACGTGGTACACCGCCTTGCCCCGCTCCACCGCCTCCGCCTCGCGGCCCTTCCACGGATCCGCCGACACCTCCAGCGGCTGCCCCGGCGCCTCCTGGCTCCAGCGCGGGCTGAACGTCTTCAGGTACTGCACCACCGCCTCCACGTCCGCCGCCGGCACGTCCCACGGCAGCATCGGCGTGCCGTGCAGCCCGCGCCGCACCGTGCGCTTCAGCGCCTCGTCCGTGGGCACCTCGCCCGCCGCCACCCCGCCGAACTTGAACAGCCCCTGCCGGAAGTTCCGCGGCGGAGGGCGCATCCCCACCGCCGCCGGCCCCTGCCCATCCCCTCGCTCCCCGTGGCAGGACACGCAGTAGTACGTGTACACGTCCCGCCCTCGCGTCAGCGTCTCCGCCGCCACGGTGCGCCCATCCCCCAGCTTCAGCGACTCGAGCTTCGGCGCCGGCGCGCTGCAGCCCGCCGCCACGCCCCCGAGCGCCAGCCACACCGTGAGCACCACCCGTCGCGCGTTCATGGCAGGTACACCGCCGCGAAGAGGACCAGCCCCGTCACCGCCAGGAAATCTCCGTAGAGCGCCCAGAGCGAGGCCGCCCCGCGCACCTCCGCGCCGCGCGCACCTCGCACCAGCTCGCGCACCAGCCCCACCACCCCCGCCGCCACGTGCGCCCCGTGCAGCGCGCCCAGCCCGTACACCGCCGACGCGTACGCCCCGCCCTGCGGCAGCTTCAGCCCCGCGCTCCACAGCGTGCTCAGCACGAAGCCCTGCACCGCCAGCGAGCCCACCAGCGCCCCCAGCGCGCCCAGCAGGCACAGCGTGACGCGCGCCCCGCGCCCGCCCACGTGCAGCAGCGCCCCCGCCGTCCCCAGCAGCAGCACCCCCACCGCCGGCAGAATCACCGGCAGCGGAGGCATTCCCGCCAGCGGCCACGGCTCACGCATCCGCAGGTAGCCCACGGAGAACGCCAGCGACGCGAAGAACATCCCCCACGCGCCCAGCCCCACCACCACGCCGAACCAGGCCGTCCCCGCCGCCTCTCGCGCGGCGGGCGCCGGCGCCTCCCCGGTCGTCATGCCGCACCTCCCGCGCTCGGCACCTGCGAGCCAGGCTCCTCGGCGCCCTCCGCCGCGCGGCTCGCCTCCCCGGGCAGCAGCTCCGCCTGGCCGATCCAGTCACGCCCCAGCCGCTCGTGCCCCTCCGGCTGCGAGAGCTCATGCGGCCCCCGCACCACCACCGGCACCCGCGCGTAGTTGTCCTCGGGCGGCGGGCTCGGCGCGCACGTCCACTCCAGCGTCCCCACCTGCCACGGGTTCGCGTCCGCCGCCGGCCCCTTGCGCAGCGACCACGCCAGGTTCACCAGGAAGATCCCCTGCGCCAGGCCCAGCGCAAACGCCGCGAAGCTCGTCCACTGGTTCAGCTCCAGCAGGTGCTTGAGGAACGTGTACTGGTACGGATCATACAGCCGCCGCAGCTGCCCCGCGTACCCCGTCAGCAGCTGCCCGCCGAACACGGCGATGAAGAGCACCGCGCTCGTCAGCACGTGCGCCTTCGCCCACCCCGCGTGCAGCGTCCGCCCGAACATCTTCGGGAACCAGAAGTAGAGCCCGGCGAACACCGCCAGGAAGCTGGCCGCCCCCATCGTCAGGTGGAAGTGCCCCACCACCCACATCGTCCCGTGCAGCGGAATGTCCGTGGCCACCGCCCCCAGCGCCAGCCCCGTGACGCCGCCCAGGCCGAACACCCCCATCGCCCCCACCGCCGCCAGCATCGGCGCCGTCAGCCGCACGCTCCCGCGCCACACCGTCATCATCCAGTTGAGGAACATCACCGTGGAAGGCAGCGAGATGACGAGCGTCAGCGTCATGAACGCCCGCCCCAGCATCGGCGACAGCCCGCTGGTGAAGAGGTGGTGCGCGTACACCAGCCCGGACAGCGCCGACACCGTGCTCATCGCCACCACCGTGCCCCGGTACCCGTGCGCCGGCCGCCGGCTGAAGAAGGCCACGAAGTCGCCGATCATCCCCCACCCCGGGAGGATGAGGATGTAGACCTCCGGGTGCCCGAACAGCCAGAACAGGTGCTGGTACAGCAGCGGATCTCCCCCGCCCACCACCGCCGCGCCCTCCAGGAAGAAGCGCGTGCCCGTCAGCCTGTCCAGCAGCAGCATTCCCGTGGCCGCCGCCACCACCGGGATGAACAGCAGGTTCAGCACCGAGGTGAGGAACAGCCCCCACACCGTGAGCGGCAGCCGCCCCCACGTCATCCCCGGCGCCCGGCAGCGCACCACCGTCACCACGTAGTTCACCGCGCCCAGGAAGGACGACACCGCCGCGCACACCACGCCCAGCATCACCAGCGTCTGCCCCACCCCCGGGGTGAACACGTGCGTGGACAGCGGCGGGTACGAGGTCCACGCCGCGCTCGCCGTCCCCAGCCGCACCCCGAAGGAGGCCAGCACCAGCACCCCACCGGCCGCGAACACCCAGAAGCTCAGCGCCGTCAGCCGGGGGAACGCCATCCCCCGCGCGCCCACCGCCAGCGGAATCACGAAGTTGCCCAGCGCGCCGATCAGCAGCGGGGCGATGGCGAAGAACACCATCAGCAGCCCGTGCATGGTGAAGACGCCCGTGTACGTGGGCGGCGTGAGCGCCCCGCCGGACTCCGGCAGCACCCACCCGAGCCCCGGCACCGGCCTGCCCGGGTACGCCCACTGCCAGCGGATGAGCAGCGCCAGCAGCCCGCCCAGCAGCAGGAAGCCCAGCCCCGCCCAGAGGAACTGCCGCGCCACCACCTTATGATCCGTGGAGAAGAGCCTCACGGCGCGGGCCTCCACTCCCAGCCCCAGTGGGCCGGCGCATCCGAGTCGTCATGCCCCCGCGCCGCCTGCCGGCTCGCCTCGCGCAGCCACGCCGCGTAGTCCTCTGGGGCCATCACCTTCAGCGTGCCTCGCATCTTGTAGTGGCTGGTGCCGCAGTGCTGGTAGCAGGCCACCTCCCACGTCCCCTCGCGCGCCGCCTGGAACCACGTCTGGTTCACCCGCCCCGGCACCGCGTCCAGCTTCACCCGGAAGTTCGGCAGCGCCAGCCCATGCACCACGTCCGTGGAGGTGAGCTGCACCCACACCGGCACCCCCACGGGCACCCGAAGCTCGCTCCACGTCACCACGTCATCCGCCGTGGCGAAGCGCCCATCCTGCCCCGCGTACCGCACCTCCCACGCCCACTGCCGCGCGTTCACCTCCAGGCGCACGGTGTTCGGGTTGCCCACCGGCTCGGTGAAGTTCCACAGCACCTCGTCCAGGTAGCCCAGCGAGCGCGCGAAGAGCGTCCCGTCCACCACCCCGAAGATGATCAGCGCCGCCACCATCACCAGCGCCCGGCTGCGCTGCGTGCCTCCGTCCGCCGCCACCCGCCGCGCGCCGCGGAAGCGCCACAGCATCAGCACCAGCCAGCCCAGCATCACCGTGGCCAGCACGAAGTCGAAGCGGTGGCTCAGCGCCAGCAGCGAGTCGATGCGGTGGCCGTGCGCGCTCGCGTCCTCGGGCAGCCCCAGCGTGCCCACGGCACGGGGGGCCTCGGCCGCGGAGCTTCCAGACGCCTCCTGCATCACGCACTCCTCTTCGCATCACCCCTGGCCACCCGCACCGCCGCCCACACGCCCAGCGCCACCAGTAGGAACGGTACCAGCAGAATGGCACCCAACAGCAGCGCCGTGCGCGAGGACGACTCCGGCGCCCGCTCCACACACGTGGGGCACGCCAGCGCCCAGGCCGGCAGCAGGCACAGCAGCACGCCCACCCCCCCCGCCAGCCGCGCGGCGCCTCGCTCCCACGCGCGCCTGACGCCCCTCACGGCGCGGGGCGCTCCTCCTTCGGCTCGCGCCAGGCGAGGGCGATCGGCGGTGCCACCTTGGACGGGACGGACACAGGGCATCGGCAAGCCTCACCCGCTAGCACGCCCCCTCCCGTCCCTCAAGCCTCCCTCGGATCGACCTTACCCAGAATTTTGGCTCGTTCCGGCGGGCCGGCAGTGGACCGAACCGGGCAACCCGGGAACTGAGGTTCTGCCGCTGGGGAGGTGACCAGACGAGGGCTGTACTCGGCCGGCTCCTGCAGCCCGCCCTAGTCCTTGTCGCTCTTGCCGGTGATGACCTTCACGATACCGGCGACTCGCTCTGCGCAGTGCAGGAGCGTGTGGACCCCCACCCAGAAGTAGGTAGTGGCGACCTTGAGGGCGATGAAGCACTTCGGCCGCCCTGCCCGCGCCATGTGGTGGACCACCTCCAGCGCGTCGGAGATCTCCTCATTGGCGATGCGCCTTGGGACCAAGGCCGAGAGCAAGTCGAGCCCCCGCTCCGCGCGCGCGATGGTGCGAGGGCCTGCTGGCTGGAGGCTGCGCCTCCAGGAGGTCCTAACGCGTGGGATGGCCACTAAGATGACCACTACAACGAGAACGCCGACAAGCGCCTTACCAACAAGAGCGCCAACACCAGGGAGCGCAGCAACGATGGCTTTGACCATGTCGGTGAGAAGGGGCGGCGCTTTTCGGCCCGAAGATCACCCCCGACCTGCCGGTGGGGTTCGCGGCCTTGAGGAAAAAAGAGCCTAGAAGCGGCGGCGCCTTTCAGCCCCGGGCTCTCGACGACGCATCACGGACAATTGCCCAGTTAATTCAGGCACTTGAACACCTTCACGACCACAGCTGGAGTTGAAGTGGAGCGTTCTTGAAGATGTGGATGTGGGCGAAATGCCGGCGGAAGTCCTTCATGTCCTTGCAGGACTTCATCACGCCGATGACCTGCCACAGCTGCTTCTGCAGGTCGTTCTTCCCGAAGTCCGTAAGCCACTGGAGGGGATCGGACGGCTGCTCCGGAGGACCATGGACGGCGGCCCATAAGCACTGGTTCCCCGCTCTTTCACGAAGCTCCGTGTTCTTGGTGAAGCGAAGAACTGGTTGAGTAGTTCGACCTCGTTTCTGCGGGTTGATAAGGGGACAAGCGCCGTTTGCTCGCCCCCTTTGGACTGCCTATTGGCGTGTGCGCACTATGGCCAGCGCCGAACAGCCAGGGCGCCCCACTGCCGCGGCAGGCGAGCTTCGCCAGGCTTGGAGCCCGGGTTCTTGATGGTGAGGCCCGTCAGGTCTCCCAGCACGAAGCAGAT
>JAFGNZ010000043.1 GCA_016926755.1 Myxococcaceae bacterium | reverse complement strand
CATCAAGGAGGAGGACGAGGCGACGCTGAAGAAGTTCTCCAAGGACGCGGCCTACTCGCGCATGGCGGGGGGCTTCCAGCAGTACGCGCAGGGCCAGGCGATGCTGGGCGCCTCCGAGGGCATGGCCAAGGGCGGTGGCGGCTCGGACGGCGCGCTGTCGGGCATGGGCATGGGCATGGGCATGGGCATGGCCCAGATGTTCATGAACCAGCAGAACCCGCAGCGCCAGGCGCCCCCTCCGGCGGCCGAGGCTCCGCCGGCGGACACGCGCAGCCCGGCGCAGCGCCTGAAGGAGCTGAAGGAGCTGCTCGACGCGGGCGTCCTCAGCGAGGAGGAGTACAAGGCCAAGCGCGCGGAGCTGATGAAGCTCCTGTAGCGGGGTGAGGGCCCCGGCCCCACCTCGAGAGCACGGAGGCCTCCACCTCGGGCGGGTGGGGGCCTCTGCTCTTTGGGGCGCCCGAGCCGGGCCGTCTACTGCGACCAGACGGCGTAGTTGTTGCCGGACGTCTCCAGCGTCCAGCCGGAGCCCGGCGACCACGAGCCAGCGCCGATCTTCATGGCCACCTTGCCGCTGCGGCCGGTGATGATGGCGGCGTACTTGCTGGTGTCCGCGGCCTGGATGCTCACCGCCGAGCTGCTGTGGATGCCCTTGCGCCGGCGGATCTCCATCAGCTTCTTGATCGCGTTCTGGTTGTCGGAGCCCCAGTCGAAGTAGTGCACCCAGTACACGGTGGGGATGCCCGAGTGGGTCAGGATGTAGGCGTAGCCCTGGAGGATCTTGTCGCTGGGGAAGGGCCAGTGGTTCTGGCCGCCGCTCGGGTTGCTCGGGCCGGTGTCGTGGTTGTCGATGAAGGTGACGGACTTCTCCGGCCACCAGCCGATCGCGCCCTGGGGCTTGCCCTGGCTGTCGCGCAGCCGCCAGAACTCGTTGTACTGCACCGCCTGCTGCAGGATGCCCTTGGTGGTGAAGTCGAACGCGCCCGAGCGGTCCCCCGTGGCGTTGATCCAGTTCATGATGAGCTGGCGGTGCGGGTTCACGTCGTTGAGGTTGAGATCCGTCCACAGCTCGCCCACGGAGAAGGAGGGCGCGGTGCCGGCGTTGTAGGTGCCCACGTACGAGCCGGCGTAGCCCTTCACGTAGTCGTAGCGCCAGCCGGTGAAGCCGATGGTGTTCTTCAGGTAGTTCATCCAGTCCCGGATGCTGTTCTGCACGTAGCCCTTGGTGTGATCGATGTCGCGCCCGGCGCTGAAGCCGTCTCCGGTGTCCCAGGCGCCCGCCGCGCCGCTCCACTCGTCGTTGTCACACACCGCGTCCGCGCCCCAGGTGGGGTTGGTGAAGTCCGCCCAGTGGGTGGTGCCCACCCGGTGGTTGATCACGATGTCCGCGATGGGCTGGATGCCGTTGGACTTCAGCGCGGAGATGGCGGACTTCAGCTCCGCCTCGCTCCCATAGCCGCTGTTGAGCGTGTAGAGCTGCCGGGGGAGGTAGCCCTCCGCCGCGGCCGAGTCGCTCGGCGGCGGCAGCCACACCAGGGTGAACCCGGCGGCCTTGATGTTGGCGGCGTTGTTCTTGATGACGTTCCACCACGGCTTCGTCTCGTGAGAGCGCCAGTGGAAGCCCTGCAGCATCACGTCGCTGCTGTTGCCATCCAGTGGGCCCGCGCTGGCCAGCGGGGCGAGGACGAGCGCCAGGAGACTCGTCAGGACCAACAAGGTGTTTCGCAACTGCTTCAGCATGGGGGCTCCTTGAAGAAGGCAAAGCGCCTCTCGCGCGCCTTATTCGCGGAACCGGCGATCAATTTCCATGTCGAAAAACCATGCCCTGGACGCACGTGCACTGGTGCAGTGGATGACCCATGGGGCATTTGCAATGACGTTGCAAATTAACAGGTGCAGGGAGTGAGATGGAGTGGGCTGGTTCTAGGTCCCCGCATCGGGGGCGGTGCTCGGGGCTGGTGCCGGGGTGGGAGGAGGCGCGGGCGGTGGAGGCTCGTCGAGCGGCTTCGCGTCCAGCGTGATGGGGACCTGGAGCGTGGTGCCCAGGCGCAGCAGGAGCACGTCCGGCGCGATGCCGCGCTCGCCGATGGCCTGGGCCACCTCTCGCGCTGACAGGGCGTTGCCGTGCCCCCACAGCTCCTTGAGGAACGTGCCGGCCTCCGCGCTGCGCCACCACGCCGGGCCGAAGCGCGCCTTGAGCTGCCCCTGGAGCTGCCCCGCCAGGAACCACCCCCGGAAGTCGTCCGCGGACTGGAAGAAGTCCTCCTGGTCCACCACGTAGCGCGCCTCGTCCTCCGGTTTCATCGGCATCGCGTCCGTGCGCTCCATGATCGCGCGGTAGAGCTCCCTCGCGTCGGCTCCCTCGCGGCGGTGCAGCTCGAGCTGGTACAGCAGCCGCCCCGCCGCTCGGCGGATGAGGAACAGCTTGTGGGCGCTCGAGGCCGCCAGGTACTGCGCGCGCTGCTCCCCGCTCACCCCCGCGTGCTCCTCCAGCCACACTGGATCCTCCAGCAGATCCTCGAAGAGCGCCGCGTACGCCTCGCCCACCGTGGGGTTGCCCAGCCGCGCCAGCTCGAAGCGGGGCTCGCGCGTGAAGCCGTAGTGCAGCGCGTGGCCAACCTCGTGCAGCAGCCGCGCCTGGTGCAACACCCCCGAGGCTGGCTTCTCCGACAGCCGCACGTCCCCCGGCACCTCGATGGGCAGGGTGAGCGGGCGCGGGTTCTTGCGCGGCAGCTCCCGCGCGTCGATGTAGATGTTGGGCATCTCCGTCAGGTCGATGCCCAGCCCCTGCAGCGAGCCGTGCACTCGCAGCAGCGCCTCCTCCTTGGGGAAGGCGTCCTCCACCTCTCGGGAGCGGAACAGCCGGGGGATGTCCGCCCGCGTGATGCTGGTGAAGGGCAGCGCCAGCTCGCGCTGCGCCAGCCGCTCCATCACCGCGCGGTAGGGCTCCTGGGTCGCCTGGAGGATCTCCTCCGCCAGCACGCTCAGCCGGCTCAGGTCCGCCTGGCGCAGCTCGGCGCCAAAGGCCTCGTAGGAGGGGTAGCCCAGCTCCTTGATCAGCGCCTGGAGGCGCTCCTCTCGCCGGCGCAGGGACTGGCTGAGCCGCTCGATGGCTGGCACGGCCGCCGCGTAGAGGGCCCGCCGCTTCA
This sequence comes from Myxococcaceae bacterium, assembly GCA_016926755.1. Lineage (GTDB taxonomy): Bacteria > Myxococcota > Myxococcia > Myxococcales > Myxococcaceae > Hyalangium. The sequence goes on along the minus strand of JAFGNZ010000043.1, from coordinate 6,420 downwards.
CCGCGCTCTTCTCGTTGGCCAGGAGCCGCTCCAGCTCCCGGTAGCGCACCTCGCGGCCGTCCACCGTGAAGGTGAGCGAGGCCTCCAGGTTGGCGATCGCGTCGTTGTACTCGGCCAGCTCGCGAGACAGGTACTCGCCAGCGAAGTGGGACTGGAGAGCCGTGAGGGCCCGCAGCTCCCGCGGATCCTGCGTGAGCTGCCGCAGCCGATCGATCTTCCGGATGCTCTCGACGGAGAAGAGCCCCTCCTTTCCTTTATAGGTGGCGGCGATGTTCACCGGCTTGCCCTCCGTCCAGAGCTCCCAGACCAGGCGGTTCTGGGTCTCCAGCAGCGTCTGGGCCTGGGCGGAGAGCTCCTTCACCTCGGCGGTGAGGAGCTGCGCCTCCGTGGGAGGAGGCGGCGGAGGGAGGGGCGCCTTGGGACAGGCGCTGAGGCAGAAGGCGGCAACGAGGAAGAAGGGAACCCTTGGGTGCATGTGGGGGGCAATGTAACTTCCGCCGGGCCCATGCCCAATCCAGTCCGATGGCGGGCGGCCGCCGGCCGCCAGGCGCTCCACGCCGCCCTCCGGCGCTTCTTCGCCGGCAAGGGCTATCTCGAGGTGGAGACCCCCCTGCTGGTGCCCACCCCCGGCATGGAGCCGCACATCACCGCCTTCGAGGTCCCCTTCATCCCCGAGACGGACGTGGGGCGCCCCCGCTCGCTCTACCTGCACACCAGCCCCGAGTACGCCATGAAGCGCCTGCTCGCCGAGGGAGCGGGCCCCCTCTTCCAGATCTGCAAGGTCTTCCGCAACGGGGAGGTGTCCCCCACCCACAACCCCGAGTTCACCCTGCTGGAGTTCTACCGGCCCCACGCGGACTACCACGCCATCATGGAGGATCTGGAGCAGGCGCTGGCCGAGGCGGGGCGCTCGGTGACGGGCGGGGAGCCCGGAGCGGATCCCGCGTTCTTCACCCGCCTGCCCTATGAGCGCATCACCGTGCGGGACGCCGTGCTGCGCGCCACCGGGGTGGACCTGCGCGCCTGCCCGGACGGCCCCTCCCTCAAGCGCGCCGCCGAGGCCGCAGGGGTGCGCACGGGGGACGCGACGAGCTTCGACGACGTCTTCTTCCACCTGTTCCTGCAGAAGGTGGAGCGCGGGCTCGGGCACGAGCGGCCCACCTTCCTCATCGAGTACCCGGCCTCCATGGCCGCGCTGTCGCGCCTCAAGCCCGGGGATCCGACGGTGGCCGAGCGCGTCGAGCTCTACGCCCAGGGCCTGGAGCTGGCCAACGGCTTCTCCGAGCTGACGGACGCGGCGGAGCAGCGCGCTCGGCTCCTGGAGGAGCAGGCGCTGCGCGAGGCCCTGGGACGGACCGTGTACCCGCTGGACGAGCGCTTCCTGGAGGCCGTGGGGCGCATGCCCCCCTGCGCGGGCATCGCCGTGGGGCTCGATCGGATCTTGATGCTCTTGATGGGGGTGAGCAGCATCACGGAGGTGCTCCTCTTCCCCGCCCACGAGTTCGTGTGATTCCAGACATCTTCAAGACCGTGTTCGCGGACCTCGTCGCCGCGAGCCTCACCGGGGTGACGTCGCCGCTGACCTCCCTCTTGTCGATCCGAGACCCGCGTGACGCGGATGGCCTGCTGTACTACTGGGGTCGCTCGATGATGGCCGCGGCGGGCGCCACCCACACCGCGCGGGGCCTGGAGCACCTGCCCGAGGGCAACGTCGTCTTCGTCTGCAACCACCAGTCGAACTACGACGTGATCCTCTTCTTCGCGCACGTGCGCAAGCACACCCGGTGGATCGCCAAGCGCGAGCTGTTCAAGATCCCCGTCTTCGGGCAGACGATGCGCCTGGCCGGGAACATCCCCGTGGACCGGGATGGCAGCGAGGCGGACAAGAGCCGGCTCTCCGAGGCGGTGACGGCCGTGCGCGAGCGGGTGAGCGTGATGTTCTTCCCGGAGGGCACGCGCAACTCGGACGGCAAGCTGAAGCCTTTCAAGAAGGGCGCCGCGGTGTTCGCCATCCAGGCCGGGGTGCCCATCGTGCCCATGGCGGTGTCCGGCACGCGCCTCATCCTGCCCAAGAAGAGCCTGGCGATTCGCTGGGGGAAGCGGGCCGCCCTCGTGATAGGCGAGCCCATCCCGACCCAGGGGCTCACCCTGGAGGATCGGGACGCCCTCACACACCGGATGGAGGAGACCGTCGCGCGGCTCTACGCGCAGGCGTGCGAGCTCTCGGGAGACAGACCATGAAGAGGCCCCCTCGGCAGACGTTCCAGGCCCACCCCTGGCACGGCGTGAGCCCCGGCGAGGACGCGCCGGCCACCATCACCGCGTACATCGAGCTCGTCCCCACGGACGCGGTGAAGTACGAGCTGGACAAGGAGACGGGCATCCTGCGCTTGGATCGGCCGCAGCAGTTCTCCAGCCAGTGCCCTACGCCCTACGGCTTCATCCCGCAGAGCTTCTGCGGCCCGCTGGTGGCCCGGCGCGCCGCCGAGCGGACCGGCCACAAGGACATCCAGGGCGACGGAGACCCGCTCGACATCTGCGTGCTGACGGAGAAGGTCATTACCAGCGGCAACCTGCTGGTGAGCGCGGTGCCCATTGGCGGCTTCCGGCTGATCGATGGCAACGAGGCCGACGACAAGATCATCGCCGTGCTGGAGTCGGACCTTGCCTATGGGGAGATCCACCACATGGCCCAGGCGCCTCGGGCGATGGTGGACCGGCTCAAGCACTACTTCCTCACGTACAAGCAGATCCCGGGCGAGGGGAAGCGCAAGGTGGAGATCGCCGAGGTGTACGATCGCCCCGAGGCGCTCGAGGTCATCCGGCGCAGCCTGAAGGACTACCAGCGGCTCTATGGCGCGAGCGCTCGCGGCGCGCCGCGCTCGAGCCGCCGCCAGCGCTGAGGGCGCGCTATTTGTACTTGTCGGGCAGGACGACGAGGATGATCAGGCCGATGCAGCTCAGGAGCCCCAGGAGGCCGACCACGCCGGGGTAGCCCTTGCCTTTCGCGTAGTTGATGCAGCCCCAGATGAAGGCGACGGAGCCCGCGAGCACCAGCACGCTCCCCAGCATGCCCCCTATCAGGGAGCCCGTGAGGTGGAGGGCGATCCCCGCGCCGACGCCGATGTTCGTGTCCTGCTTGTATTTTGCCAGCATGGGCCGCGCCCCTCCGGAGCGTTTGTCGAGGTGTGATGGGGCCGGAGCGTATACCGCCTCACCCAGGTGGGCGAGCCTCACTGGACCGAGAGCAGCCGCACGCGCTTGTAGATGCGGCGGTCCAGCGGCAGCCGCATGTCCATGAACTGCAGCGCCTCGTCGAACTCGAAGCTGAGCGTGGGCACGGGCGGGGTGATGGAGATGATCAGCTCGAACTGCCAGAGGCTCGTGAGCGTCTGCTTGCCCGCGAGCGCCTCCAGGGGCGGGGGAGGGAGCTGCTCGGCGGCGGCGCGCACGTCCTTGATCGCCTCCCGGTCCACCTGGGCGTTGTTGCTGGGCGAGACGAGCGTCACCTCGAGCAGCTGCCCCTGCGTGTCCTGCACCACGCGGATGATGGCGCGGCGGGTGGCGCGGAACTCCTCGCGCATCTGCTGGCGCATGGCCCGCCGTGCCTCGAGGTTGGGGTTGCCACCGACAGTGGGAGGTGGCCTGCGGTTCGGCTTCAGGGAGGCGTCCTCTTCCAGGGGCGAGCCCGAGGCGCCATAGGCCGCGGCGCGATCGCGCCAGATGCTGTTCCAGGCCTTGCTGTTCTCCTGGGCCTGCTCCAGGAACCCCTTGAAGCCCTGGGAGCTGACGGCGCGCTCGGCATCCCAGGCCTTCAGCAGGCTCTTCCCGAGCTGGCTGAAGTAGGGGTGGACCAGCCCGCGCTCCACCTTCCCCTTGCCGAGGCTCTCCAGGGCCAGGTTGGAGACGATCTGCTGCGCGTTCTGTGCCGCCACGCCGCTCGGGACCCCTGCGTCCCGGGGCGACACGGCCACCTCTCCGCCCGGTGTGAGCGAGAGCGGTGGCCCCAGGTTGGGCGCGAGGCGGGGCACGTCGGCGCGCGGGAGATCGGCGCGGGGAACATCCGATGTGGGGGCCTGGGCCGTCGCCTCGGGGAGTGCCGGCGGAGCCGGCTTGGGGGGAGGAGGCGGAGGAGGTGCCTCCGTGATGGGCTTGGGCGGGGGGCGCGAGGGAGGAGGCGGCGCTCGCGGGGGAGGCGATGGCTCCGGGAGCTTCGGGGGTGCAGGTGTGACTTCCACCTCCACGAGCTCGAGCGTCACCGGGGCAGGGGAGGGGCGCGGTGCGGCGGCCTTGCGCGCCCTGGCCTCCAGCACGAGCCACACGAGGGCATGCACGCCGAGGCTGAGGGCGAAGGCGAGCAGCAGGCGGCGGGGAGGAGCCGGCGACATGAAAGCCTGGATCTAACCGCGTCCGCGCCAGCGCGCGCAGCCACCCGGCACGCGCACCGGTTCACCCCCTGATACTCTCCGCACTCAGGAGGCGGATACCTACATGGCGACCTCGCTGCTCGCGACGGATGGCTACAAGTTCAGCATGGCGGAGGCGGGCTGGCCCCTGCGCCGGGAGACTTTCTATTACGCCCACCGCAGGGGCGGGCTCCAGGTGGTACCCCTGGATCTCCCGGCCCTCGTCCGCAGCCTCCTGCCCGAGCCGAGGCCCGAGGACTACGAGTTCCTCTCCCGCAACGACTATGAGATGGGCGTGGGCTTCAAGGCGGGCATCCTGCGGCGGGAGCGGCTCGTCATCCACGCCCTGCCCCGAGGGGCGCTCTTCTACCCGAAGGAGCCGGTGCTCTCGTTGTCCGGCCCGTCGGCCATGGTGTCCTGGATCGAGCCGCTGCTCATCCAGCTCAACTTCCGCATCCAGGTGGCCACCCAGGCGCTCGAGGATCGCGAGGCGCTGGCCCGCGCCCTGGCCGTCGTCGCCTGCGAGGAGCAGAAGCGCATCGCCCTGGAGACGCTGGACGCGGTGGGCGTGAAGGGCGTGTCCATCCGCGTGGACTCCGAGGGCTACTACCAGCGCGTCCGGGCCCAGGTGCGCGAGCTGGTGGAGATCGTCGAGGATCCCAACCGCATCTTCGAGGTGGGCCTGCGCGCCGCCACCTGCCTGGAGCAGCACGAGATCGCCCTGCGCGCCTGCAAGGACGCGGGCGTGGTGCGCACCTCCAACGTGGAGGGGGCGCGCAAGCTGGGGCTGATCCCCGTGGGCACCATGGGGCACGAGCACGTCCAGCGCTACGGCTCGGATGAGGCCGCCTTCCGCGCCATCCGCGAGCGCCGGCCCCAGCGCTCCAGCTACTTGCTGGACACCTACGACACCCTGGCCTCCGGCCTGCCCGCCGCCTTCCGTTTGATCCGGGAGGATCCCGGCGCCATGGACTCCATCCGCTTCGACTCGGGCAACAAGAAGCTCCAGTACCTGTACGCCATCACCCAGGCGAGAGACATGGGCTTGCGCCCGGTCAACATCCTCGAGGACGGGCTGGACGCCCAGGCCACCCGCGAGTTCGAGGAGCTGCGCCGCCAGGTGAGCTGGGAGCCCTCCGCCCAGTTCTACGGCTACGGCGGCCACATCGTCGCGCGCACCATGGACTGTCCCTTCACCCGAGACCGCGTGGCGGCCGTCTACAAGCTGTCCCTCACGGGCCACACGGCGACCATGAAGTTCGGCAACGAGGCCGCCGAGGGCAAGCAGAGCATCCCCGGCTCGCCTGTCCTCTTCCGCCGCCGCCATGGCTCCGGGCCCATCGGCCTCATCGGCCAGGAGGGCGAGCTGCCGCCCCAGGGGTACTTCCAGCTCACGGACAGCGATCCCGAGACGCCCTCGTTCGTCGCCGCGCAGGGTGCTGATCCCAAGGCGCTTCGCGTCGCCTATACCCCCGCCACGCAGGCCCTCGTCGCGGAGCTGCACCAGCGCCACTTCCCTCACGGGCGCTGAGGCGGAGCAGCGGCGGCCGGGACGTCGAGCACCTGCGGGTGCCCCGCGGAGTGTACCGATGAGCGAGCATTACCCTCGAATTCGTGTCCAGACCCAGAGTGGGTACACCCGGGTGCGCGAGGGGCTGAGCGTCACCTTCTACATGCCACCGCGCCATCCGGAAATCGTGGAGGACGTGCTGCGCGCCCTGGACACCTACCTGCGCTACGTGGGGCCCAACGCCCTGGGGCTCTATGCGGATGAAGAAGGGGAATGGCGGGATCTGAACGACGCGGGCTGGGAGCTGACCCGGCGCGAGCTGCGAGAGTGGAAGTGCCCGTTCGTCACTTTAGAGGAAGCGTGCCCTACCGGGAGCCGCTACGCCTTCCATTACAACGGCAAGGACACGGAGTACCTCACCAGGGCAAATGAGCCGGACGCGATGTGCGAGGCGACATTCTGGCTGACCACGGAGTACCTGGAGGAGCAGGGCCCGGGGCGGGT
>JAFGNZ010000281.1 GCA_016926755.1 Myxococcaceae bacterium | reverse complement strand
GGCTCGACAGGACGCCCGCGAGCGCGTGGAGGGAGGCGCCGTAATCCGGATGCTCCCCGCCGAGGGCCTTCTCATCAATGGAGAGGGAGCGGCGCAAGAGCGCCTCAGCTTCCGAGTATCGGCCTTGCGCCTTTGATGCCAGGGCCAGTATATGAAGCGAGAGTGCGTGGTCTGCCTCGTGAGACTGGCTCGCCTCCAGAGCTTGCTCGCTCCAATGTCTGGCCACATCGGCTTCACCTGCATCAAGTGCCAGCCGGCCAAGAAGTCTCCAGAACCCTCCTGTGCGCTGGCGACTGCGAAGCAACGGCTCTGCGACGAACCCGCGGATCACAGGAGCGAGTCTCAAGACCTGCTCGGTCGAAGCAGGAGTTCGCGACCATGCCGCCCACCACGCGACATTCTCGGTTCCCACATGGCGGTCTTCATCGAGCTGCCGGGAGATATTGCCTAGCTCCTCCTTGCGGAGAGGCAGCAATCTCTCGCCCATTCCCCGCACCAGCGGGATGGGGGCCTGCTCTCTCGTGAGCGCCTGCTCCGGCGCGGCTTCACGCTGCGAGACAAGGCGCGCGACGAGGGCTCCGGGATCTGTCGCGCCAAGGAGTTCCGTTTCGATCGGCTGATCGCGCTCTCCTTGTTGAAGAAGCTGCGCGAGCAACTCGATCGCTTCCGGCTCCAAGTCTATCAGTGCTGCCAGTCGCCCGGGGTATCGGGCCCCTGCTCTTGCCAGCGTCTCGCGAGCGGACCGCAACTCCCCGGCACGCGCATGAATCCTCCGCCACCCTGGCGAAGGGACCGCGGGTTCGATCATGAATACCCGCGTCTGGTGCCTCGCCTCCGCCAGGGCCCATCGCACCCTGCGCAGTCGGGATGCATCATCAATGTCTGCCCAGGCCAGCCACTGTCGCCGATGTGCCTTCACCTCCTTCACGAGCTCGGCATAGGGCTGCGCGGCGCTGATGCGGTGGAGTCTCCCGCGAGGACGCGCGGCGGCGAAACAGGCCTCCAGGTCTCCTCCCAGCCACACGATGCCGGGGACCCTGTCCGCCAATGCGCAACGGATGCCTGCGACCGCGTACCTCGGCGGCTCGCTGGGGCACTCCACGCGGTGGGAGATCCAGTCGACGAAGTCCACGGCCTGCTGCGCGAGCGCCAGCGTGGTCTCCGCGTCACACCACAGGATCACCCTCAACTCACGGTAGGAGAAGACAGGCCTGTTGATGTTGAGCCATGCGGCGTCCTCTGCCCTGGGGGCCAGCACCAGGGTGGCCCCCTGCGCGACCTCCAGCATGCTCGTCACGTCCGTGTGGACTTCCAGCTCCGGGTGCTCCGGGAGCAGCGCCCGCACCAGCTCGCCGAGCATCTCCGGCCGTGCTTGATCCACGAGCAGTAGCAATCCCGCCCGTGAGAGCTGCAGGGAGAGCTTCAGCCGCTCGAGCCAGGACGCTTCACGCGGACCATGTGAATCATCAGGAGTGGATGGGGGTAGTACCATTCGGACTCGTTGGGGTAGGGCAACAGCCGGTGGTAGTTGAGCAGGTCCTCGAAGAGAGGGTTGTCGGGCAGGTGATGCTCGGGGCTGCCGGCAATCTCTCCGAGCAACTGGATGTGGCCCTGGTGCAGCCCGTTCTCCAGGGTGCGGCGCTGGCGATCCAGCACCGTCTGTACGAGCTCTTCCGTCGCGGAGGAAACATCCGCCAGCCAGGCATCTTGCGCCAGCTCTCGGATGAACCGCACGAAGTCCCGCGCTCTCCCGCCTGAGTAGTAGGCAAGCTTCTCGAGCAGCTCTTTCGAGATGAGCTCAGGCGCTCCCAGGTCCGCGACGCGCCGTTCGAAGAGCTCACAGAAGAAGCGCACGCCCTTGCCAGGCTGCGTCGGGTCGTCGTGGCGCAGGACGGGTTCGTTCGCCAGGACGAGCGGCTCAAAGCCACGGGCTGTCGCCGTCGACAGGTGATGGCGCAGCGCGAAGGGGGCGCAGATGACGACCCGGCACGCGAGCTGGGCAATGAGGTGGGAGTCGACAAACAGTCTCTTGGCATGCGCGATGTCGCGGATCCGGTCGAGCCCGTCGATGACGAAGAGGACTCGGCGGTGCGAAGACTGGATGTGACCGATGAGCGTGTTGACGCAGCCGAGGAGACGCTGGACGTTGGTGTCCTGGTCAGGCAGAGACTTCTGACTCCGCCCCACGGGAAGCGTCCAGGGCAACTTGATGGCCCCCGCGGCGGCGCCCGTGAAGGCAAATCCCGTCGCCACACCAGCTCCGGTGCTCCCTTCCACGAGCGCTGGGACCGCGGTGGCGACCAAGGTCATCATCGACTTTGCGAGCGCCCCGATGTCGAGCTGCGCCGTCGGTGTATCCGTGGCCTTGGCGATGGCGCTCCAGGCCTCCTTGAGTTCCTCGATGTCTTCTGGGGGGAATTCGTAGTTGAGCTTGCTCTTGAGGGTCCCTACCAGCGCGACGCCCGCAAGGAAGCAGACCTCCCACGGGCTGACGCGGTCGAGCGCGGCGCTATCGCGCACGACCTCGGAGAAGTGGCGCGCCAGATCGATGAAGACCACCAGATCCTCTTTTTCGCGCGCCTCTTTGACCCGCAGAAGTTCCGTGCTCTTGCCCGTGCCGACGGTCCCCATCAGCAGGATGCGAGGGTCTCCGAAGGGCATGCCCAGCAGCTCGACAATCCGCTCCGCGGGGCTCTGCGGCCGGTCGGCGCGCCAGCGGGCTTCAGCGGGCCGTTCCGGGTCGAAGCGCTCGTACAGGTTCTTCCACAGGTCACGATGTGACATGCCGACAACCTACCATCGGTTTTCCGCTCCAGAGAGCGAACACTGCCTCCAGTGTCTCCAGCGCGCAAGAGGACCTTCACCTGCCTGGCGGGCCAGGGCGCCCTGCCTCCCACCAGGGCGCTGCTCAGCGCGGCTTGAGCAGCCGGGTGAGCTCGCGGTCCAGGCTGGCGGCGAACTGCTGACGATCCTGGGCGGCGAAGCCGCTCGGGCCGCCGGTCATCACGCCGCTGTCGCGCAGCTCCTGCATGAAGTTCCGCACCGAGAGGCGCTCGGCGATGTTCTCCTCGGTGAAGAGCTCGCCCCGCGGATCAATCACCACCACCCCCTTGGGGACGAGCAGCGCGGCGAGCGGGATGTCTTGCGTGACGGCGAGATCCCCCGGCTGCGCCGAGGCGGCGATGTGCGTATCCGCCACGTCGAGCCCGGCGCCCACCTGTACCGTGGAGACGAACTCCGAGCGGGGCAGGGTGAGGCGCTTGTTGGCGACGAAGACAGTGGAGATCCTCAGGCGCTGCGAGGCGCGCAGGATGATGTCCCGCACCGGCCCCGGACACGCATCGGCATCGACCCAGATCTTCATGCCTGGAGCGTAACGCCGCTCGGCCCGTCGGGGGGTAGAAGTCTTCCACCCCGTAGCGATCAGGAGGACCACTCCCGGAAGAGCTGAGGTCGGCTACCGCCTCGAGCCCTTCTTCTTCGGGCGCGCGGGGGGATGAGGCCCCGACGTGTCCTGGGGCGATGTGGCGGTGGCGCGCTCCTCCATCCACCGGGAGATCTGCTCGACATCCGCCTTGCGGCCCAGGCGCTTCCAGTACTCCCGCGCCTGGGAGGCCTGCTCCAGCGCACGCGGGCGATCCCGCCCGGACTCCCAGAGGGCCTCGGCCAGGGCGAACTGGCCCTGCGCGCGCTGGTTCTCCGGGATCATCCGGAGCGCGCGCTCGAGGAGGGGGAGGGCCTCGGCCGGTCTGCCCTGCGCCAGCAGCAGCCGGCTCAACCCGACGAGGGGCCAGGCGCGATCCGGGTGCTCGGGCGGCAGCACCTTGTCTTGTAGCGCCAGCGCCCGCGCGTAGTGCTCCCGCGCCTCCGCGTACCGCTTCAGCTCGCGGAGGGCGGTGGCCAGGTTGCTCAGCGAGTTGGCCACCTCGGGGTGCTCGGGCCCCAGCGCCTTCCGGCGGAGCGCCAGGGCGCGCTCGTGCATCCGCCGGGCCTCCTCGTACCGCCCCAGCGCCTCGTAGGTGTCGCCCAGGTTGTTGAGGGAGATGCCCACGTCCGCGTGCTCGGGCCCCAGCGTCTTCTCCCACAGCGCCAGCACGCGCTGGTGGGCGGCGAGCGCCTCCTCGTACCGGCCCAGCTCCCCGAGCACGAGGGCCAGGTTGTTGAGCGAGCTGGCCACCTCCATGTGCTCGGGGCCCAGCACCTTCTCCTTCAGCGCCAGCGAGCGCGCGTGGGCCTCGCGCGCCTCCTCGAGCCGGCCCAGCTTCCAGAGCACGAGGCCCAGGTTGGTGAGCGAGTTGCCCATCTGGGGGTGCTCGGGGCCCAGGAGCTTCTCCCGCACGGCGAGCGCGCGCGCCTGCAGCTCGAGCGCGTCCTCGTACTGGCCCAGGTAGAAGAGCGCCAGCCCCAGGTTGTTGAGCGAGGTGGCGATGTCGAGGTGCTCGGGGCCCACCACCTTCTCCCGGAGCGCCAGCACGCGCGCGTAGGCCTGCCGGGCCTCCTCGTACCGGCCCAGCTCCATGAGCACGCTGCCGAAGCCGCTGAGGGCGATCGCGCGGATCCGGTCATCACCGGCCACCTCCGCGAAGTGCTCCACCGCGGGCCGCAGCAGCAGGGCCTCCTCGTGGCGGCCCTGGCGGTAGCCCACCAGCATGATCAGCGTGCTCCAGGCGCGGGCCAGCAGGGCCATGTCCCGGCCCTGGGCGGCGGAGGCCAGGGCCTGCCGCATCCGCGCCTCGGCGCCCGGGTAGTCGCCCGTGGCCTCGCGCAGCCGGGCCGCCACGAACAGGGTGCGGGCGAGCAGCGGCGCATGGCCCGCCTGCTCCACCTGGGGCAGCAGCGTGTCGGCCCGCGCCAGCCCCTCCTTGTATTGGCCGGCGTCGAACAGGGCCTCCAGGCGATCCACCTGCTCCTGCACCGCCTCCACCTTCGCGCGCACCGCCGGATCCTCCGGGGGAGGCACCGCGGCGGTGAGCGCCCTGGCATCCGCGCAGTACTCCAGCGGAGGCAGCGCCTGCACGGCCTGCACCGCCCTGCCCACCAGCGCCGGATCCGGCGTCCGGGAGAGCAGCTCGGTGAGCGCGCGAAGCTGGCTGCGCCGCCGCTCCAGGCAGGACTCCTGGAGCACCGCGAGCCCCCGGGCCTGCGTGCTCCCCTCTTGCCAGGTGCTCAGGCACAGCTCCGTCCGCTGCATCACCCACGCCCCCGCGTACCCATCCAGCGCCGCCGTCACGCGCTCGGCGGTTGCCTGCGCGTAGGGCAGGCCCGTGTCCAGCAGCGCCTTCTCCACCTGGGCCTTGACGGCGCCATCCCACACCTCGGCCAGGCGCAGCCCCATCCGCTCGCACCCGTAGATCTGCTGGCGCGCCCAGCCCCAGATGGCCAGCACCGCCAGCCCTGTCGTCACCAGCGCCACGGCCGCTCTGCGCAGCCAGGCTCGCCGCTTCACCGCCGGATCGTCCTCCAGCGCCGTCAGCAGGTCCGTCATGGAGGCAGGGCGCAGGTCCGGATCGAAGTGCAGCCCCTGGAGCAGGGTGCGCCCCACCCAGGTGGGCACCTCCGAGTCGGCGGGGGGCGCTGCCTTCCCCGCGCGCTGGGCCCGCTGCAGCGCGGCCAGGTTGTTGCCCTCGAAGGGGCGCTGGCCATAGAGGGCCTCGTAGAGCGACACGCAGAAGGAGTAGAGATCGCTGCGCCCGTCGGACCGCTGGCCCCGGAGCTGCTCGGGAGCCATGTAGCGCGGCGTCCCCATCCACTGGCCTGGCGCGGTGAGCGGCGACTCCAGGGCGCCGGAGGGCAGGGCGCCGGTGGGGGGCGCTGCCTCCTCGCCTTCGGTGAGGGCCACGGGGGACTCGATCCGCGCCAGCCCGAAGTCCGTGACGCGCGCGCGCCCATCCTGGCCCACCAGCACGTTGTCCGGCTTGAAGTCGCGGTGGATGAGGCCCGCCGCGTGGGCCGCCGCCAGTCCTCGCCCGGCAGCCAGGTACTTGTCGAGCACCTCGCGCCAGGGGCGCTGCTTCTGCCAGCGCCGCAGCGTCTGTCCCTCCACGTGCTCCATGGCGATGAAGAGCGAGCCGTCCTCCAGCCTGCCGGCGTCATAGACGGCCACCACGTGGGGGTGGTTGAGGCGGGCCATCGCCTGGGCCTCGCGCAGGAAGCGGCCCTGCTCGTCGTAGCTGCTGCCGTCCAGCGCCTCCCGGGGGCGAAGCAGCTTGAGGGCCACACGGCGATCCAGCCGCCCGTCATAGACGGACAGCACCACGCCCATGCCCCCCTCGCCGAGCTGCCCCAGCACCATGTACCGCTCGAGCAGCGTGTGCCCCGGGAGGGGGGCGGAGAACCGGGCCGAGGCGCGTGGGGGCCTGGGCTTCCAGGTGTCGGTCGCGTCGCCGGAGGGCGGCACCGAGAGCGGGGTGAGGGGCTCGGGGGCGGGCCCGGAGGGGGGCACGGTGCTGTCCTCCGTCGCGCTCTCCTGGCTGGGATCTGGCCTCTCTGGCTGATCGGATCCGCTCATCAACGTCTCTCCGCTCCAGCGCCATCACCGCAGGCCTGGCCCCACCTTTCCAGGGAGTCTACCCGGCAGCCACCGGTCCGGCACGACCTGCATCGGGGCAAGAAGCCGCGCGAGGCCGCGAGCGCGCTACCTCACGTGATCGATGCGGTGTTTGCGACCCTTGATGCGGCCCTCGCGCAGGGCTTGCAGGGCCACGCGCACCACGCGCTTGGAGACGGCGACGTAGGACCAGCGATCCCCGATCTCGATCTTGCCGACGTCCGAGGCGTTCAGCCCGCCGGCCTCTCCCGTCAAGGCTCCGAGGATGTCACCCGGCCTCATCTTGTCCTTGCGCCCGGCGGAGATGACGAGCGTCTCCCACGGCGAGCCGAGCGACACCCCGCCCTTGGAGTCCGCCGGGGGCAGCGTCTCCACGCTGCCGGGCTCCAGCTTCACGCCGGTGGCCTGCTCGATGCCTTCCACCTTGCGCCGGTCCTGCGGGGTGACGAGGGAGATGGCCAGGCCTCTTCGCCCCGCGCGCCCCGTGCGGCCAATGCGGTGGACGTAGGGCTCGGGCTGCCAGGGCAGATCGAAGTTGATGACGGCATCCAGTGCCTCGACGTCGATGCCGCGTCCCGCCACGTCCGTGGCGACGAGGATCCGGGTGCTGTGGTTGCGGAACTTCGCCATGACGCGGTCGCGCTCGCTCTGCTCCAGGTCTCCCTGGAGGCCATCCGCGCTCACGCCGGCCTGGACGAGCGCCTGCGTCAGCTCGGTGACCGTCGCCTTGAAGTTGCAGAACACGATGGCGGAGGCGGGCTGGTGCTGCCGGAGGATTCGCAGCAGGAGCGCCGTCTTCTCCGAGGGCGCGCACGCGTAGCTGAGCTGCTGGATGTCGGGGGCCGCGCCGGCCTCCTCGACCGTCACGCGCGCGGGCTCCTTCTGGAACGCGCGGCTCATCTCCTCGATGGTGGGAGGGAAGGTGGCCGAGAAGAGCACCGTCTGGCGGGACGAGGGCGTCGCGCCGAGGATGCGCTCCATGTCCTCCCGGAAGCCCATGTCGAGCATCCGGTCGGCCTCATCGAGCACCACGGTGGCGAGGTGACGCGTCTCGAGGGCCTCGCGTTCGAGGAGATCCAGGACGCGGCCGGGAGTCCCGACGGCGATGTGGGCGCCCTTCTCGAGCGCGTTGAGCTGGGGACCGATGGGCTGGCCGCCGGCGAGCACGAGCACCTGGAGCCCGGGCAGCCTCCGCCCCAGCCGGCGGAGGTCTCCGGCCACCTGGGAACAGAGCTCCCGCGTGGGGCAGAGCACGAGCGCCTGGAGGCGCCGTTGCTGGAGGCGGACCTTCTGCAGGATCGGCAGCGCGAAGGCGGCGGTCTTCCCGCTCCCCGTCTGGGCCTGGCCAATCAGATCGCGGCCCTGCAACAGCACCGGGATGCTCTGGGCCTGGATGGGCGTGACGGTCTGGAACTCCAGCTCCTGGAGGACCTGGAGCAACGGCGGTGAAAGCGCTAGCGCGGCAAAGTCCATCAGGGTCTCGTTTCCTCTCGGGGGGCCTTGTAGCAGCTGGAGGGCCGAGGCACGCCGGTTCTCTGGAGTGGGATGTTACGGGCTCGGCACATGGGGTAAGGACCTGCTCCCACCTCCGGTCTCCGGACCCCTGACGGGAGCCCCCGCCCATGAAGAGCCCTTTGCTCGTGCTGGTCGCCACCGCGGTGCTCAGCCTGGCCGCTGGCGCGCAGACGCTGCCGCGCTACAACGAGGTTCAGCAGAAGCACTCTCACAACACGTACCAGCGGAACGAGAGCGTGCTGGAGCAGCTGCTGTACTACTCGGTCCGCTCGATCGAGCTGGACATTCACAGCATCTACTACGAGGGCACCTTCGATCCGCACACCGCGCCCGCGGGGGACTGGGCCGTCTACCACGTGGCGACGGACCGGGTGTCGAGCTGCAAGTTCCTCTCGCAGTGCCTCGACCGGCTCGTCGCCTTCTCGCAGGCGGTCCCCCAGCACGAGGTGGTGACGGTCTGGCTCGAGCTGAAGGATGCGAACTCCTTCGATCCCACCCACACGCCGGACCAGCTCGACACGCTGCTGCGGCAGAAGCTGGGGACGGATCGCCTCCTCGAGCCCTCGGAGCTGCTCGCCGCCTGCCCGAGCGCCAGCGGCAACCTGGCGCGGAGCGTGCTCCCTCCGTGCGCCTGGCCCACGCTGGCGAGCCTGCGGGGGAAGTTCGTGTTCGTGCTCCTGGCGCAGGACGACGCCTATGGCGACGCGAAGTACCCCGGCCAGCGGGCCGCCTTCATGCAGGCGGGCACCTCCAGCTTCGATCCGAGCAACCCGCCCTCCGCGGGGGCGGTCTTCTTCAACGGGGCGGACGCGGCGCCCGCGGAGCAGATCACCGCGGCGGGGTACGTCACCCGGCTGACGACGGCCAATGACGCGGACGCCTGGGGCGGCGCGGTGACGAAGCGGGTGCAGTTCATCGGCACGGACATGATCAACGACGCCCAGGATGCGTGGGCGCGTACGCGCAACCTGCTTGGCTGGCCGTTCCGGTGCATGACGACGGACTGCACCTGTGTGGACGAGGGCGCGTCCTTCCTCCACATCCGCGCGCTCTCCCAGGATCTCGGGGGCACGGCTGACAGCTTCACCTTCCTGTACGAGCCCCAGACGAATGACGAGCAGGTGTGGTCCGCCTTCGTGTCCGTCCCCGACAGCCACGTTGAGCCCTCGGCCAAGGGCTGCCTGATGGCCCGACAGGACACCACCCCGGGCTCGCCGTACTTCGCCGTCTGCCGCCCGGCGGACGCGCAGCCCGTCCGGGTCCAGTACAGGCTGGAGGCGGGAGGCGCGACCTGGCTCCGGGAGCTCTCGATTGGCGCGCAGGACAGTCAGCAGTCCCTGTATCTGACGCTCATCTCCAGCCTGCGCTCGGGAACGCACACCTGCGTGCAGGGCTACGCCGCGCTGAGCCCGAGTCAGGCGCCGGGCACCCTCGTTCACGAGCAGTGCTTCGCGTCGCCGCTGCCGCTCCAGGGCATCGGCGCGAGCTCCAACACCGCGACGCCATCCTCGCAGGTGCAGCCGGTCCGCTTCCTCTTCGGGAGCCTGAAGCACCAGGTGGGGCAGAACCCCGCGCAGGGGTACCAGCGGGCGGACTTCACGCTGGCCCACATTGGCACGGTCCACGCGGAGGCCGCGGCGGGCGACGGCATGTTCCCGGCGAGGGAGGGCTTCGCCTGGCAGGCAGGGCAGGGCACTCGGGCCTACGGGGTCGGCTACGCCGGGAAGTCCGAGTGGATGGTCGACGCCACCGGAGATGGCCGGCCGGACTACGTCTACAACCGCGACGCCAGCCGCGAGCTGCGCGTCCTTCCGGCGACCGCCACGGGCTTCGGCGCGGAGCGCCTGTGGGCCACTCGGGCCTACGGCGTCGGCTACGGCGGTCGGTCCGAGTGGCTGGCGGACGTGAACGGCGACGGCCGTGTGGACTACGTCTACAACCGGGATGGCACGCGCGAGCTGCGCGTCCTGCTCAGCACGGGCACGGGCTTCGCCGCCGAGCAGGGGTGGGGCTCACGGAGCTACGGTGCCGGCTATGACGGGCGCTCCGAGTGGCTGGCGGACGTGAACGGCGATGGCCGGGCGGACCATGTCTACAGCCGGGACGCCACCCGCGAGCTGCGCGTGCGGCTCAGCACCGGCGCCGGCTTTGGAGCGGACACCCGCTGGGGCGAGCGGCTCTACGCGGTGGGCTACGCCGGGGGCTCCGAGTGGCTGGTGGACGTGAGCGGCGATGGCCGGGCGGACTACGTCTACAACCGGGATGGGACTCGGGAGATGCGTGTCCTGTCGAGCAGCGGGGGGGCTTTTGGCACGGACCTGCTGTGGCGCGAGCGGACCCACGGCGTGGGCTACACCGGCGAGTCCCAGTGGTGGGCGGACGTCACCGGCGACGGTCGGGCCGACTACCTCTACAACCGGGACGGCACCCAGGAGCTCTGGGGCATGAAGAGCACGGGGACGGGCTTCGAGCCGGATGGAAAGTGGGGTGAGCGCAAGCACGGCATTGGTTTCGCGGGCCGGTCCGAGTGGTTCGTGGACGTGGATGGAGACCTCAAGGCGGACCACCTCTACAACCGCGACGGCACGCGGGAGTACTGGGCCATGCGCTCCACGGGCAGCGCCTTCGAGGGGGATCTGCTGTGGGGCGTGCGGGCCTGGGGCGTGGGCTACAGCGGAAACTCGGAGTGGCTGGTGGACGTGGATGGCGATGGCCGGGTGGACCAGCTCAACAACCGCGACGGTGGGCGCGAGCTCTGGGGAATGACCGGGAGGACCTGCGACGCAGCCGCCTTCGCCTCCACGCCCTGAGCCGCGGGAAGAACACGGGCCCACCCTCTTGGGGACGCAGGTCGCGGGCCCCTCGTCTCGGTGCGGGTCCCCCCGTCGCTGACGGGTCCTCCCGCACCGGCCGTCCCGCTCTCCCTCGGCACGCGGCTCCCTTTGAATGAACCGATTCGAGGGGACCCCTCTCGGCACGCTCTGGGCGAACCGGTCCGGTTGTCCGACAGGTCGGGGACGAACCGCCGTCGATAGGGACTTCCGATCGGGCCCTACACCCGCATCCTTGCCGCTCCGGGGGAAGGAACGGGGAGGGCCAGAGTAGGGGGCCGGATCCAGTCGTCCGTGGTGTATGACAGGAGGCACCGCGTTCCGGGTTGCACCTGGACGCAGTGCCTCTTGTTTTTCATGGCGACCCATCGAGTAGGGATCTGAAAGCTGGCTGACAACCTGGCCAGCTTCGATCAGCGAATCTCCAGGGAGAACGGAGTGGATGCCCCTGGTGGCGGCGCATAGAGGCGGGCGGTGCGCCCCCGGATGTCGAGCGAGGTGCGCAGCATCCGGGCCAAGGGCCCCCAGTGGATGATCGTCGTGTAGTTGCCCTGACCGGCCTCCCCGGACGGCTTGTGACTGAGTTGCAGGTGCTGCACGCCCAGGTGATGGCCAAGGATGGTCGTATCAAAGGGTACGACGGTCTCCTCCTGGCGCACTCTCGTGCGCGGCCGGTGCGGCCGACTCCACGGAGCCGCCCCGAACAGGGTGTTCCGGAAGTAGGTGGTCTGATCGATCGTCTGGCCCTGTACCTGGAAGCCCGCCTGGGTCAGTCGGAGCCCGCCGACATGACTGGAGCCCGCTCTGGTCCGCAAGGCGTCCGAGTCAGGGAGATCCGACTTCTCCCACACCAAAGCCCCGCGCAACGGCCGGCCGGCCGCTGGCGCCAGCCCTCCCGTCGCCCGAGCAGCTCTCGTCGGACGGAGACGCTGGGGCCTGGCGAACCCAGGAGCGGGCGCAGGTGGCTGTGGAACCCGGATTGCGGGAACTCCACTCTGCCGCATCCTGCGGGCTTGAGCAGCCACGGCCCTATGCGCTCGTGCAGCAGCCGTTTCATCCAGCAGCAGACCTTGCGCCACGGCATGCCTCAACATCGGCCGGGCTAGCGCAATATAATTGCTCCTGTAAGCTTGTAACTGACTCTGCCAGGCCTTCACCTCCGCGGCCTGTGCCTGATCCAATGCCATGGAGAGATCCAGCTCGAGCACCGTCATCGTCTCGAAGTTGCGATAGAGCCCGTCCGCGGTCAGGTTGCAGCTGCCTACCGCGAGCCACGCGCGTCCAGGCCCTTCGAGCAGGTAGACCTTGGAGTGGAAGAGGACGTCGGCTCCGATGGCCAGTCCGTGAACGGTTGCGCCCACCTGCAGGAGCTGATCGATCGCCTGGGCCGAGGTCGTGCCGTTTCCCAGCCCGACCAGCACCTCCACCGGGTGCCCCGCAGCGGTGAAGGCCCGAAGGGTCCTCGCGATGCGGCTGGTGCCGCTCGTGGTCGCATACGCCGCGCAGAGGAAGGCTTGCGTGTACAGCCCCGAGGAGAACTGCGCCTGGAGGACGTCACCGAAGCGGCAAGGGTTTCCGTGCAGATCGTAAGGCTGTTGAATCAGGCGGGTACGCATCGGTAGCAAGTATTGCCAGAGGGAAGGGCTCAGGAACTCGGAGCCGGCGTGCGGGTGGGGCTCAGAGCCCCGCGACCTTGGAGGAGCTGGAGACGGTATAGGTGAAGGCCAGCTCCTGCTGGGAGCTGGGCGGCGCGGGCAGCTCGAAGCGGACAATGCCGTCCTGGCTCACCTTCGCCGGCGCCGGCTTCGTCTTGTCCTTGAGCAGCTCGATCTCCACCGCCTCCACCTCCGAGACGGGCATCCGCTCCTCGATCGCGATCTTCTCCGGCCGGCTGCCCGTGTTGGAGAGGAACAGCTTCACGAAGTGCGTCCGCACCTTCCGCCCCGTGAGCCGGTTCGTGTCCAGCTTCGTCTCCTCCTGGCGGGCGATCCGCAGCGCGTCCTCGCTGCCAAACCCCAGCTTCACCCGCTCGCCCACGCCCGCGAAGGTGAGCTGTGCCCGCCCCACGTAGCCGCTCGCGCGCACCAGATCCACCGGACCCGCCAGCAGCACCGAGGGCCCCTTGTTCTCGAAGCGCGCCACCCGGTGCACCAGCGGCGAGTGCTCCGGCGTCCCCACCAGCTCCGAGGTGGCCGGCGCCGTGAACTCGAACAGCGACACCCGATGCGGCGCCCCGTCCGAGGGCAGGGTGACGCGGTGGATCGCCCTCAACGTCAGCGGCTCGCCGCCGTCATCCAGCCCAGGCATCCCCTCGGCCGCAAGCGCGCCGCCCTCGCCCGTCGTCTGGATCGTCTCCTCGCGGATCGCCACCTCCACCGTCCGCTTCTCCTGCTGCGTCTTGTCGCGCAGGTAGAGCCGGTCCTCCACCAGCCGGGGCGGCGTGGCTCCCAGCGTGGGCCGCGCGGTGGAGAAGGCCATCTCCACGTCCTTCCAGTCCTCCTCCGTCCGCTGCCACACCACGGCCTCGCACTCGATCGTCACCGTCTCGCCGCCCTCGCCCGGCCGCAGCGTCGCCCGGTACGCCGGGCGCCACACCGCGCAGGGCACCAGGTACGCCACGCCCACCGTCACCGCGCCTCCCGTCGGGTGGTTCACCTCCATCTCCGCCGAGGTGATGAGCTTCGACTCCGGCTGCTCGCCGTGGTGCTCTGCCT
Source organism: Myxococcaceae bacterium (assembly GCA_016926755.1). Lineage (GTDB taxonomy): Bacteria > Myxococcota > Myxococcia > Myxococcales > Myxococcaceae > Hyalangium. The sequence goes on along the minus strand of JAFGNZ010000281.1, from coordinate 8,040 downwards.
CCTTCGCCTCCGCCAGCTGCTTCTCCGTCGCCTCCTGCCGCTTGCGCGCCTGGCGCAGCGCCTCCTCCGTCGAGCCCACCTCCGCCCGCACCGCCTCCAGGTGCTGGCGCCAGGTCTCCGGCGCGGCCTTCCCCGCCCCCGTCAGCTCCGAGATGGAGCGCAGCACGTCCTGGCGCGCGGCCGTCGCCACGGCCAGCCGCGCCTCCAGGCGCGCCACGTCCGCCTGGACAATCCGCACGGCCTGCTGGAGCGACTCGACGCGGCGCCCCAGCTCCGTGAGGTCCTCGCGCTGGCCCTCCTTGGGCTGCTGCTTCCAGGCGCGGCCCACCCGGGCGCCCACGATGGTGCCCCCGGAGAGGGAGACCTGCAGAGAGCGGTCCACCGCGAGTGGAGACAGGCCCTCCACCCGCAGCCGCTGCGGGCCGGCGGGCAGCGTCACCTCGCCTCGGCGCTCCACGAGCGCGCGATCCTCCAGCACGGTGACCTTGACCACGGGGAGCGTGACGGTGGTGCTCACTTACGTCCTCCGGTTGCCGCCCTGGAGCATCTTGCTCGAGGGGATCCGTACAACCCACGTCGCGTCCAGCGCCTGCTTCTCACCGGCCTGCAGCGTCACCTTCCACGCTCGCTCACCCTCCACCGGCGTGTCTCCCGGCAGCACCGCGGGCTCGCGCCAGGCGGGCTTGAGCTCGGCCTCCTCCACCTTGATGTCCTTCTCGTCCTTGGGCACCACGGGCACGCGCTCCCGGATCTCCACCGTCGCGGGCCGGCCCAGCCGGTTGGCCACCTCCACCGAGACGTGGTGCGTGAGCGTGGTGGCGCCGCCGAAGACGCCGCCGGAGGCCTCGTCGAAGCGCGTGTTGCGCGACACCTTGATGGACTCCTCCACGCCCAGCCCCAGCCGCTGCGTGGCGCCCGGCGCGAGCGTGGGCAGGGGAGACGTCATGAGGAACTCGTCCCCCAGCGTCACGTCCACCGGGCCGGCGAGCAGCGCGTGCGGCGTGCGGTTCTCCACCTTCACCGTGCGGAACACCTGTGGCTCGATGGAGGGCACGCAGAGGTACTCGGCGGTGAGCCCCACCGGCGCCGAGAAGACCGACACCGTGTGCCACACGCCATCCGAGGGCACGTCCATCCGCGCCTCCACGTCGTAGCGGTAGTCGAAGTAGGGCGTGGACTGGCGCGGCGGCACCGCCCAGGTGGGCGGGCTGACGGAGTAGACGGCCTCCATGGACTGCTGGCGCACGGCGAGCAACGTCACGATGTCCACCTGCACGTGCACCGCCGTGAGCGCGATCAGCTCCTGGGAGGAGTACGCAGGACGGGGCTGGAGCTTGCCGCGCAGCCCGGGCTGGCTCGCGGGGGGCAGCTCCAGCGAGTCGTAGTCCAGCAGGTTGCCGCCCAGCTCGAGTCGGGCCTCCGAGGGCGCTGGCTCGGAGGGGGCTGCTCCGCCGAAGCCTTCCACGGCGGCAGCTTCGCTCTGGGCCATCGCGGGGGCCTCGTCGTCGTACGCCACCTCCTTGGCCATCTCGCGGCTGGACTGCTTCTTCCTGGCGCGCATCAGGCCGCCGCCTCCTCGGGGAGCGCTCCGCATGGGCGCCCCCATGGGAGCGGCAGGCGGCGGTGCGCCTCCAAACCACCCGAAGCCGCCAGCGGACTTCGGCTCGGGCATGCCCAGATCCATGGCGGGGGACGGGAGGGCCTGTTCGGCGATCGGCTGGGGCCTGCTCACGCGGGAGGGAGCCAGCTCCTCGGGCTCGGCGTAGCGCTCGTCCTTCAGGGCCTGGCTCGGGGCGCTCTGCCGCCGCACTTCCTCCTGAGGCGCCTGGAGGGGAGGCGCGGGAGGAGGCGGTGGAAGCGGAGCGGCGCCCGCGGCGTCGTAGCCCGCGAAGAGCTCGTCCAGCCCGGGCGGCGGCTCGCGCCAGCCCGAGCGGGCCGGGGGCGGCTGCCGCCGGCCGATTCGCAGGGCCTTCAGCTCCGGCACCTCCGCGCGCCGGTGCAGCTCCGCGGTGGACAGGGCCAGCTTGACGTTCGTCCAGTCCTCGCCGGTGCGCTGGAGGACGGAGGCGCGCATCCGGAGCGTCCCGCCGTCCAGCGTGCGCGGCATCCGCAGCTCATACGCCGGCACCCAGCGAGCGCCGCGCACCGTGTACTCCAGCGCCAGCCGCACCTCGCCCTCCGCCGCGCCCGCGTCCGAGAGGGTGATGAGGGCGGCGCGGTACAGCACCGCCCGCTCGCTCCGCACCGCGGACGAGGCCTCCGCCAGGCGCCGCTCGCGCAGCGTCACCTCCGCCAAGGCGTCCCGCTGTTGGCGCTGCAGGTCCAGCTGCCGGGCCTGGAGGGCCGCCAGCTGCTCGTCGATGAAGCCAGCCAGGGAGAGGACGGCGGTGGGGTTGGCTTCCCGGGGCTCGTCCCCGGCCTTGGGCTTGAGGAAGGAGGGGCGGAGCCGCTGGATGTCTCCAATGTCCGACAGCACCTGGGTGTGCTCGCGCGTGATGCGGGCCAGGGTCTCCTGGGCCTCCTCGAGCGCGCGCTGCTCCACGGGGATGTCCGGCTCGGGCGGCAGCTGCACGTCGAAGCTGGCGCGGAGATCCCGGACGGCGAGGCCCGAGGGCCCTCGAAGGATGGACGCGCGCAGCGAGCCGGTGCTGAGCCCCAGCGGCAGGCCGTTGATGCGCACCTGGTTGGGCAGCCGGCCATTCGGGGCTGGCACCGTGGCCACACGGGTACAGAGCGCGCCGTCGGCGTGGACTGTGACTCCGTCCAGGACGGACGGGACGACGAGCATGGGTGCTCCTCCATTCAGAGTGCTCCAGGCTAGCGGGCCCCAGTCTGGGGGGCGAGCGCGCTCTGACAGGGCCTCGCCTCGGGCCCCCTCCGGAAGCGAGGAGGCGGATGGGGTATCCTTCGGCTCGCCTCTCCTGGAGAGGATCTTCGACGTCTCCATCGGCCTGGGGATCAACGCCTGCCCCTGGAAGTCCTTGTTCTCCTTGGGGCCCGCTGACTTCCGGACACTTTTCGCCCAGGGCACGCAACTTCTGGCAGGTAAGATGCGAAGATACGGTCACCGTACATTATCCCACATCATGTGGAGGCGAACGTGAGCGACAAGAAGATCAACCGCCCGACCCTGAACCCGGTGCCCACCGCGGCGGCGCCGAAGGGCAGCGCCCCCACGAACACGGCGGCGCCGCGCAAGGAGACGGTCGCCCCGGCGAAGACGACGGCCCCGGGAGCCACCCGGGCGAAGGCCGGCGTCGAGCCCACCTCGCGCGTGGCTGCCAAGAACACGGACGCCTTCGAGGCCACGGGGCGCGCGGCCTCCGCGGGCGTGAGCGGCGCTCGGGCCACGGCGGCGGTGACGGCCGCCGCGGCCACGGCGGCCCAGCCCACGAAGCGCCAGGTGACGCTCGTCTATGACGCCGGGCCGCACAGCAACCTCACGGACGTGAAGCTCAAGGGCAGCTGGGACGCCTCCGGCCAGTACAGCGCGGACTGGGGGGTGGGCTCCATCCCCATGCGCTCGCTGGGCAACGGCAAGTGGGAGGCCACGGTGGACCTGGTGGATGACGGCCTGCCCCGCAACTGGGAGTGGGGCGTCACCGTGGACGGCCCTGCCGGCAACGATCGGTGGGCGGTGATGGGCGAGGGCAACCTCAAGCTGGACATCAGCAAGCCCACGGCCACCTACGCGCCGACGACGTACCACGAGATGGGCTCGCAGAAGCGCGGCGAGGATCTCGCGTTCAAGCTCTGGGCGCCGGACGCGCGCTCGGTGAACGTGAAGATCTTCGACGCGGAGGGCAACATCCAGCGCCTCCCCATGACGCGCGCGGAGAACGGGGACTGGTCCGCCGAGGCGAAGGGTGCCTGGAAGTCCCTGGAGGGCAAGGCCTACGTCTACGAGGTGGTGGACTCCGCGGGCGTCACCAGCGATCGGCCGGATCCGTACGCCCGGCAGATGATGGGCGAGCAGCGCGGCATTGATCGCATCTACGTGGATCCGGTGAAGGGCCGGGAGGAGAACCGCTACTTCCCGGGCGTCACGGAGATGATGCGCTTCAACATCGACGACGAGGAGGACGCCGACAGCGCCTTCCTGGTGCTCAAGGACGCCAACGGCAAGCAGCTCTCCCGGGACGAGCTGATCGCGCGCCTGGGCGAGGGCGACGCCGCGCTGATCGACAAGCTGCACGAGGGCAAGTTCAACGATCACTGGTCGAAGAACGTGGAGGCGGACGGCCGCATCCGGATGACCAACGAGGGGGGGGCGTGGGTGACGCTGGTCAACAACCCGGAGAAGCTGGCGGGGCTGCGCTACGAGTTCCAGGTCTTCGAGAAGGATGGGCAGGGCGGCGTGCGGCTGCGCGACGACGCGAACCGGGACGGCAAGTACAGCGACGTGGAGCGCCGGGCCTCCTCGCACAACGATCCGTGGAGTGACGTCATCACGCCGGAGAGCGGGGTGTCCTTCCGGGGCTCCGTCATCACCGATCCCGCCACCTTCCCGTGGAAGAACGACACCGCGCCGCGCGAGACGGATCCGAGCAAGTGGGTGGTGTACCAGCTCCACGTGGGCAGCTTCATGGGCGAGGCGAAGAACTCGGACCGCTCCACGATCGAGGATCTGCTCGGCAAGCTGGATCACTTCAAGGAGCTGGGCGTCAACACGCTGGAGCTGCTGCCCACCAACGAGGTGGAGGGCAGCCGCAACTGGGGCTACCTGGGCGTCAGCAGCCTGGCCACGGAGAGCTCGTTCGGCTTCGAGGACGAGAGCGGCAAGTGGGTGAGCGGCACGGAGGCGCTCAAGCGCTTCATCGACGAGGCGCACGGGCGCGGGCTGAACGTCGTCTCGGACGTCGTCTACAACCACGTGCACGGGGACCACAACGGCCTGTGGAACCTGGGCGGGCCCAACAACCCGTACTTCAACTGGGCGAAGGAGCCGGGCAAGTTCGAGCAGCGGGACACGCCGTGGGGCGCGGTGCCGGCCTACCACAACCCGAAGGTGAAGCAGCTGTTCGTGGACCACGCGGTGCAGCAGATCGCGGAGCTGAAGTTCGACGGCCTGCGCTTCGACTTCACCGAGCCCATCAAGGGCGTGGGCGGCAAGGACGGGTGGGAGATGCTCCGGGAGATCAACCGCCAGGTGCACTTCCTCAACCCGAACACGTGGACGGTGGCGGAGCAGTTCGACTACGACCCGAGCATCTCCCGGCCGGCGAACCCGGACGGCACGGGCGGCGGCTTCGACGCGCAGTGGTACACGGAGTACCAGCACAAGCTGGTGAACGACAACGGCAAGCCGGGCCTGATCCAGGCGGCCTCGCGCGGCTGGAAGACGGACATGGACGGGTTCGTCAACACGCTGACGGCGCCGCGCGGGCTGGACGAGTGGAAGAAGGCGCTGACGATCATCTCCAACCACGACGAGGTGGGCAACGCGCAGCGGACGATGAACACGGCCGAGGGGGACAAGCCCACGGACTTCCCGGAGCAGTGGTCGCGCAACGCGGCGCGGTTCGCGGCGGGGATCGGCTTCGCGTCGCCGGGCATCCCGATGTTCTTCCAGGGGGATGAGTTCGGGGCGCAGAACGACTTCCGGTGGGGCAAGCCGAACACGTGGGACAGCGACTGGAGCTGGGAGTCGCTGGGCAAGGACTGGAACTGGGACAGCGTGAAGTTCAACGACACGCAGAAGGCCACCTACGAGCGGCTCTTCACGCTGTCGCCGCAGCAGCGGGAGCAGGACGGGGCGTACAAGGGCCTGTCGGCGCAGGACAGGCAGGTGTTCAACCACCTGGCGGAGCTGAAGCCGGAGCACCGCCAGGAGGCGATGCTGGACATCACGCAGAAGCAGCAGTTCCACTTCTTCAAGGATGCCATCGCGCTGCGCAACTCGAGCCCGGCGTTCCGGGCGGACGCGGAGGTGCACCGCGTTTATACGCACAACGACGACTCGGTGATGGCGTTCACGCGCAAGTTCGGGGACGAGGAGTACCTGATCGTCGGCAGCCTGAACCGGAACAACCTGGAGGGCTACGACATGCCGTTGCCGCCGGGGAACTGGAAGGAAGTGCTGAACAGCGACGCCGGGGCGTACGGCGGCAACAACTTCGGCAACTTCGGCGCGACGCTGAACGGCGGGGGCAACACCCAGGTGAACATCCCCTCCGCGGGCTACGTGGTGTTCAAGAAGCAGTAGCCAGTGAGAGGCTCGGGGTGGAGCTGGCGATCACCACCCCGGGCCTCAGACTTCCGTGAACACGGTGCCGGTGGCGCCGATGCGCTCCAGGGCGCTCTTGATGTCCTCGGAGACGAGGATGACGACAGGCCACCCCCAAGGGCGGAACACCTGCGCGTCGCCGACCTTCGAGGGATCAATGCGCAGCCCATGGACGGCGCGGTACTCCCCCGCGCGCTCGGGCCACCACATATCTCCCGGTGCGTAGTACTGCACCTCGCTGCACGCGGCGTCATCAATGCACTTCACGGTGCGGAGGACGTTGAGGACGTAGCGCTTCTCGCGTTGCGAGGCGACCTTCACCGGGAGCAGCTGCACGTCGCTGGGCGCCAGCTCCTGGCGGAGCGTGGCGACCCTTGCGTGGACGACGGGCAGATCGAAGGACGCGAACGAGAAGTCCATGGGCGGTCCCGGCCGATCGATCGGGACTGACAGCGGTCCGCCGGATTCGACAGGTTGCCCGCGCTTGAGCATCCAGGAATCAACGTCGGTGCCGGTGGCATCCTTGAGGGTTCCCAGTTCCCAGCGGTCGCGGCGGTAGATGTCATCGCGCAGCTTGAAGTAGAGTTTGGGCATTCCACTTTATGGCTGTTCCGAGGTGGGCTGGCGAGGCATCGGAACGTTCGGATGGATGCACTTGCCCTCGTACTCAAAGCCAGAGACTCCACACGGAGGATCGACTCGCAGCACGAGCCAGCAGGCACCGAGCGCGGCCACTTCTGAACGTGGATCACACGGTGGTTTCTTCTGGCCTGGGAACGGGCCCTTCGGCATGGACAGAGCCAGGGCGTAGGTGGGCATCCCAGTCCGAGGCAGGTCCTGGGCAGATGCCAGGGTAGTCTCCCCCACGCCCGCATCAGGAGTCTCTACGTGCGGCACGTGCCACCCTGGGGCGACGGGAGGAAGAGTCACGCCATGTGCCCCCCCTTCCTCTTGCAGTTGTTGCAGCAAGGGGGCGGCGACGAGTAGCGCCAGGATCGCTGTCGCCACGCCTGTCAAGGTGAGCACCGCTCGCGCCAGCATTCGCGCGCGCCAGGCCCAGTGCCCCCGAAACCGGGTGAGCTCGGTGGGAAGCACGGACCGACTCGGCAGCACGGGCTCGTCGAGGCTGGGGTGCGCGCCTGCCGCGGCCGTCTCCAGGGCCTGAGCGAGCTCGCCCGCGGTGCCGCGCGCCTCCCACTCGGGGGCGAGCATGCGCAGGACGAGCTCCTCCAGCACCGGTGCTACCGTGGCCAATGCGTTGGGCTTCAGAAAGCGCCCGGAGCCCCCGGGCTCCGGTGGGTAGGTGCCGGTGATGAGGCGATAGGCCGTCACCCCGAGCGCGTACACATCATCCTGCGGCCGCGCCTGGTAGCGCTCCTTTGTTTTCCCGTAGAAACGCTCCCGGAAGGCCAGGGCCTCGGGGCTGCGGTATCTGGGCGTGCCCGGCGGCAGCGAGTCCACCGTGAGGGGGCGTCCCTCCGGCAGCCAGCACGCGCCGACGTCCAGCAACACCGCGTGGCCGTCCAGGCCCACCAGCACGTTGTCCCCCTTCACGTCCCGATGCAGGCCATGCTGGTGCAGCGCTTCCAGCGCTCGCGCCAGCTGAGCCAGCAGGCGGAGTGCCTGGCGGGAGGTGAGCAGCCTGCCGGTGGCGCGGGCCCAGTGGTACAGCGGCACGCCCTCCACCCATTGCATCACGATGTAGGGGTAGTGCCGCCCACAACACTCCCAGGTGCCGGTGTCATGCAAGCGCGGCAGGTGGGGGCTGTGCGCCCGCGATAGCAGCAACGCCTCTCGCGCGAAGCGGGCATCTC
>JAFGNZ010000280.1 GCA_016926755.1 Myxococcaceae bacterium | reverse complement strand
CGACGAGGCTTCGGAGGTCCTCATTCGCGTCCCGAGACCGAGCGAGCACGGCGTGCTTCGGCTGCTCGCCTCGCCTCAACACCCTCTGAAGGAGCATCGGGTCAGGTCGCATCGTGGCGGAGAGCCAGCGCCTGAGTCGGCGAGAGGGCGCTGCCGGGCGCCGACGCTCCAAGGCTGGCCGGCTGTCGGACAGGTTTGCGCCATGCACCACCGCAGCTCAGAAGACCCCGGCGAGCCCCGCGGTGATGCCGCCCTGGGCGCTGGCTTCCACCACCGGCATCCCCCACCCACCCGAGTTGGCCTGGGGCGAACGTTGCCCGCCGAAGAGGGCGTGGGAGAGCTCATCCTGGGAGCAGGGAGCGGACGCAAGACCCATGAGGTAGGGTACGGTACCAGGCGGAGCTGATGACCCCCGAACAGGAGAGCGCCCATGGGGAAGAGGGAGTCCTTGCCAGAAGTGGACCCGCGCTGCCTGCCGGTGGGCACGCGGGTGGGGCCGTGGCGCGTGGTGGGCTTCGGAGGGCTGGGCGCCTACGGCACGTTGTACCGCGTGGTGCCCGAGGGCCACCCGCACGCCGACCCGTTCGCGCTCAAGCTGGCCGTGCACCCGGGCGACAAGCGCTTCGAGCACGAGGCGTGGCTGCTGTCTCACATCCACAGCCCTTACGTCCCCCAGCTGCATGACCAGGGCTCGTGGGAGCACACCTCGGGCACCTATCCCTATCTGGTGATGGACTGGATAGACGGCGAGCCGCTGTACCAGTGGGCCGCGCGGCGCAACCCCTCTCAGCGTCAGGTGTTGGAGTTGGTGGCGCAGGTGGCTCGGGCGCTGGTGGCCACGCATGCGGCCGGCGGCCTGCACCGAGATGTGAAGGGCTCCAACGTCCTGGTGCGGCGAACGGACGGCCAGGCCTTCCTCACGGACTTTGGCGCGGGGGACTACCGGGGCGCGGCCACGCTCACCTCGAAGCTGCTGCCCCCGGGCACGCCCGCCTACCGCAGCCCCGAGGCGTGGGCGTTCCTGAATGCGTTCCGGCGCCACCCCACCGTGCACTACCCGGCCAGCACCTGCGACGACTTGTTCGCGCTGGGGGTGATGGCGTACCGGCTGGTGACGGACGAGCACCCGCCGCCCACCCACCCCGAGGAGCCCGGCTCGCAGGTGTGGCGCGAGGGAGGCAGCGGGCCACGTCCGCCGAGCACGCTCAATCCACGGATCGGCCCGGAGCTGGATGCGCTCATCCTCCGATTGCTGGCGGTGGCTCCGGCAGAGCGCTTCCAAGGGGTAGCCCAGGAGGCGGCAGCGGCGGCGGAGCAGGCTCGAGAGGCAGTCAGCCCCGAGACGGACTCCCTGCTGTTCTGCTGGGGCTACGAGCACCGTCCCTGCTGGCGTTCTCCGGAGGCGGTGCGGCTGTCCGCGGAGCGAGAGGCCGCCGCGAGGGAGGAGCTCAAGCGGCGAGAAGCCCGGGGGCGTGCTCGCGTCGCGAGAGCGTCAGAGCCGGTACAGCGCTCCAGCTTCACCCGGGCCTGGAGCGTGGGAGGCGCGGTGGCCGTGTTGGCGTTGCTGCTCGTGCTCCTGGTGGCAGGGGTGCCACAGCATGGCCACGAGGTGCTCGGGAGCGTTGCCGCGGAGGGGGCGAGCGTGGCCGTGGCAGACAGTCCACTCCGCGCTTCCAGTGGGGCGCGCACGCTCAGGAGCTGGGCCGCACGGGCCTCCGCGGTGGCTCAGCCGCTGCCCGAGGAGCCGCTCCCGGATCAGCGCAGGCCTCCGTGCGACAAGAATGGGCAGACGGAGATCCGGGGTGGGTGCTGGTACCGCGCGGGGACCGCCAAGCCCCCTTGCGCGGAAGATGCCTATGCCTGGCAGGGGGCCTGCTACGTGCCCGTGTCCGCCTCTCGGCGCAAGCAGCCCACCGCCGCTCCGCCGCAGTGAATCAACGCCCCACGGGTGGGACTACTTCTCCGGGGCCCTCATGAGGACTCTGCGCTCATGGATCGGCTGGACCGGCCGGTTGGTCGGGTTGAGGTGCGGGAGGGCTGCGTAGGCGCGGAGCTGCTCCTCATCCATCTCGATGGGGCTGGCCATCACGAACCACTTGATGCCCTGGGTGCACGGGGGAGTGGTGAGCGAGCCGCCATACGAGAAGAAGGTATCGGTGTTCGCCGGCAGCAGCTCCTTCGCATTGATCATCGCGCCAGGGGGCTGCTTGAGATCGCCCTTGTGCTCCGGCAGATCCTTGAAGGCGACGTCCAGCGCCGCGTTGTGGGCGCCCTCCTGGATGAGGATCCCCACCACGAGCTTCGGAGCGCCGGAGCCGTCCACGTGCACCAGATGCACCTCCGATGGCAGGTGGTGGCCTTCGAGCATGTGCTCGCTCGAGACATGAAAGTGGAACTGCTTCAGCCTGTAGGTCTCCGTGCCCAGCCTGGCGGTGCTCCCCTCCTCGTACTCGAACTCCACGGAGTGCCCGTTGTTGAGCATCTTCACCGGAGTGTCGCGGTAGGAGAGCTCAGGGAAGGGCAGCTGGGGCACACGGTGCGCGCTCTCCGCGGCGAGTGCGATGGGTGACTGCTCCGCCCCTCCGCATTGCTCATTGCCGTGCAGCGTCTTCCAGAGCTCGGGGCCTACCGTGGAGGCATAGCCCCAGTGGGCAGCATGATGAGGTCCGGCCTCTCCCGCGCCGCTGGCCTGCGTGCTGGCGCAACCTGCCAAAGAGGCCAGCACGGCCGTCAGAAAGAGTGCCTTGCCATGGTTCGTCACGTGTCCCCCTCTGCGATGGTTCATGAGTGCGTCCATTCAATGCGAGCGCATGCGGAAGTCAATGAGGGATGAGCCCAGGGCCATACAGCGTGCTCGAATCGCGAGGGCGTCAGCGCAGGCGCGGCGCTCCGGCTTCGCACGGGCCTGGGCGCGCGGGAGTCTTCAAACCGCCCGACTCCCTGATCATCTTTCCAACCACTGGAGCTCCTCGCGCAGCCAGTCTCGGTAGGGGTACGTGCGCGTCAATGAGGCTTGTTTCCCCAGGCCTCTGCTCAGGATGCCCACCAGGAGCGCTCCATTCCGGGTCTCGCGCAGGCAGGGGCCTCCACTGTCACCCCGATAGAGGGGCCTCTCCGGCGGCTGGAACAGGGCTCTTCCTGGCTCCAGCACCGTCGTCACGGCATTCGCCCGAAAACGGCGCTTGCCGCCGAGCGTGCCGAGGAGCTCGTCCGAGCCGAAGCCCACCATGACCAGCGTCTCGCCGGCCTCGACCTCGGCGTCCGCCAGCTCGACCGGGGGGAGATGACCTTCAACGGGTGTCTCCAGGAAGATGAACGCGAGATCCGCCTCGCTGGAGACCACCTCCCCTTGAGCGTCCAAGAGGACCTTGAGCGCCGGATGAGGCCGGACCTCTCCCGAGTATTCCTGGGTGAATGACTTCACGCCTCTCCCGGAGGCTCCCGACTCATAGAGCACGGTCGTGACAGTCGCGGTCCTTGCACAACTCGAGCTGTCAATCAGGGACCTGTCTCCGGTTCCTGGCGCGGGACTCTCCTGCCTCATGCATACGCAGTGGCCAGCGGTGAGCACGAGCCGGGGATCGATCAGCACTCCGCTACACTGCCGCCCCTGCTGCTCTGTGCCCGAGGCCTGGGAGAAGACCATGACGGTGAACGGGTAGCGATTCCCTGTGTCGCTCTCGCCGGCGATCCGTGGCACGCGACCCTCCACGGACACCGGGCCTCCGGCCTTGGACGCCGTACCGGCCCCACCCGCGTTCTCATTGCAGCCACTGCCCCCCACCAGCACCATGAGCAAGGGGAGAATGCACCTCAAGAGCTCTGGGTGGTGCCGCAAGTGTCCGCTCCCGCGCATCGAGTGCTGCCCACAGTCTACTCCGAAGAGGACTCGCCCTTCCTGGGCTCCCACGTGCGCACGGCCTCGCCCACGGACTCCTCGGGCCACTCCATGCCCCGAGGGGCGGTGATGGCACCCGGCTCGGCGGGCGGCAGCTCCGGCAGCGCGGCCGGCTCGCCCGAGCGGAGCTCGTAGGAGATGAACTGCGCCTCGAACTCGCGCAGCCGCCCGGCGGCCCCCTTGCGCTCCATCGGGTGAGACAGGATGACCGCGTCCGCGCCGGCCTGGCACACCGTCTCGCTCAGCAGCTCCTTGCGGCCCTTCTCGCCCAGCCACTGGTTGCCCGTGAGGGCCAGCGTCCCGATGAGCTCGTAGTCCCGTGGGGGCTCGCGCTGCTCGAAGACCTCGAACTCGCAGCCGGCCGGCCGGGGCGGGCGCTCATTGAAGATGCGCAAGTCGCGGAGCTCGCCGGAGGTGGCGCAGGCTCCGGCGAACACTCCTGCGCACAGCAGGGGAAGGATTCGGGTAGATCGCATGGGCTCCTCTCGTTCTGTCCCGTTCAACGACGGGCGAGGCCAGCCATATCGCACCCGACTCCACCGCCACGGGGCGCCGGCCTCAGGCACGCAGGCGGGGGAGGATGCCGCGCAGGCTCCGGTCCACCCCACCGCGGGAGCCCAGCTGTTCCATCGCCTTCAGCTCGTACGGCAGCGCGTTCTCACGCGCGACGAACTGCACGTGCGCCCCGAGCGCCGCCGGCAGCGCCAGATCCAGCTCGTAGATGTCGCCAGCCACCAGCGTCGCCTCGGGCCCGGTGCCTGTCTCACCCCAGATGGCGCGCAGCGCCTCGTAGTACTTGCCGCGCTGCAGGTAGACGGGGCGTTGCAGCAGCGGGGCGAAGTCGAGCGACTCGGGGAGCACCGAGAAGCGCGCGTCGGTCGGCTCGGGCTCCTGGATGATGTACTTGCGCGCGTCGCCCTTCACCCTCAACCGCTCGCGCCCCTTCGGCGCCAGCCGATCCAGCTTGGCGTCCACCAGATCCGTGTGCGCGTTGGTGACGATCCAGACCGGCAGGCCGGTGGCGAGCAGCGCCTCCAGCACCTCCTTCGCCTCGGGCTTGAAGGCCGTCCCCGTGAGCTTGTACGCCTCTCGGTAGAGCTCCTGGAGGGCCGCATCCCGCATGGCCGGATTCGGCAGCATGCCGTAGCGGACCATGAGCTGGCGCGCCACGGCGTTGGAGAGCAGGTACGGATCCGCGATGGCCGGCGCCACGACACGACCGCCAATGTCCCAGCCGAAGGCGTGCGCCCCCGCGATCACCGCCGCCTCCTCCTCGCGCCAGTCCGCTTCCAGGGCCCCCGGGGCCCGCTCCAGCAGGTCCGCCAGGCGGCTCTTGAAGTGGCGCACGAAGGGCATGCCCTCCGCCACGACGTCAGTGAAGGTCCCGTCGAAGTCCAGTACCACGCACCCGATAGCCATGCTTTCTCTGTGCTCCAAAGCAAGAGGGGGGACAGTCTGGATACCACGTCCCACCCTCTGGCGCGAAGTGGGCAGAGCGACACCGCTGCCCCCCTTGAGGCCCACCCCGGCAGGACCGATAGCGTTGGGGCTCCAACAGTCGAGCATGGAGGCCCGGCATGGAGGCAGCCCGAAGCACAGCGGAGCGGCGACGCAGGGCGTGGCTTCCGTGGGGGCTGCTGGCGGGTATGGGAGCGCTGGCCGCGGGCGGTGGGCTCATGGCCTCGCGCTCCCTCTCCGCGCTGATGGAGCGCAACACCCAGCTCGAGCAGGAGGCGCTCGAGTCCGAGGCGCGGGTGGAGGAGCTCCAGCTGCTGCGCGCCAGCATGGAGCGGCGGTTGAGGCTGCTGGAGCAGCATCAGACGGGCATCACCGCCCAGCGTCAGGGCGAGGCCCGGAGGAACCAGGAAGCGGGCGCGCAGCTCGCCCGGCGTGAGGCCGCCCGCCAGGGCCTGGAGGTGAAGCTGAAGGAGGAGCTGGCCCGGGGAGACGCCTGGCTCGACACGTCCCAGCCCGAGTCCCTGCGCGTGGAGCTGTCCGAGCGGCTCCTCTTCGAGCCGGGCCAGGCCACGCTGACGCCCCAGGGCCAGGAGGTGCTCGCGCGCGTCGGCGCGGTGCTGGCTTCGGCGGCGGGCCACGAGGTGCGGGTCTCCTCGCACACGGACGAGCTCCCCACCACCGCCGGTGCGGGCACCGCGGGGACGAGCTGGGAGCTGTCCTCCGCGCGCGCCACCGCCATCACGCGCTCCCTGCTCGAGCCCCCCACGCGAATGGCCCCGGAGCGGCTCAGCGCCACCGGCCACGCCTCCTTCCGGCCGGCGCTCCCCCCGGACTCGCCGCAGAGCCGCCTGCGCAACCGGCGGGTGGAGCTGGCGCTCTCGCCCATGCCCCTGCCCCCCGCGGCGCTCCTGGCCGCCATCGAGCCCACACCTCCACCCCTCCACGCCAAGAAGGAGCCAGCCTCCGGCGGCAGCAAGTCCCGCAAGAAGAGCAGCCCGCGCTGAGCTCCGCGCGCTCACGTGCTCAGCGGCTTCACCTCGTCGGCGCTGCCAATGCGGCGCAGCTCCGGGAAGAGCCACGCCCACAGCGCCACCACCACGCAGGTGCCCACTCCGCCGATCATCACCGCGGGCACCACGCCGAACCACTCGGCGGTGAGGCCGGACTCGAAGTCGCCCAGCTCGTTGGAGGCGCCGATGAACACCATGTTCACCGCGCTCACCCGGCCTCGCATCTCCGGCGGCGTGGCGAGCTGCACCAGCGTCTGGCGAATGACGACGCTCACCATGTCCGTGGCGCCCAGCACCACCAGGGCCGCGAGCGACAGCACCAGGCTCCGCGACACCCCGAACACCATCGTCGCCACCCCGAAGAGCAGCAGCGCGCCCGCCACCATCGTGCTGTAGCAGCCCAGCAGCACGCCTCGCCGGTCATGCCGATCCGCCGTGTCCCCCGTCACCAGCGAGAGGGCGATGGCGGGAAGGAACTGTGCGAGCCCTACGTACCCCAGATCGAGCGGGGAGCGGGTGAGGCTGTACACGTGCAGGCCCACCGCCACCGACTGCATCTGCACGCCCAGCGTCATGAAGAGGCGCGCCACCTGGTACAGGCGGAAGTCCCGGTGCTCGAAGATGGAGCGGGAGGAATCCGAGTTCGCACTGTCCATGGTGTCCCCCACATAGCTGTGTGAGGAACGCGTCACCAGCACTCACGGGTGGCTTGCCTGCCCGCCTGCATTTGCGTTTTAAATGCCTCCGAGCAGGCACCCCGCCCATGCGTCCGGCCGAACCATGGCGGCCCTCCTGCCCGAGGAGTTGGACCGTGCCGTCCATCCGGAACCTGCTGTGCGCCGCGCTCACCGTCGGCGTGCTCCTCTCGGCCCCGAGCGCGGAGGCGCGCTTCGGCAAGCGCTCCACCTCGAGCGAGTCCTCCGACAAGAAGACCCACGACGCCTCGGCGGTGGGCGACGATGACGACGATGATGACGATGCGCCGCGCAGCCGCTCGTCCTCCGCGGGCTCGTTCCTGGTGGAGCTGCTCTTCGCCATCTTCCTCGAGGCGCGCGTGGGCACCTCCGTGTCGACTCCGCCGCCCGCGCCCCAGGGGGAGCTGCGCGCCGCGGCCCCGCAGCCCTCCCCCACCTACGTGAGGCTGGGCGTGGACGGCGCGGCCATGAACACCGTGGCCGGGCTGAGCGCCTTCCTCTCCGTCGAGGGCGAGCGGGTGGGCCTCGACGGCCGGGCCCTCGGGCTGCTGATCCCCACGGATGATGGGACGAGGGGGGTGGACAACATCAACCTGACGAACCTGCACCTCACCGTGGCGCTCCTCACCCACGAGAAGGCGCGCCTGCGGGTGGAGGGGGGCATCAGCAGCGCGCACGCGCCGGACCTCACCGTGCTGGGCCCCAGCCTCGCCCTCTCGTTCGAGGCCTGCCTCGCGGGCGCGCTGGACCTGGAGCTGCGCGCGCAGGGCACGCCCTATCCCCACCGGCAGCTGGATGCGCAGGCCGGGCTGGCCGTCCACCTCAACTACCTGGTGCTACGCGGCGGGTGGCGGGCGCTGTACCTGAACGACAACGGGCTCGTGGATGACGTGGTGCACGAGGACGCCTTCGGCGGCCCGTACCTCGGCCTCGGCTTCGCCTTCTGAACAGGCGGCGTGAATATTCCGGCCCCGCCTCCGTCTGGGCTGCCCGAGGCCAGTTCTCTCGCGCATCCTCCCAGGAGTCGCACCGTGCCCTCTCTTCGGAACGTGCTGTGTGCCGCGGCTGTCGCCGGGCTGATCTTCTCCCCCTCGGCCGCCGAGGCGCGCTTCGGCAAGCGCTCCAGCTCGAGCAGCTCCACGAAGAAGGAGAAGAAGAGCAAGGTCCACGACGCCACCGCGGTGGGCGAGGAGTCCTCGTCGGACGATGACGACGATGACGACACGTCGTACTCCTCTCGCTCGAGCTCGAGCAGCTCCGGCGCCCAGGTCGTCACGGGCGTGCTGTCCCTGCTGGAGCACCTGGCCACCCCGCGCCGGGTGCGCACGACGTACTACGTGGCCCCGGAGCTGCCGCCCGAGCGCCCGTCCTCGCGCACCGTGGTCGCCCCGCTGAGTGATGAGCCCGCGGTCGCCTCGGCCCAGGTGAGCGCCGCCGCGGAGGTGAACCACACCGGTCTCCGCTTCGGGGTGAATGGTGGCGCCATGGGCGGTGGCTCCTCGGTGGAGCTCTTCCTGGGCATCGAGGGCGAGCGCATGGGCCTGGACGTGCGCGGCACGAGGCTGACCCTGCCCACGGATGACGGGACGCCCGGCACCGACGAGATCACCCTGGCGAACCTGCACCTCACCTACGCCCTGGTCGCCCGCCAGAACGTGCGCCTGCGCCTGGAGGGGGGGCTCAGCGGCGCCTACGCGCCAGACGTGTCCATCACGGCCCCCAGCCTCGCGCTCTCGCTGGAGGGGTGTCTGCTGGGCGCCCTGGACGGCGAGGTGCGGGCGCACGTCGTCCCGTTCCCGCACCAGCAGGTGGATCTCCAGGCCGGGCTCGCCCTCCGCGTCAAGGCGCTGGCGCTGCGCGGCGGGTGGCGGGCGCTCTACCTGAACGACCAGGGCATCGTGGACGACGTGGAGCACATGGACGCCTTCGGCGGCCCGTACCTCGGCCTCGGCCTCTCCTTCTGACTCCGAGCCCGGCACGTCCCCCTCCCGTCTCCAGGAGAGGGACCGTGCCCTCGACCTACTCCTCCGGGGCGGCGGACAGCTCCATCCCGGAGGGGGGTATCGGCAGTGCCGCCTGGCCGGCCTTCTTCGCGCGCCGCTTCGGCGGAGGTGCCAGCCGCGGCTGCATCCCGAAGAGCCGCTCGTACGTCTCCGGCGTGTTGATGTTGACCACCACCCCCGGATCCTTCACCGACACGCGCCGCACCTTCACGCCCTGGAGCGCCGCGTCCAGCTGCGCCACGCTGGAGCCCATCAGCTGCTCGGCCAGCCCGCGCGACAGCATCACCGGGTAGCCCGGCGCGCCCTCGAACTCCGGCCGCAGCGCCTCGTCCGCCTCTCCCATCGCCTTGAGCAGCGCCTTGAGCGTGGAGGCCCGCACCGCGGGCATGTCCACCGGGTGGAGCAGCACCACGTCCGCGCCCTCCTCCAGGGCGACTTCCAGCCCCGCCTTGATGGACGCCATGGGCCCGTCCTGCCAGCGCGGGCTCTCCACCAGCATCAGCGCGGGGTGCTGCTCGCGCACGGCCTCCGCGTCCTTGCCAATGACTCCCAGCAGCGCGCAGCCCGCCTTGCCAAAGGTGGATGCGAGCGACTGGAGGAAGCTCCTGCCCCCTTCATGTTCGATGAGCGCCTTGGGGTGGGCCATCCGCCGGGCCTCGCCCGCAGCGAGGATGATCGCTACTGCCTTCATGTCCACGCCTCCTCATGGCCCACGCGGGATCGCGGGGCTACGGGCATCAGGCTGGTGCTTGCGCGCGAGATTGCAGCCCACCCTCAAGGGCTACCCGTTGGAGAGGTGGCATTCCCACTCCAGGGGTGTTCAATAGCAGGTGGGCTGGAGTCGGTGTTACGTCTACGAGCCACCATCTCAGTGCAGCCAGGCCCCGGCGCTTCCCACCGCGGCCCTTTCGAGTTCCTCGCCCGGGGTGATTCCTTCGCCTCCACCGCGCGCCTTGGCCGCCAGGACTTCAGAGAGCCGCAGCAACGGGAGCCGTGACGCAACGCAACAAAGCTCCTCCTCCGTCACCTCGCCGAGCAGCTCCCCACAGGCCTCGTCCACCACCGGCAGCACTCCCAGCCCGTAGCGCTGCATCAGCTGGAGCCCGGCGAGCACCGTATCGCTCGGAAACAAGGTGACTGCACGAGAGACGATGGACTCATTGGGGATGCTGCACCGCGCCACGCCGACCTCCACGAGAGGGACCTCCGATCAGGTTCCGGGCGCTCGTGAAGCAATTTGCTTGCCGGAGATGTAGGTGCGGAAACCACCATTCTGACACAACATCCGACAGCCCCGGGCCGATAATGGGACAAGCTGATCCACTCCTTCGAAAGATTCCGGACCGGAGCACCCTCATGTCCGTCAAATTGAACCCGCCTGCTCCTGGTTCGCCGCGGCGAACCTCCCAGGAGACACAGGCACCGCAGACGCAGAAGTCAGAGCATTCCAACCCCCTGGCGAAGCTGGGCCAGGGGCTGCAGCGCATCGCCAACCAGGTCGACAAGCACCTGGATCGGCTGGACAAGCACGTTGATCGGCTGGTGGACACCTTCGAGGCGAAGCTGCCCGAGCGACCGGCGGCCGCGGGCGCCAAGCCGTGGGAGGGCATCACCCTCACCGGCAAGCCGCTGCAGATCCCGCTCGACAAGCTGCTGAAGGTGGACCTGGGCCAGGTCCGGAAGATCCTCGAGCGGGTGGTGCCGCAGAAGATCCGCGACGACGAGGCCAAGCAGCTCGTGGGGCAGACGCAGGACTTCCGGGAGACGCTGTCGAAGGTGCGCTCGCTGGCCACGGAGCTGGAGCTGGTGCCCCCCAGCCACCCGCGCCACGCCGAGGTGAAGGCGGCGCTGGCCAAGGCCGAGGGAGACCTGACGGCGAAGTACGGCTACACGCGCGCCACCGCGCCCAAGCCGGGCCACCTGTGGGTGGACCCGCAGTTCATGGCCAAGGAGCTGCCGGGCGGGAAGATCTCCGCCTCCAAGCTGGCCACGGGCGCGCCGGTGACGAAGCCGCCCGAGCCGCTGGACTTCCTCTTCGGCGGCAAGCCGGACGGGGCCGCGCAGGCCCAGGCGTACCAGCAGGCGGTGGCCGCGCGCCGCGCCGAGCTGGGCATGCCCATCCAGGACGGCAAGCCCATTGGCGTGCACATGAGCCTGCAGGGCGGCGGCGGCAAGGGCAAGCGCTACGCGGCGATGATCGCGGAGATGCGGGAGCTGGGCGTGGTGCCCACCAGCCTGACGGGCACCTCGGCGGGCTCCATCGCGGCGGCCTTCGCGGCCACGGGCGCCTCGCCCCAGCAGATCGACGACATCGCCAAGGATCCGCGGCTGCAGAAGTTCTACGACTTCGATCTGGACATGAAGGACGGCGGGCTGCTCAACGGGCAGGCCGCGTATGACATGTTCGACTCGAAGCTGCGCGAGCTGACCGGCATCAAGGACCGGCCCGTCACCTTCGCGGACCTGAAGGTGCCGCTGCAGCTGGTGGCCGCCAAGAGCTACGACAGCGCGGCCCCCAACGGGTTCCCCACCAACAAGGATCGCATCTTCGTCTTCAGCCAGGAGACGACGCCGGACACGCCGGTGGCGCTGGCGATGCGCGCCTCCATGGCCATCCCCGGCGTCTTCGAGCCGGTGCAGATGGTGGATCCGACCACCGGCCGCAGCATCCACCTGACGGATGGCGGCTCGCTGGACAACCTGCCGATGGGCTACGCGAAGAACAACCTGCCGCAGATCGGCGCGGCGCTGGCGAGCCCGGACTCCAACCACCCGTCCAACGCCGTGGGCTCCTCGAAGCCGCTGCCCACCGGCCAGCTGGACTCCACCAACGTCCTGTGGAACGCGATCAACGGGTACACCTTCCTCAAGGACAACGGGACCGGCGCGGCGGACTTCCGGGACCGCACCTCGCCGGGCGCCAACCAGTTCATGCTGAGCGTGCCCACGTGGAACCTGGACAACCCCAAGCAGGGCAACAGCACGCTGGGCTTCGGGTATGACGCGAAGGTGGACCCCATCCTGGACAAGCAGACGCGCCAGGTGACGCGCGACTTCCTGAGGAACTTCCTGGATGACATGCGCGTGCCGGGCTCGCGCGGCACCAACGTCACCACGGACGTCCCCAAGGATCTGCGCTTCCTCGAGCAGGTGACGGTGAACGGGCAGAACTACCAGGTCTCCTACAACGGCGGCGACAACCTGGTGGCCATCAACACCTCCACCGGCAAGAAGTCGGACCTGAAGCTGGGCCAGAAGAAGATCGAATCCATCTACCTGGATCACCTGGCCTACGGGGACCTGAAGGCACAGCTGGCCTACGCGCTGAGCAACCCCAAGAGCGTCAAGCCGGACTGGCTGCCCTTCTAGGCCGGCGCGGGGCCGCAGACGGCACCCAGGCAGGGGGGCGGCCAGGAGCTCTGGCCGCGCCCTTCACCTGGAGCAAACCTCACGGTGAGCTACCTGCGCTCACCTGAACCGACTTGCGCCATACCCCGAGGAAACCGCTACGGTCCGCCCCTCGAATCCCGCGAGGAGAGAGCCCGGCATGTCGGATACCTTCGTTGTCGAGCAGCAGCCCAAGCGCTCAGCCTGGGTGCCCTGGCTGATCACCGTGCTGGTGGTGCTGCTGGCGGGCGTCGTCGCCTGGTTCGGCCAGGGCGCCTACAGCGCGCTGCAGGCGCGGATGGAGACCGCCGAGGCGGAGGCCCTGAAGGCGCATGAGCGGACGAAGACCGCGGAGCAGGCGCACAAGGAGCTGGAGGCGAAGCTGGCCGCGCTCGATGGGGAGAAGGCGCAGCTCTCCACCCAGCTGACCCAGCTCTCCCAGGTGGTGCAGGAGAAGGACGCGGAGCTGGCCCGCCTCAAGGCCACCTACCAGGACCTGGAGGAGAAGATGAAGGCGGAGATCTCCCAGGGGGAGATCCTCCTGACCCAGGCCGAGGGCCGCATCCAGGTGGATCTCGTGGACAAGATCCTCTTCGACTCGGGCGAGGCCAGCATCACCGAGCGCGGCGCCGAGGTGCTCACGCGGCTGGGCGCGGTACTCGTGGGGGTGGAGGGCCGCTCCATCCAGGTGTCGGGCCACACGGACGACAGCCCCCCCTCGCAGAAGCTGGCGGCCACCTTCCCCACCAACTGGGAGCTGTCCGTGGCGCGCGCGGTGAACGTGGTGCGCTTCCTCCAGGAGAAGGCCAAGGTCCCCGCGCGCAGGCTGGTGGCGGCGGGCTACGGGGAGGCGCACCCGGTGGCCAGCAACGCCACGCCCAAGGGCCGCGCGCGCAACCGGCGCATCGAGATCCTCCTCATCCCCGAGCTGCCCACCGCCAAGGCCACGGCGAAGGCGAACCCGCGCTGAGCCGGGGCTACTTCTTCTTCATCCCCTCGAGCATCTTGCGGAACGTCTTCTCCACGCCCGCCACCGTCTTCTCCGGCCCGGTGAGCTTGAAGAAGACGGCGCCCTCGGGGCCCTCGACGATGGCGCCGATCAGCCGGAAGCCGGGCTTGGGCGAGGCCGGCCCCATCATCGGGCCGCCACCATTGTAGGTGCCCTTCACGTCCACCACCGTCACCGGGAAGCCGGCGATCTTCTCCTGCTTCGTCTTGGCGTCCTTCTCCACGGAGGAGCCGTCCGGCTTCTGGAACTGCTTCACCCACCGCTTGACGTTGGCGTCCACTCCGCCGCCCTTGCCCGCTCCGAAGTAGAAGACGGCCAGCTCCCCGCCCTCCGTGTCCCCCTTGGCCGCGGGGATGCGGTAGGTGACGACGCGCATGGGGCGCTCGCCCGCCGTGGGCCAGTCACTGGGAGCAGTCCATGACAAACCACCGGCCTCCTCCGCGTGGGCCACACCCGCCACCGCGAGGCCGAACACAACGACGACGCTGAGCAATCGGTTCATGCGGCCACAGTAACGGAACCCCTCGCGGGACGCTCGGCTGGTTGCGCACGAGCAGCCCGCTGAGCGATCGCTCACGCGGACTCGGCAAGGGTCGGGTATCCAACACATCGACGAGCCGTCGCGCGGGGAGCTCGGGGAGATGACACGGCGGATGAGCCGCGGGGCCTCGGCGGCTTCCTCTCGGCTCATTCGCGGCCGCGACCCTACCCGTAGGGGAATCCGGGTCTGCCGCGCGGCGCGTGACTCAGCGCGTCACCTGGGATTCCTTTCGGCACCTCGGCGAACGTGCTAGCAACCCAACCCTCTGCCAGGAGTCCCAACTGGAGGGGGTTACTCACAATGAAGAAGCTGTTGCTCGTCGGGGCACTGTCCCTGAGTGCTGCTGCCTGTGCACCGGACGTCAAGCAGGATCCCGCACCGGATGTCGTCGTCGCTCAGTTTGATCCGTCTGCTTCGCCCGCAGTCGTTCCCTCACCGAACGATCTGGCCATCAACCCGGCGACAGGGCTGGTGAACGCTCCCATCGACCCGAACGCCCCAGCGGCCCAGCAGGAGTTCACGCGGGACTACCTCAACACGCTCAACGGCTTTCCCACCAGCGTCGTGGCGACCACGAAGCTCGCCGACCTGGACAAGGACAGCATCTCCCTGGGCACGACGGTGCGGTTCATCGACCTGCTGCAGGGCACGCCCATCGCCACGCCGGCGGTGACGCCGACGGTCGCCTATGACGAGGACACGGACACGCTGGCCATCGTGCCGCCGGCCGGTGGCTGGCCCAAGGGCGGCCGCTACGCCGTGGCGCTCATCGGTGGCGCCAACGGCCTGAAGGGCGTGGGCGGCAAGCCGGTGGTGGGCTCGGCGGTGTGGGAGTTCGCCAGCTCGGACAAGCCGCTCGTCACCTGCGAGGACCTGACGGCGCCCAATTGCCAGTCCACCACGGATCTGATCCCCTCGGACGAGGAGGATCCGGCCGAGCGCATCAAGGACCAGACGGCCAGCGCGCTGCGGCTGGAGCAGCTGCGCCGCTCGTACGCGCCGCTGCTGGACGCGGTGGCGTCGCAGGGCGTGGAGCGCGAGGACATCGTGCTGCTGTGGACCTTCCGCATCATGAACCAGCCGGAGGCCACGTTCGATCCGGCCGCCGGCGTCATCCCCTTCCCCAACAACATCCTGCTGAAGCGCAACGAGGATGGCACCACGCAGGTGAACCTGCCGATCCCCCCCGGCGCCTCGCCCACGCAGCAGCAGCTCTTCGCGGGCCTGAACACGCTGGATGGCTTCTCCACCACGGCGCCGATCGTCTCGGAGAACGGCAACGATCGGGGCGTGATCGACACGGGCAGCCGGCTGGACGCGGTGAACCTGGCGCAGGCCACGATGTTCCTCAAGCTGACGCCGGGCGGCACGGCGCCGCAGGTGAGGGCGTGCCTCAACCCCACGGCCGATCCCCTGTGCCCGCCGCCGACGCGGACCGCGGAGGGGACCGTGCCGAACAACCCGCAGCAGCTGCTGTTCGTGCCGCAGGTGCCGCTGGATGAGAAGTCCACCTACGGGGCCGTGCTGACGACGGGCCTGAAGGACGAGCGGGGCCGGTTCCTGGCGCCTCCGGGGGCATTCGCGCTGGTGCGGCTGAGCAGCCCGCTGGTGGTGGACGGCAGGAGCCAGGTGTCGGGCGTGTCGGACGCCAACGCGAACGCGCTGGAGCCGCTGCGTGCGGGGCTCAAGCCGATGTTCGACGCGCTGGCGGCGCAGGGGCTGCCGCGCTCGAAGATCGCGCTGGCGTGGGCCTTCTCTACGCAGAGCACGGTCTCCACGCAGCAGAAGCTGCACGCGCTGCCGGCCACCCAGTACGGCCCCGCGGGCCTGCCGAACTCGCCGCTCTACCTGTTCGACATCACGGCCCAGGTTCCTCCCAGCGCGAACGTCAGTAAGGTCTTCCAGGGCTCGATCGTCCTGCCCTTCGTGGTAACGGGACCGGGCGGAACCCTGAACCCCACGCAGCCTCGGATGCACCGCGTTCCCTTCCTGCTGGCGGTGCCCCCCGTCACTGCGGAAACTCCAGCGAACGGCTTCCCCGTGACCATCTTCAGCCACGGGTTCAGAAGCCACCGGAACACCGCGCTCCCCATCATCAACGCTCTGGCCGAAAAAGGACACGCGACCATCGCTATCGATACCGTCTTCCACGGTGACCGCAGTTCTTGCGCTGGAATCACCGCGGCCGCTGGCATCACAGAAGGCGACGGCGGACCGGCTATCACCACTCCCGACGGTGCCTGTGCCGTTGGGACCTGCGATATCTCAGACCCGGCCAGTCCTACCTACGGTCGCTGCGTCGCCCCCGGCGGCGAAACATGCGATCCCTCTCCCACGGCGGCAATCCCTGGCGACATCATCTGCAGCCAGGCGGGTCAGGGCCGTTGCATCCAGAGGAGCGCCAACCCGACAGACGGAACCTGTGAAGGTGGTTACTTCAAGGTCAGCGCCTCCGGCACGCCGTACATCTCCGGCTGGAACATGCTCAACCTGGGCAATCTCTTCGCGACCCGCGACAACTTCCGTCAGCACACGATTGAACTCGCTCAAGTCGAGCGCGTCCTCGCCGCGGATGGGATCGACGCCCTGCTCACGGCGCAGGCGGCCGGGAAGCTCGATGGCACCCGGATCCACTACCTCGGCCAGAGCCTCGGCGGCATCCTCGGGCCCATCTACACCGCAGCTTCTCCGAACGTCCAGAACGCGGTGTTCAATGTGCCGGGCGGCAACCTGACCGGGTACCTGCTGACCTCTCCGGCGTTCGCTCAGGCCAAAGCGGGCTTCGTGGCGAACCTGGCTTCCCAGAAGATCTACCAGGGCACCCCGGCCTTCGATCAGTTCCTTGGGCTCTCTCGGATGATCCTCGACCCGGCGGATCCCATCAACTACGCCTACGCCGTGGAGAACGGCCCCGCCTCCCCAACCGGACGCGAGGCCTTGATCCAGTATATCGACCAGGATCAGGTGACTCCCAACCCGACGACGGAGGCCCTCATCAACGCGGCCAACAACCGCGCTGCCGACCAGAAGCAGGTCGCCACCTCCAAGTTCACGCCCGATCCGCAAGAGTCACTGCCGCTCCCTCTGCGTCACGGCTATCTGCTCGATCCCAGGGTCTCGTCCACCATCCGGGATGCGGCCCAGAGCGAAGCAGTCAATTTCCTCGAGACCGGGGCCCTCCCGTAGCCCTCAGCGAGAGAGGACACATACTCCATGAAGAAGACACTCTCCGTCGCAACCCTGCTCGCTGCCGGCCTCAGCCATGCCGCGGGCTTCTCCATCGACACCCACAGCGCCCGCGCCACCGGCTTGTGCTCCACGGCGAACGCCACGATGCAGGACTCGTCGGCGATCGCCTACAACCCGGCCAACATCCTCGGCGTGAAGAAGCTGGACATCACGGCGGGCGACGTCGTGATCAACCCGCACCTCCAGTTCACGCCCGAGGGCGGGTCTCAGCAGGCCTTCAAGCCGACCTATGTTCCCCCGCCGCACGCGTTCGCCGTCTACCGCCTCAACGAGGACATGGCGGCCGGAATCGGCGTCTACGTGCCCTTCGGCGCCGGCGCCAACTGGCCGGATGACTTCGTGGGCCGCACTCGGGGCCTGAAGTCCACGGTGGCCACGTATGCCTTCAACCCGACGTTCGCCTATCAGGCGCATGACCGGTTCCGCGTGGGCGTGGGCTTGAGCCTCGTCCGGGGCACGGTGGACATCCGCCGCAAGATCGCCCTCGTGCAGAACGAGGGGACCATCCAGATCGGCGGCGCGGGCTGGGGCTTCGGCTACAACGCGGGCATCCAGGTCGAGGTGCTGGAGAAGCTGCTGAGCTTCGGCGCCCAGTTCCGCGGCCCGACGAAGACGAACTTCGACGGCAAGGGAGACTTCCAGGACGTCCCGGCGGGGTTCCAGACGCTGCTCAAGGATCAGAACCTCAAGTCGACCATCACCCTGCCTGGCATGGTGGGCCTGGGCCTGTCCTTCACGCCGATGGAGCGGCTGACGGTCGGGTTCGATGCGAACCTGGTGCTGTGGTCCAGCATCGAGGAGTTCGCCATCAACTTCGAGGACGAGGCGCTCAACAACCCGCTGCCCAAGCGCTGGGAGGACACGTGGAACTTCCACCTGGGCGCCGAGTATGGGGTGACGGAGTCGCTCTTCGTGCGCGCGGGCCTGGCGTACGATCCGTCGCCGAGCCCCGAGGCGACGCTGACGCCGGACCTGCCGGACGCGCACCGCTACAAGGCCGCGCTGGGCGTGGGCTACGCGTTCAATCCCTTCCGTGTGGACGTTGCGTACCAGGGCGCCATCCTGGGTGACACGAAGAGCACGGCGCCGGGCATCGAGGGCACCTACGATGGTTTCGGCCACTCCTTCGGCCTGACCATCGGCTACTCGATGCAGTAACGCCGAAGCGCTGGGGCGAAGCCTGAGCGCCTCGCCCTGGCCCCTACAGCGAAGCCGTCTTCCGCCCGGGCTCCTCATCAACATGAGGGGCCCGGTGTTTTTTTACCCTGAACCAGAGACTCCCTGCACCGGCTCCGTTGCCTTCTCGCCTATCGCCCCCCTCCCCCGCGACGGGCGAACCCCAGAGCGCTACGGTGGCGCCAATGAGTCCCTCCAAGCCCGGTCGCAACGATCCCTGCCCCTGTGGCAGCGGCAAGAAATACAAGCTCTGTCACGCCGCCGAGGACCGCGCCCGCGCCGCTCCTCCGCCCGCCCCCGCCCACCCGCTCGCCGAAGAGCTCCAGGCCGCCATGGCCCTCCTCGGTGACCCGGAGGTCTCCAAGCTCTCCCGCGCGCTCGAACACCTCGGCTCGCTCCTCGCCCAGTGGGGCCCCACCCCCCACCTGCGCTTCGATGCCGCCGCCTTCGATGCCCACCTCGCCAAGGCCCTCGAGGCCCTCCCCGATACCGTCGAGCAGGACCCCTCCCACGCCCGCCGCGAGCTCCTCATCGGCACCGTCCGCGAGCTCGGCACCCGCGCCTTCCTCGACTCGTTCCGCGCCGCCGTCCTCCAGCGCGCCGCCGAGTCCGGCCGCTCCTCCGAGGACCGTCAGGCCCTCTGTGTCGGCGCGCTCCTCGCCTCCGCCTCCGGCAAGAGCACCCGCTTCAACCCCGAGGACATCCCCGTCCTCGATGTCGTCTTCGATGTGCAGTTCCGCGAGTGGTGCGCGCAGCACCGCGAGCTCGCCAGCAAGGTCGAGGCGCTCACCCGCTTCACCGAGGACGCGCTCTCCCCCGAGGCCCGCGAAGCCCTGCGCCAGGCCCGCGAGGGCAACACGGACGCCCTCCTCCAGCACGTCCAGTCCGACCCGCGCCTCATCGAGCGCATCACCCGCGAAGCCAAGGAGCGCTCCGCCCGCGTCGAGGCCAAGCTCCGCGAGCCCTCCACCCCTCCCCTCTTCGCCCCCGAGGAGGAGCTGTGGTTCACCTGCGTCCTCTGGGAGCCCCTGCGCGCCGTGAAGGGCGCCGCCAGCACCGCCGACACCCGCCGTGCCGCCATCGAGAACCTCATCCGCGCCGTGAAGGGCGCGCTCGACTCCGAGCTCCTCGAAGGCATCCTCGCACGCCTGCGTCAGAAGGCTCGCGACACCTCGCTCGATGAGGCCACCCGCGCCTGGTTCACCGACGCCGCCATCGCCTTCGAGGCCGAGCCCTCTCGCATGGTCATGGCCGCCCTCTTCACCGCCAGCCAGGAGGCCCAGGGCCGCTCCGCCGAGGAGCTCGTCATGCTCGCCGACCTCAAGGCCCGCCCCATCTGGACGCCCGAGGACTTCGAGCCCTACCAGAAGCTCCTCGAGGACATGGGCCTGCCCGCCGCCGCCGCGCGCCTCCGCCGCTGCCAGGACTGGCTCCGGGAGCACCCCGTCTCGCTCCCCACCGAGAGCGCCTGAGCCAGGGCTCAGACGCGCAAGTCGCCCTCGTGGAGATCCCTCCCCGAGAGCAGCCGCGCCGTCCGCTGCAGCCGCTCCGTGCCCACCCGCATCAGCGCGCCACGCATCCCCGGCTGGCTCAGGATGAGCCGCTCGAACGCCTCCCGATTCTGCCGCAGCACCACGCTGGCCACGTCCGCCCGCACCGTCGCCGTCACCGGCTTGCCCAGCAACAGTGAGATCTCCCCGAACACATCCCCCTCGCGCAGCTCCGGGTACGCCTTCTCGCGCCCGTCCGGCTGCACGTGGTACGGCGTGCACCGCCCGCGCAACAGCAGGTAGAAGGCATGGCCCTCCCTCCCCTGCTCGAGCACCACCTCGCCCGGCTTCAGCTCCCGCAGCTCGAACTCCCGCGCCACCGCCTGCTTCTGCTCGGGCTTGAGCGGCGTGAACACCGGGTTGCTGCGCAGCAGGTTCTCCACCATCCGCTCCCGGTAGAAGGCCTGCACCACCTGCCCCACCACCGGGTGCCGCCGCACCACCTCCCCGAGCCGCGCCCGGGTGAACTCCAGCAACACCACCGGCTCCACCGCCACCACGCTCGCCAGCCGCGGCCCCTCCGAGATGAGCGCCAGCTCTCCGAAGAACGTGCCCTCGCCCAGCTCCCCCACCTTGCGCCGCTCCCCGCCCTGGAGGTGGCGCACCACCTCCACCCGCCCCTCCACCAGCGCGAACATGGACGCTCCCGCCTCCCCCTCCTCCACCACCGCCTTGCCCGCCGGCAGCCTGCGCACCTCCAGCGCCTCCACCACCCAGGCGAACGGCTCGCGCCCCAGCTTCGAGAACAGCGGCACCACCGGCATCCCCGCCGCCGGGCCTGCCCCCTCCGGCACCAGCTCGAACTCCCCCGTCGTCTTCTTACCGGAGCCACCTCGCGCCGGGGCCGCGCGCCAACCGTAGAGGTCCGCCAGCGAGCGCGGCGTGCGCGTGTGCCCCGGCTCCAGCTTCAACAGCCCCTTGCACGCCACGATGGCCCGCAGCAGCTGCCCGCACCGCGCCCACGCCAGCGCCGCCTCCTCGTACGCGGCCACCGCCTCCGCCCGGCGCCCGAGCCGCTCCCGCAGCCAGGCCACCTGCTGGTGGCTGGCCCCGTCATCCGGCGAGGCCTTCAGCACCTGCTCGTACTCGGAGAGCGCCGCCTCCAGCTGCTCCAGTGCGAGCAGCCGGGCGGCCTTGTCCTTACGCCGCTGGAGCGCGTCCGTCATCCGGCGCTCCCGGGCCTCATGCGCTCAGCGCGCGCACGCGGGCCGCGAGGTTGCGCGTGAAGAGCCGGTAGATGCGCAGCGCCGCCCCGTCGTGCGTGTCCAGGTAGTGCTGGAAGCCCGCCCGCGTGATGCGCAGCGCCCGCACCGCCGTGCGCGCCCGCACGTGCGCCGAGGTGGGCCCATCCTGGATGAGCGAGATCTCCCCCAGGTACGCCCCCGGGCCCAGCGAGTTGAGCCGCTTGGCATCCGGCTCCGGCCCGCTGAACACGTCCACCGTCCCCTCCAGCAGCACGAAGAGCCCCGAGCCCTGCGCCCCCTTCTCCAGCACCGTCGCCCCCTCGGGGATGAGCACCTGCTGCGCCACCCGGTACAGATCCTTCATGTCATCCAGCGACAGCTCGCCGAAGATGGGGATGGCCTTCAGGTAGCCATACCCGCTGGTCGCCGGCGTCATCCGCGCCACCAGCGGCACGGAGGAGGGCGTCGAGCCGCCGCTGCCCGGCAGCTGCGCCAGCACCGCGTCCGCCTCCGCGTCCCGCCCCACCCGCCGCAGCAGGCGCGCCTGCTCGGCCAGCGCCGCCGGATCCTTGCGCGCATCCTCCGAGCCGCGCAGCGTGTCCACCAGCAGCGCCAGGGCCCGCCGCGGCTGCGCCTCGTTGTCCAGCAGCGTGCAGATGCGCAGCACCGACTCCAGGTGCCGCGGATCGTCCGCCGGCACCCCGCACAGCGCCTCCACCTCCGCGTGCACGTTGCCCAGCTCACGGTACAGCGCCGCCGCCTCCAGCGGCCGCCCGAGCCGGGCCATGCACTGCGCCATGGACTCGCGCGCGCCCAGCCCCCGGTACAGCTCCAGCGCCCGCTCCAGCGCCCCGCCCCGCTCCAGCGCCGCCGCCGCCTTCGCGATGTCCCCGGCGCGCAGGTACGCCTCGGCCGCCTCCACCTGGTTGCCGCCCTGCTCGTACAGCCCGGCCGCCTCGGCGTCCGAGCCGCTGCCCGCAAGCAGCCGCGCGGCCCCGGTGAAGTCCCGCGCCCGCCGCAGCACCTCCACCAGCCCCTTGCGCTCCTCCAGCGTGGTGCCCACCGCCTCCTTCAGCAGCCGCTCGCGCTGGCCCGCGCTCATGTCCTCGTAGAGCTGGACGGCCGCGTCCACCTCGTCGCGAGCGGCCAGCCACTGGACGACCTGGTAGGCGCTCCCGACCACCGTATCCGGCTGCTCGTTCTCACCCACGCTGTTGGACCCCGCCGAGGATTGCTCCATGTCGTATTCCTATACCGCCCCAGGCGGTCTGGCGACGTGCTTCCATCCCGCACGCCGAGGTTCTCGCCGCGCCGACCGGGCGGCCAAGCTACCACACCCCTCAGCGCGCGGGCCGTTCCGTGAGAGAAGTACCCACCCTCACCTCCCCTTCGGCAGCTGACGCACCTCGTTGCTGGAAGAGCTCGGCCGCCATCCCCTCCGCGTCTCCATCCATCCACGCGGCCGTGATGCGCTCGAGCCCTCGCGCGGGCTGCTCCGAGCGCCGGAGCTGATAGGCCGCCTCCATGGAGGGTGGAAAGCTCAGCTCTCCCACCCGGGCCATGTGGATGGAGCCCACCACGTACACCGTGCCACCCTGCCCCTGTGCCCCCTTCACCTCCCAGAGGAAGGCGCGCTCCGAGTGCGCCGGGCCCTCGGCAGGTGGGGCGGAGGCCGGCGAAGTGGCGCACGCCGGGCCCAGCAGCGCGGCGAGCAGCAGCGACAGCAGCAGGGAGGGGCGCTTCACGGCGTGGCCCCGGCCGGACGCGCGGAGGCGGGCGCGAAGAGGAGGAAGTACTGGTTGGGCAGGAAGCCGTGCTCCTCGACGAAGCGGTAGCCCGCGGCCTCCATCTCCCGGCGGACCGCCTCTGGCGCCAGCCGGCTCTCCTCTGGCGGGCCCATCGGCTGGCCCTTGCGGAAGTCGATGATGGCCACCCGGCCCCGCGGCGTGAGCGAGCCCAGGAGCTGGCGGAAGTACGCCTGCCGTCCCTCGATGTGATGGTACGTGTTCACGAGCAGCACCAGGTCCACGGGCTCGGGGATCTTCGGGTCCGCGGGCTCACCCAGCACCGCGGTGAGGTTTCCCAGCCCCTCCTGCCGCGCGCGCTCCCCGAGGTAGCGCGCCATGTCCGGCTCGACGTCCACGCCGAAGACGTGGCCCTGGGGCACCGCCCGCGCCAGTCGCACCGCGAAGTACCCCGTGGCCGAGCCCACGTCCGCCACCTTGGCGTCCGGCGGCAGCCCGAGCGCGGCGATCACCTCCTCCGGCCGCTGCCAGGCATCCCTCCCCGGATCCTCGAACCGCTTCGCCCACTCCTCCGCGTTCTCGAAGCGGTGGGCCGCGGCGCCATGGTGGACCAGGGAGTGGCCCCCGCCGTGGTGGGCCGGCTCGTGCCGCGCGCCCTGGCCGCTCTCGGGGGCGTGGTGCGCACATGCACCCAGGGTGAGCAGCGCAAGGATTGGCGAGGCGTGGCGAGGCGAAGCGGGGTTCTTCACGGGTTGCTCCAGATGAGGTGAAAGAGGCGGGGCATTTTCGCGGCGAGCCGGTGTTTGGAAAAGCTCCAACACTGATATCCGGGACGCCTGGGCGTTATCGTACCGAGCGCCACCTCCCCGGAGCCCACCGCGATGAAGACGCCCCTCTCTCCCTGCTGGAGCTTGCTGCTGGCGCTGCTGGCCCTGCGCGCTGCCCCCGCCCTGGCCCACAACGGGCTGCCCGAGACGAGCAACATCAGCGTGCGGCGCGGGAGCGAGGATGACCTCATCGTGGGCGCCACCTTCGGCGCGGTCATCTCGCGAGACCGCGGGCAGACGTGGCGATGGATCTGCCCCGAGGGCATGGGCATCGGCGCCTGGCGCCCGGCGCGCTACCACTGGCTGAGCGGGGGAGACCTGCTCGCCGCCACCGGCAGCGCGCTGGTGCTCTCGAAAGACGGCGGCTGCTCGTGGACCTCGCACCCCTTCTTCAAGGACACCTGGGTCACCCACCTCGCCGTGCACCCCACGGACGAGCGCATCATGTACGTCACCACGGGCAAGAACACCGTGGCCAATGGCATCTACCGCTCGGATGATGGCGGCGAGACGTGGCGGGTCATCCTCCCGCTGAGCACGGACCTCCGGTACTCCGCCATCCGCATCGCCCCTTCGGATCCGCGGCGGATATACGCGTCCGGCCAGGACTCCACCGGAGCGATGTTCCTCTCCCGCAGTGATGATGCGGGAGAGACGTGGACCCGCCTGCCCCAGCCGCTGCCCGAGCTCGTGCGCCCGTATGATCTCCTCCTCCTCCTGGTGAGCGAGGCCTCGCCTGACGTCCTCTGGGCGCGGGTCTCCGCCGGGGGCTCCAGCTATCTCCTCAAGAGCACGGATGGGGGCACCACCCTGACCCAAGCGATGACGACAGCGGATGTCATCATCGGCGCGGAGGCCTCGGCGGATGGCCGCACCGTCTGGGTCTCCACCCCCGTCCACCTCTACCGCGGGCGTGAGGGCGAGGCCTTCTCCGAGCTCCCCCTCCCGAACGGCAACTCCTGCGCGCTGCGCAGGGGAGATGTCCTCCTCGGCTGTGGCTCGAGCTGGGTCCACGACTGGGCCATGGCCAGCAGCCGCGACGAGGGCGAGACCTGGGAGCCCATCTTCAACCTCAACGGCATCCAGGGCGCCCACGCCTGCCCGGCGGGGACCTCCGTCCAGCAGCTCTGCCCTGTACGCTGGCCGCAGCTCGCGGAGCTCCTCGGCGCGCCCACCTATACCGACGGGGGTGTGGAGCCAGCGCCGGATGCGGGGCCCTCGGGGCCGGAGGGGCCCCGCCCTCAGGATGGCTGCAGCGCCACCACCGGCCTCGTCCCCGCCGCCCTCCTGCTCCTCCTCCTCACCTTGAGCCGTCACTCCCGACGGCAGCTCGCCCGGAGATCCGGATCATGACGACCCGACAACGCCTCCTTGGAACCGCCTGCGCCTCCGCGCTCCTGCTGCTCACCTCCGCCTGCGGAAAGGAGGAGGAGCCGAAGTGTGGCGAGCCCCTCTACGGCGGGTCCGCCACGGACGAGGCGTGGAGGACGATGGTGGACGCGCAGAAGAAGCCGCTGGACTCCTCGCTCGCCGTGACGCTGATGTCGCCGGCCGAGGGGGAGACCTTCGCCGCCAGCGCGACACCGCCCGCCTTCTCGTGGACGTCGCCGCTGCGCGCCTCGCTGGAGCGCGACACGCCGAGCCGGCTCGCCCGAGCCTCCGCACGGCCCTCGCGCGGCCCGCTGGCCTGGCTGGGAGAGCTGCTGGTGCCCACCGCCGAGGCGCACCTGCCCCCCTACACCGGGGACATCTACCTGGTGCAGGTAACGGTGCCGGGCCGTGAGTGTCCCATCGAGGTGCTCACCTCGGAGCTGTCGTGGCAGGTGGACGCGGCCTCGTGGGCGACCATGGGCGAGGCGGCCGGCCAGGAGCTCAGCCTCCAGGTGACGAGCGCCTATCTCCAGGACAACCGCCTCAAGGAGGGGCCCTACCGGCTGGCGACGCCACGCACGTTCCGCCGGGCGGCCACCACGCCATGACGCGCGCTCGACTGCTGTTGGCTACCCTCGCGCCGCTGGCCCTCGGCGCCTGCTCGGACGGAGCCACCACCGGGCCGCTGGAGGTGCCGGAGCTGGAGTACGGCCTCGATCCGGCATGGCCCGCGCCCACCCCGCTGCCCCCCATCGGGCCCGCGGGACGCGTCGTCATCACCAACAGCCTGGAGGACACTCTCAGCCTGCTGGACCTGGACACGATGGGCTCGCCGGAGTGGGGCGAGCTCGCGCGCATCCCCGTGGGGCTCAACCCCGTGGAGCTGGAGGGCCCCCACCACACCGCCGCCTCGCCCGATGGCGCGTTCTATTACGTGGGCATCTCCAACTACGTGCCCGGCGCCGGCTCGGGGCCGCACGGCACGCACGGCGCGGGCACGGCGGACGGCTACTGCCTCAAGATGGACGCGAGCACCAACACGCTCGTCGGCTCCGTGCGCGTGGACCGCAACCCCGGTGACGTCATCATCAGCCAGGACGGGCGCACCCTGTACCAGACGCACTTCGACCTGCTGAAGATCGCGGACGTCGCCCGGCGCGGCGGCACCGAGCAGGAGATGGACGCACGCCTGGCCATCATCGACGCGGAGACGATGGCCAGACCGCAGATGGTGTCAGTGTGCCCCGCGCCCCACGCGGTGCGCCTGTCGCCGGATGACCGCCGCGCGTACATCGCCTGCTGGTCCGATGAAGTGGCGATCGTGGAGCTGGATCAGCCGAACTACCCCGTGACACGCGTGAAGGTGGCCGCCAACGCTGGCAACGCCGTCTCGCCCCGGCACGAACCCTACGCGCTCACCCTGTCGCCCACGGGCGCGGTGTGGGTGAGCTCGCTCCGGAGCCGCGCGGTGCATTACCTGGATCCGACGACGCTCAGCATGGATCCCACCCGCACGGTGTTCCTGAGCGGCCCGCCCATGTTCGGCGATGTCACGGCCGATGGACGCATCCTCTATATGCCGTACCAGGGCATCGACGCGCTCGCCATCATCGACACCTCCAACCCCGCCGCGGTGCCGGACGAGATTCCCCTGTCTCCCAGCGGCTGCGTCAACGTCCACCAGGTGGAGCTGACGCCGGACGAGCGGCACGGGCTCGTCGTTTGCGAGGGCGACCATGTGGGGCCCGGCACGTTCCACGTCGTGGACCTGACGGAGAAGAAGGTGGTGAAGACGGTCCTGGTGGGCGTCTTCCCGGACTCGGTCGCCATCCTGCGGGGGAAGCCATGAGGTGGGGATTGCTGGTTGCGGCGTTGCTGGCCGCGGGCTGCGGCGGGGCCACGTCCGCGGCGGACTTCGGCGAGGAGCTCTTCCAGGACGCGCGCCTGTCGGAGAGTGGGTTCAACCGCTTCTCGTGCGCGACGTGCCACGCCACCACCGCGACACCGGAGGCCGACCGCATCCTCTCGGGCTACTCGTTGCACAACTCGGCCTTCCGTCCGAGCTGGTGGGGCGGCTACGAGGCGCGCCTGCTGGACGCGGTGAACTTCTGCTACGTCAGCTTCATGCGCGGGGTGTCGCCGCTGACGCCGGCCGACCCGAAGGCTCGCGCCCTGTACGAGTACCTCGTCCAGCTCAGCCCGGACCGAGAGGCTCCCGCGCTCCCCCTCACCGTGGTGAAGGACATCGAGGACGTCCCACGAGGCAGCACCAGCCGCGGCGCCGCGGTGTACCGCGCGGCGTGCCAGACGTGCCACGGCGAGACGGACACGGGGATCGGGCGCCTCACCGAGCTCGCCTCCATCCTGCCCGCCGTGTTCAACGACTACGACAGGCTCTTCCCAGGAGTGCCGAAGCAGCTCGTCGTCATCGAGAAGGTGCGGCACGGCCAGTTCTTCGGGGTCGGCGGCAACATGCCCCTCTACAGCCGAGAGGCTCTGTCGGACGAGGATCTGGGCGCGCTGCTCGCGTTCCTCGGGCTCTGATTCTGAATCTGAGGTGACGCTCCTGTAGATTGGAGCTCTCCTCGATCTGGGAGGCGTTGCATCGCAACCCGGCTGACCGTTGCGGTCCTGCTCTTCTACACGCTGATTGCGTCGGGCCTCATCACCTGGGCCGTTCTGGCAGCCAACCCCGAGCCTGTCTTCACCAAGGCTGCGGCCGTCGTCTCGGCTCTGCTGCTCATCTACCTGGGAGTGGAGAGGTCATCGAGTGGCTCAAGACGAATCAGAACGCAACACCCGTAGAGTTCGAGTCCTTCTTGCGGCGGCTCTACAGCCGGCCCGAGATGCGCGCGAGGTTCCCTGATGGCTTCTGACGTTCCCTCGCGGCCCATGCGCTTCTTCGTCATGAAGCATGTGCTCTGGGGCGATCAAGACACCGAGTTCAGCACGGTCAAGGCGAATGTCGGCCCTGCTCCCCACTGTCCTCAATGCGGGGACACCATCGGGACGCTGAGCTGGCAGCCCCCCTACCGGGTCGAACTCGAGCTCTACGGCAAGGACTTCGGGGATCTCGTGGAGGGCCCTGGCGGCGATCTTCTGGTCACCGAGCGCTTCGCCGAAGATTTCAAGGCACAAGGGCTGACGGGGCTCAGCGGCTTTCATCCCGTCGAGGTGCTGCGCGCACGCCGCAAGCGTCGTGGACCCAAGCCCGGCCCACCGCCCAGGTATCTCTTCGTCACCCCGGCCTACGGCCACACAGCGCTGGATATGGAGCGGAGCCGACTCCGGATCAGCCGACCCATGAAGTGCTCATGGTGTCGCTACGTCGGTATTGATGCCATTGACGGGCTCGCCTTGGAGGCTGGAACCTGGAAGGGTGAGGATGTCTTCCGGCCGCGCGGCCTTTGGGGGAGGATCATCGTCTCCGCGCGCTTCATGCACTTCGCCGAGAGACATGCCATGAGTCACATGACCCTGGTCCCGCTCGAGAAATATGTCTGGGACCCGCTGGGCCTTTACTACCCTCGACCGCTGCAACTGGAACCACCCAGCAGGAGCTAAGGAGGTCCGGGAAAGTTCTTGCACACCTGCTTCGTCGACAGTGCGGTGGAGGAGGCAGGAAGCAGAAGGAGGAGCGGGAGCCCCCGTGGAAGGTGCTCCTGGCAAACCTGTCGGACAGCCGGATCGGTTCGACCCGAGCGCACGGAGGGGAGCCTCGAAGCCGTGCATCGCAGGAGGTCCGTGGCCATAGGGAGAGCGGGACGGCCGGTGCGGGAGGACCCGTCAGCTGACGGGAGGCCCCGCACCGAGCCGAGGGACCCGCGACCTGCGCGCCAGGCAAAGTGGGACTGTGCCTTCAGTCGGGGCAATCCGCGAGGCTCTGCGGGCCCAGGGCTACTCCAACCCCGTGAACGGAGGGGTTCTCCGCGCTTCTGGCTCCGCGACTCCTGCGGTCACTGTGCAGAAACTTTCTCGGACTCACATAGCCACTTCACCAGCGGACACCCAGCCCTCCAAGGGGCTGGGAACCGTCCGGGAGCAGTGCTTCGATCTCCACTCCATCCACGATTCCCGGAGGCAGCGGCGGTAGGGGCCTCACAGGTGGGCATCCGGCTGACGAACGTGGGGCAGGTGAGCGCGGTGGCCGTCAGCGGTGGCCGTCATAGGAAACACCGTCGTCATCTCCCTGCCTGCCACGGCGGTCGCCATGGCGGCCCAGGACATGGGGAGCGGAGGAGCCACAGCCGGAGCCAGTCCTGCCAGCTTGAAGTCCTGGGGCTCGTTCAGCGGCCTCAAGAGTGCCTTGGGCTCGGCAGGCAGGGGGAAGCAATGGCACCACGTCGTCGAGCAGACGGAGAGCAATGTTCAGCGTTTCGGTCCCCATGCCATTCACAACACCGAGAACGTCATCCCGCTGGAGGAAGCGCTGCACCTCCGCCTGAGCGCGTTCTACTCACGGAAGAACGTGAGGATTACCAACTCGCGCGATCTCACTGTGAGACAATGGCTGAGCACGCAGTCCTACGAAGCCCAGCGAGCGTTCGGGCTGCGGGCCATCGAGAACCTCCAAAACGGAGTCTGGTAATGGACCTCGAAGAGCTCGTCGAGCAATTCGCCCAGCATGTGCAGGCCGAGACCGATGCTGGCTGGCGGGGAGACGCTCAAGCCGCGAACAGGCATGCCGATGAGTACATCGCGGTCTTCGACAAGCTGCGGGCCCACGGAGATGCAGGACGCGATGCACTTGCCGTGCTTCTCAAGCACCCGCGCATGGATGTCCGGGTCACAGCGGCTGTGTTCTTGCTCCGCCATCGCAACGCGGAGGCCAAGGCGGTCCTGGAAGAGGCCGCGAAAGGTAAGGGGATGGTTCCTTTCGAGGCGCAGGAGGCCTTGAAGCGGTGGGAGGAAGGCACCTGGGCCTTGGACCCGGCGTAGACGCTTCATCAGTGAATGCCCAGTCTTCCCGGGGGGCGAAGAAACCCCGGAGAGCGTCGAACTCCAGGCCACAATCCGACGCGTGACGTTGGCATCCGAGGACCGCCGTACTGCATGCTGCGAGGGCGATGCGTTACTTCGGGATCGAAGAGGCGAACCGGCTCATCCCGCTGCTGAATGGCACCTTCGAGCGGGTCCGCCCGTGGGTGGCGGAGGCACAGCGGCTCGCCAGCGAGCTGGACGCGCTCCAGGGCCAGCGCGGCGCGCACAGCGAGCTGCTCCGCGAGCAGCACGCCGGGCTCATCCAGCAGATCCGCCAGGAGCTGATGCCGCTCCAGGAGATGGGCATCGAGGTGAAGGCCGCCGACGGGCTGGTGGACTTCCGCGCCCAGCTCGCCGGGCGCACCGTGTACCTCTGCTGGCGCTACGGCGAGGCCTCGGTGTCACACTGGCACGAGCTGGAAGCGGGCTTCGCGGGCCGTCGCCCCATCGAGGATCCCGAGGCCTTCGAGCCCACCTACCTGAGCTGACACCCGGCCTGCCCCTCAGGACGGTGAGAGCCCCTTGCGCAGCAGGTTCAGCTTGTTGCGCGCCGAGAGGATCTGCTGGCGCAGCGAGTCCGCCTGCTGTCCCACGTCGTTGAAGTCCTTCTCCTCGGCGAGCCGGGTCACCGCCTCGGCCTCCTCGGCCACCTGGCCCATGCGCTCGGCGAGGGCGTCCAGGCTGCCGGTCAGCTCGGCGCTCTGCTCACCCGGCTGGGCCTGGGCGCGCCGCGCGGCGAACTCCTGCATGCGCTGGTTGAGCTCCGCGGCGCTCGTGCCCAGGGCCCCGTAGCGCTCCAGCAGCGTCTTGAAGGTGTCCGCGCGCTCCTGCAGCTCCTGGGCGCGGGCGTTCACGGCCTCGGCCTGCGTGTGCTGCCGGTCCCTCGCCGCGGTCACCGCCGTCACGAGCGCGCCCACGGAGGCGTTGAGCTGCTGGTCCATCTCGGCCACGTCGCGCAGCAGCTTCGAGGCTCGCTCCAGGGCCTTCTCGGAGTTCAGCGGGGCCTTGCGGAGCTGCTCCGCCAGGCTCTCGAAGCGGGCGAGCTGCGTCTCCAGCGCCTCGGCGGCGGCGACCAGCTGGGAAGAGGGGGCCTTGTCGCGCTTGCTCATAGGGCCGCGAACATGGCACGGGTGGAACAGGTTTCCACCTCCAGCGCGAGGCCCCGGCACCGGAAGCGTTGCCCAGAGACACCGCCCCCGGCCGCTCGCGCCGGGAGCGCGGGTGCTCAGGTGGTCTGGGCGGGCGCGATGCGGAGCGTCCCCTCGAGGGGCGCCCCGAGCTCGCTCATGAGCCGCGCCAGCGCCTGCGCCGCGGCCTCGGCGGTGCTGCCCAGGCGGACCAGCATGTCCCCCACCTCGTCCGGCGCGCGCGCCAGCGCCAGCATCTGCAGCCCCACCTCCCCCTCCCAGTTCGCCATCGCCTCCGTCCGCGACTCCCAATCGAACCGCGCCAGGGCCAGGCCGTTGACATCACACACCCGCATGCGCGCCAGGTCCCGCCACTGCATCGCCTCCCTCTCCGTCAGCAGCAGCTCGGCGTGCCACCGCCCCTCCTCCAGCCCCTCCGCCTCTCCCCCCACGCCTCGCGCGAGCGCCGCCACCACCTCCGGCGTCAGGTGGCTGAAGACGATCGACAGATCTCCGCGCGTCTGCTGCCCGGCGGAGTCGATGAGGACATTCCAGAGCACCAGCCGCCCGGTGAAGCGCGCCGACGAGCGCACCTCCACGCTGCCATCGTCATACTCCGCCGACCACTGCACGTTCAGCACGCTGTCGGTGTCCATCCGCTGGAGCTGGCGCAGGAAGCTCAGCTCCGCGCTCGGCGCGCGCTGCTGGGTGAAGACCGCCACCCGGCCCGAGCGCAGCACCCCGCCCTCTGGGTCCGCCAGGGGCACGGCGCCCGTGTCCACGAAGTGGCGGTAGGCCGCCAGCATGCCCTCGCGCTCCAGCTCCAGGTCCGCGGTCCTCCCCAGCGAGCGCTCCAGCGTGGGCATCACTCCGCTCTGGGCGTTGCCGACCGGCTCCAGCCCGGCGAAGGGATCCTCCACCTGCCCGCGCATGGAGGTGGCGGTGACGCGCATCAGGCGCGCGTCCAGGCGGCTCACCTCGTGCAGCCGGCCCTGGGCTCCGGCCCCATCGCCCGACTCCTCCCAGCGCAGGGTGCTGCCCTCCGGAATCGTCCGCGGCTCGGAGAGGCTCAGGGGCGGCAGCTCGCCGGCTCGCAGCTGCGCCGCCACCGTGACGGTCGTCTCCAGGTAGCAGGACGCCGGCACCTCCTTCACCCAGGGCACCCTCCCCTTCGCCCCCGCCTCCAGGAACAGGAGGTAGGTGTCCTGGAGATCCTCGCTGACGAGCGTCTCCAGGGAGCCGCCCGTGCCGCCCGTGCTCTCCGGCAAGAGCGGATCCCCGGCGCCCTCCTCTGTGCTGGAGTCTGCCCAGGGTCTGTCCTTCGACATTGCCTCTCCTCCCCTCCCATGCTCCCTCGAATGCTGCCCGCACGTCCAAGCATCACCGCTTCCACGCCAGGTCCCTCACGACTTCACCCCGGGCCACCCCACTCGGCCGTCCCCCATCCAGGCGTGGAGTGGGTGCTCGCAGCCCTCGCGGTGCGCGCGCAGCTTACAGGGTACACGCGTGCCGGAGGTAACGCGCTCATGGACTTCCCTCGCTCCATCCTGGTGACCGGAGCCACCGGCCAGCAAGGCGGCGTCCTGGCCCGCCACCTGCGTCAGCTGGGCTACCACGTCATTGCCCTCACTCGCCGGATGGACTCGCCCGCGGCGCAGGCCCTGGAGGCCCAGGGCGTAGAGCTGGCCCTCGGGGACTTCGAGGACCCGGCCTCCCTCGAGGCCGCCGCTCGCCGCGCGGACGCCCTCTTCGCCATGGCCACTCCCTTCGGCGCCGGGCTGGAGGCCGAGGTGCGCCACGGTATGAACCTGGTGGATGCCGCGAAGCGGGCCGGGGTGAGCCACTTCATCTACTCCTCGGTGGCGGGGGCGGACCGGTACACCGGCATCCCCCACTTCGACACCAAGCACGAGGTGGAGCGCTACCTGCGCCGCGCCAACCTGCCCTACACCATCGTGGGGCCCACCTTCTTCATGGAGAACTTCGCCGGCCCCATGTTCCGCGAGGGCCTGGAGGCCGGGGTGCTCGCCCTGGGCCTGCCCCCCACGCACGGCCTGCAGCTGGTGGCCCTGGAGGATCTGGCCCGGTTCGTCGCTCGGATCATCTTCACCCCCGAGGACTTCTACGGAGAGCGCATCGACGTCGCCTCGGACGAGGTGACGGGGCAGCAGGCCGCCGACCTGCTCTCCTACGTGAGCGGCCACCGCGTCCACTACCAGCAGGTGCCGCTCGCCCTGCTGCGAGAGCACGACGAGGACCTGGCGCGGATGTACGAGTGGCTCGAGCGCGTGGGCTATCACGCCGACATTCTCACCCTGCGCCACGAGTTCCCCGAGGTGCGCTGGCACACCTTCGAGGAGTGGGCGCGCGTCCGGGACTGGAGCTTCGTCTCCCTCGCCTCCCACTCGGAGGCAGGGGTGGGAGCGCACTGAGCCCGCCACCGCGCAAGCATCTTTTGGCCCCGGCAGCGGGGCTCCCTACAATGCGCAGCCATTGAGGGAGGTGCCACATGCGGAGGCCCTGGTCCGGGTTCGTCGTGCTCTTGCTTGCCGTTGGCTGCGCCCACGAGGGGAAGCTGCGCCCGGAGCCGGGGGCGGTCCCGGTGTCGGAAGATGAGAACGCCGCCGTCACCGGGGCGCACGGCGTGAGGCTCGTGGCCTACGGCTCGAGCTGGGAGGCCCGGCCTCGGGACGTGGAGCGCTACTTCACCCTGGTGCAGGTCCGCCTGGAGAACGCCAGCGGCCGGCCGCTGAGCATCCGCTACGCGGGCTTCGAGCTCGAGGGCAAGGAGCGCCATGTCGCGCGCAAGCCGGAGGAGCTGGGCGAGATCATCGCCGCGCGGGTCCGCCGCTTTCGGCCTGCGTCGGACGTGTATCGCTCCCGGCTCCCCCCTCGAACCGCCCGCGCGGTGACCCCCTCCGACGCGGTGGACTCGACCTATAACTCCTACAACGGCACCACGCCGTACACCCCGCCCCCCTGCCACACCTGCCCGTCCGAGTTCGATGCCGCGGCCCTCCCGTCCCAGGACATGCTGAGGCTGGCGCTCGCCGAGGGCCCGCTGGAGAGTGGCCAGGTCCGCGACGGGTTCCTCTATTTCGAGGAGCCGCTCCTGGGCGAGCAGCAGGTCACCCTGCGGGTCAAGCTGGTGGATGCCAGCACCGAGGAGCCGTTCGGTGAGCTGAGCATCCCCTTCGAGGTCCACTGAGTATTCCGAGCGCCCGGTCACCTTCCAGCTTCGGTAGGTGGACGCGCGCACCGGAGAGGACTTCGGTACGCTGAGCCTCCCTACGATGCCTACTGAGCAGAGCGCCCTCTCGCGCGCCCCCTTCCTCGCCTCCTGTCCCGTCTGCGGCGCCACGGAGGCCAGCGAGGTCATCACCTTCCCCGAGCTGCGCTTCGGCCGCTGCGCCGGGTGTGGCCTCATCTACAAGCAGGAGCAGCGCCCCGGCCTCGGGGAGGGCTACGAGGAGAAGTACTTCCGCTTCAACCGCGCCGGCTACCTCCAGCGGTGGGATCACCGCGTGCGCAAGTGCCGGCGGCAGCTCCTCGCGAGCCTGGAGTTCGCCCCGCACGCGCGCAGCCTGCTGGACGTGGGGTGCTCCGCGGGCTACGTGCTCGCGGCGGCGAAGTCCCTGGGCCTGGCGGAGATGGGGTTGGATCTCTCGGAGTTCGCCGTGCAGCTCTGCCGCGAGCGCGGCTTCCAGGCGGAGCGCGGCTCGCTGACGCAGATGCCGTTCGCGGACGCCTCGTTCGACATCGTCACGGCCAAGCACACGCTGGAGCACGTGGAGAGCCCCATGGACGGCCTGCGGGAGATCCACCGCGTGCTGAGGCCCGGCGGCGTGGCCTTCCTCGTCGTGCCGGACGCGGCCTATTACAAGATCCCCCTCATGCCGCGGCGAGGGCGCTCCTTCCGGCCGGATCGGCGCGGGTGGCAGCACCACGTCTACTTCTACGAGCACAACCTCGCCGACGCGTGCACGCGGGTGGGGCTCACGCCGCTCAAGGCGGGCAAGGACATCTTCCGGCGCCG
The DNA here is from genome assembly GCA_016926755.1 of Myxococcaceae bacterium. Classification (GTDB taxonomy): domain Bacteria; phylum Myxococcota; class Myxococcia; order Myxococcales; family Myxococcaceae; genus Hyalangium. The sequence continues at coordinate 10,901 of JAFGNZ010000280.1, read as the reverse complement.
GCTGGCGCGAGGGCCTCGCGCCGCGTGGGAGTACGCGCGCTATGCCTTCCTGCTCGGCTGGGTGCACGGCTCGCGGGTGACGCGCATGCGCCGGGAGCTGCAGCTCATCTCCGTCAAGCCGGTTGCCGCCCAGGCGCTGCCACCTCCCCAGGCCGAGCCTCGGGCCGCCGTGAGCTGAGCCTCGCGCCCAGGGCCCTCAGTGCAGGTACATGCGGGCGCGCGGGGACAGCCGCTCGTAGTACGTCCTGAAGAGCCGCTCCTCCGCCGGGTGCCCCAGGCTCCGCCGGATGTCCTCGCCCCGGAGGGACTGGCCGAACAGGGGGCCGAGCAGGCACAGATCCAGCGCGCCCGCCAGCAGGGGCCCCAGCCCCACCAGCGCGACCGCCGCGCCACGCGATGAGCCCGAAGCCAGCCCCCCCAGCACCATCCCGGCCCCCGCCAGGATCCGGAGCCAGCGTCCCGTCCGCGACGCCATGAAGCCAACGAGCATGCGGCACCTCCAGGCCGAAGATGGGCACTCACGGGAGCCATACCAGCGCTCCCGAGACGCCTCGTCAGCGCCCGCACGCCCGCTCGGCGCTCAGGGGGCCTGGCCCCCGCGGAGGAGAAGGGAGAGCGGCATGGCTGACTCCGGGTGCGCCTGCACCGCACAGGGATCAGCTTTGGATCAGGGCCGAGGGCCAGGGCGGCCCTGGAGGATGGGCGCATGTTCGAGCGAGCGGAGATCCAGAAGGGGATGACGGTGCGCACCAACGACGGGCACAAGCTGGGGCGCATCGTGGAGCTCGAGGGCGACGAGCTGATCGTGGAGCGGGGCTTGCTCCTGTGGCGCCGGGACTTCGCCGTCCGCATGTCGGACGTGCGCGAGGTGGCCCATGGCGAGGTGCTGCTGAACCACGGCCGGGACAGCCTCTTCTCCGCGCCCCGCGAGCTCTCTTCCCAGCGCCACGCCCATGGCGGCACCCGCTCGCCGGTGGCGCACCTCCCCTCGCGCCAGAAAGGCTGAGCGCCCCAAGGCCTCACGCGCCGAAGTCCACCCGGCGCACGTCCTCGTCCCCCTGCGCCGCCTGGTAGACGTGCCACGCGGCGGCCAGATCCTGGAAGGGCAGCCCCACCGGGCAGAAGCACGTGAGCTGCTCGGGCGAGGTGCGCCCCGGGCGCATCCCGGCGAGGATCTCTCCGAGCTCCGCGTGGATGGAGGCCTCGGTCAGCCCCGCGCTCGTCACCCCGCCGCCGGCCAGCGTCAGGCCACGGTGATCGCACACGAAGGTGGCCCGCGCGAGCAGCTCCGGGGACACCTCCACCCGCTCCTGCTCGTCCTCGCCCAGCGCCGTGATGTGCATGCCCGGGCGCACCAGCTCCGCGGGCAGCAGGGGCTGTCCTCCCGGGCTCGAGGCCACGACGATGTCAGCCTCCTCCACCGCCTCCGCCACCGAGCCCACGGGGCGGACCGGCAGCGACAGCTCCTGGTACATGCGTTTGGCCAGGGCGGCGGCCCGCGTGAAGTCCGCGTCGTAGACGAAGGCCTGGGACAGCGTGCGCACCAGCCGCAGCGACTTGAGCTGGAGCACCGCGCGCGGGCCCGCGCCCAGCAGGGCCACGCGGCTCGCGTCCGGCCGGGCCAGCACGTCCGTCCCCAGCGCGCCCACCACCCCGGTGCGCACCGCCGTCAGGTGCGCCGCGTCCATCACCGCCAGCAGCGCCCCCGTGGCCAGGTCATGCAGCTGCAGCACGCCCTGGAGGGCAGGCGTGCTCGAGGGGAAGCGAGCGCTCACCTTCACCGACCAGGCGGGCACCCCTGGCAGGCTGCCCGGGAAGAGCACCATGGCCGTGCCCCCGGTATGCAGCGGCACGCGCGTGCGCTGGGGAGCTACCGCCCGCGCCAGCGCGTCCGCGCGGAACGCCTCGCGCATGTCCTCCAGCAACGTGGGGGCCTGCAGGTTACGGACGACATCGCTGTGGGTGAGGAGGAGCGTGCTCATCGCGCAGGCAACCTAGCCGAGCGCGCCCGAAGTCCCCATGTTCTCGTCACGACTCTCTCCCGCCCCTCGAACCGGGAGCGGAGCGAACCCAGCCCCGCGGTCCGGGGCGGGCAGGTATGGGAGGCATCCTCCCGAGGCCCTCGGAGGGTGCTGCCACTCTGGCCCCAGCCCGGTCGCTCCGCAGATTTCGACGCGGGCGCGGTTGTCCCATCATGCCCAGTGTGAGGCTCGGCGTGAGCCACAGGCCTTCCCGGAGGTAGCGATGCTGGAGCAGGAACCACGTCCCTGGGAGCCCTCGGGGGATCCCGAGGAGCCTCACCGGCTGGCGGCCTTCCTTCGCGCGCACCGGGCAGACATCCTCGCCGACTGGCAGCTCTCCACCCACGCGCTGCACGAGCGCCGGGCAGGCACCGACTCGCAGCAGGATCACCTCCCCGCCCTGCTGGATGGCATCACCGAGGCCCTGGCGCACGAGACGCATGGGATTGCACCCCAGCTGCCGGGCGTGCTCTCGGACGTGCACGCGTTCACCCGGCTGAACCAGGGCTTCGGCATCCATGAGCTCGCGCACGAGTACGGGCTGCTGCGCAGCTGCATCCTCCGCCGGCTGCAGGCCTCGGCGATCCACCCCACGCCTGGCACCCTGTCGCTGCTGGACGAGCTCATTGATCAAGGGGTGACGCGCTCGGTGCTGAGCTACGCGCGCCTGCGCGAGCGCGCGCTGAACGCCCTGGACCGGATGATGCAGGCGGCCCTGGAGAGCCCTGACGAGCACACCCTGCTCCAGCGCCTGCTCACCCTGTTGATGGAGTCCGCGCTGCAGGTGGACTCGGCCACCATCCTCCTGCTCGAGGGGGACACGCTGCGGGTGCGCGCGGCGCTGGGGCTGGAGGCCGAGCGCATGGTGGGCCAGCGCCTGCGCGTGGGCGAGGGCTTCGCCGGCCGCGTCGCCGCCGAGCGCCGCCCTGTCGCCATCCGCTCGGCCTCCACGGACCCGCTCTTGAAGGAGGCGCTGGGGAACCTGGGGCTGCACGCGCTCTACGGCCTGCCGCTGCTGGACGGGGAGCGCCTCATCGGCGTGGCGTACATGGGCTCGCGGACCGCGTATGCCTTCTCCGAGGCCGACACGCTGCTGTTCCGCATCATGGCCAGCCGGGCCACCGCCCTCATCGCCCAGGCCCAGCTGCACGCGCGCGAGCAGGCGGCGCGCGAGGAGGCCCAGCGCTCGCTGGCGATGGTCAACACACTGCTGGCCAGCACGCCCGTGGGCATCGCCTTCCTGGACCGGGAGCTGCGCTACCTGCGCGTCAACGAGACGATGGCCGGCATCAACGCCCTGCCCCTCGCCGAGCACCTGGGCCGCACCATCCACGAGGTGCTCGCGCCGCCCCTGGCCCAGGTGCTCGAGCCGATCCTGCGCGGCGTCCTGGAGACAGGCGTACCGTCCGAGAGCCTCGAGTTCCCCACGCCGCCCGGGGTGGACCGGCTCCGGGGGCGCACCTGGCTGTCCAGCTACTACCCCGTGCGGACCCAGGCCGGAGAGCTGCTGGGCGTGGGGGCGGTGGTGCTGGACATCACCGCGCACAAGGAGGCGGAGAAGGCGCTGGAGCAGGCCCTCATCTTCCGCGAGCAGCTGCTGGCCGTGCTGGGGCATGATCTGCGCAACCCGCTGAGCGCCATCAACGCCTCCGCCTTCCTGCTCGCGCGCGCGGAGGAGCTGGGCGAGCGCGAGCGCCAGGCGGTGGAGCGCATCCGCCGCAGCAGCGCGCGGATGGCCCGGCTGATCAACGACATCCTGGACTTCGCGCGCAGCCGGCTGGGCGGGGGGATCCCCGTGACGCGCCAGCGCATGAACATGGCGGAGGTGTGCCGCACCACGCTCGAGGAGCTGCAGGTGACGTTCCCCGAGCGGCAGATCCTCTTCGAGGCCCACGGCGACACCTGGGGCGAGTGGGATCCGGACCGGGTGGCGCAGGTGCTGGGCAACCTGGTGTTCAACGCCCTGCAGCACGGCCGGGAGGACGCGGCCGTGCACACCGCGGTGCGCGACGCGGGCGATCAGGTGCTGCTGGAGGTCTCCAACCAGGGCCTCCCCATCCCGGAGGAGCTGCTGCCGCGCCTGTTTGATCCCTTCAAGCGCCGCCCGGAGGATCAGCGGCCGCACGAAGGCAAGAGCGGGGCGCGCAGCCTGGGGCTGGGGCTGCACATCGTGCGGCAGATCGCCCTGGCGCATGGCGGGGCCGTGGAGGTGCGCTCCAGCGCCACGGAGGGCACGCGCTTCACGGTGTGCTGGCCTCGCTGGGCGAGGTGAGCGCCGCCCGCCGCCGCGGCGCCGGGCTCACTTCGCGTTGGGCGAGAGCGCCAGGCTGTGGAGGGCCTCCGCGAGCATCTGCGTGATGAGGCCCAGGTGCTCCAGGGAGATGGACTCGTCGGGCGCGTGGCCGCTGTAGGGCTCCTCCTTCAGCCCCGGCCCGAAGTCCACGGCCCGGGGGAAGAGCCGGGCGTAGGTGCCGCCGCGGATGGAGATGGGGGCGAGCGTGTCGCGGATGTTGCGGTGGCGCTTGTAGATGTCCATCAGCGTGGCGACGAGCGGGCCGCTGACGTCCGCCACGTGCGGCTCTCCCACGTAGCGCCCCTTGGCCTCCACCACCCGCCCATCCGTCTCCTGCGTGATGAGGGCCACGGCATGATCCAGGGCCTGATGGAAGTCCTGGTTCCCCTCCTCGGAGCGGGGCCGGCGCAGGTTGATGCCGAGCGAGGCCACCCCCTCCTTCACGCGCAGCAGGGTGGCCGCGGAGACCATCCTCCCCATGAGCGGATCCTCGTCGGTGAAGCCCAGCCGCTCGCCGCGGTGGTCCCCGTCGAAGCGGCGCACCACCGTCCGCAGCAGCGCCGTCAGGCCGTTGTCCACCAGCGGCAGCTTCTCGGCGATGGCGGCCAGATCCCACAGCGCGTTGCGCCCCTGCTCGGGGAGGGAGGAGTGCACGGCCTTGCCCTGGGTGGAGATGACGATGCGCGCGCTGCCTCGCGCGGCCCCGGCCGCCGGGACGAGCTTCACCTCGGCCACCAGCCCGGGCCGCTCCTTGCGCGTGGCCTCCAGGGCGGCCTTCGCGGCGGCCAGCCCCTTCTCCGCGGACGCGCCGCCGAAGGGCGCCAGGCTCAGCGAGGCGGCGGCGGGCACCTGGGTGAGGAACTCGCCCGCGCTGGCATCCACCGGCAGCAGGATCGCCGAGTCCTTCGAGTCCGGCGTGCCCAGGGCCGCCTCCAGGGTGAGGGAGACGTAGCCGGACTGCGCCACCACCACCGGGAACGACGAGTCCACGGAGATGACGTGCATGGGCAGCTGCTCGGTGCGGGCGTACTCCTGCATCCCCTCCCAGGTGGTCTCCTCGTCATTGCCGATGATGACGAGCACCTTGCCGCGCTGGGGCTCGAGCCCCATCTCCTGGGCCAGCGCCAGCGAGACCAGCGCCGTGGCGATGGGCCCCTTGTCGTCCATCACGCCGCGGCCGTAGAGCCGGCCGTTCACCACCTTGGGCGCGAAGGGCTTGGACTTCCACTCGTGCTCGGGCGCGGGGACGACATCCCCGTGGAAGACGAAGCCCAGGTGGGGCGCGCCCTGGCCCCAGGACAGCTCGAACACGTCATTGCGGCCCGCCACCCGGAAGCCGAGGCCGCGCGCCTTGGCCCACTGCTGGAGGAAGCGGCCCATGGCGACGACTTGCGGGTTCTTCGCCGGCGGCACCTGCTCGTTCACCGTCTTGAAGCGGACGAGCTGCTGCGTCAGCGCCACCACGTCCCCGAGCCCACAGGCGCCGACGTACAGGGCATAGCGATCGGCCAGGGGCACGTCCGGGAGCGCCGCCTCGGAGAACTGGGCCGCGCGCTTCGCTCCACGGAGCTTGCAGTTGGCCGGCTTCGGCTCGGCCTCCTTGTCATCCTTGGCCTTCTTCCCGACCTGGCGAGAGATCCCCTCCTGCTTCCTGTGCCGCTCGAACTCCTTCTGGGCCTGGCGCTGGGCCTGCCGCAGCTCCGGCGGCAGGGGCCGGGAGGTGCCCTGAGCGAGCGCTGACATGGGGGCAAGCAGACAGAGACAGAGAGCGAGGCGGAGCGAGGACAGACGCATGGCCCGTGCACCCTACCGTACCTGGGACGGGCCCAACACGGGCAGCGTGGGCCCCCTGGGACGGGCCTGCTGCAAGGGGATGAAAACCGGCGGCCAGGTGACTAGAACCAGGGCATGTCCCTCTCGCCGAAGAAGCTGAAGCTCCCCACGCCGGGCGAGGCGCTGCCTGGCCGCTCCCAGCCCATGCCCGTCCCGGACACGCACTTCGTGCTGGGCACGCCGCTGAAGGGGCCCTTCCCCGCTGGCTCGCAGGTGGCCCTCTTCGGGCTGGGGTGCTTCTGGGGCGCGGAGAAGAAGTTCTGGCAGACGCCGGGCGTGTACAGCACGGCGGTGGGCTACGCGGCCGGGGTGACGCCCAACCCCACCTACCAAGAGGTGTGCTCGGGCATGACGGGGCACAACGAGGTGGTGCGCGTCGTCTTCGAGCCCGCCAAGGTGAGCTACGAGGCGCTGCTGCGCGCCTTCTGGGAGAACCACGACCCGACGCAGGGCATGCGCCAGGGCAACGACGTGGGCACCCAGTACCGCTCGGGCATCTACTACTCCGACGAGGCCCAGAAGCGCGCGGCCGAGCAGAGCCGGGAGGCTTACGAGAAGGCGCTCACGGCGGCGGGCCATGGCCCCATCACCACGGAGCTCCTCCCGGCGCCGGACTTCTACTTCGCCGAGGACTACCACCAGCAGTACCTGGCCAAGAACCCGGAGGGGTACTGCGGGCTGGGGGGCACGGGCGTCAGCTGCCCGGTGGGTGTGGGCCTCTCCAGCCGCTAGCCCCCGCGGCCCGGGAGGCACCGATGACGCCAGTCACCGGTGGTAACGCCAGTCACCAGCCCCCCCTGGTGACTGGCATCACCACCTCCCCCTCTCCTTCGTGCCAGCTCCCGCGTAAGCCCCTGAAATGGCTGGGCCTATCTTGTGCGCCCCCCTGCCCCAATTCCTGGCATGCGGGGTGCAATAAGGCTCTCCCATACTCGCCGACACCTCGTCGGAATCGAAAACAGGAGCTCTCCCATGCGCGTCACCACGCCTTCCCCCGCCGTCCTCGCCCGTCCCACCGAGACCCAGTCCCCCGCCGCCAACCGCACTGCCCAGCTCGTGGGCGGTGACAAGTGCGGCACCCCGCACGGCATCGTCCGCGGCGGCTGCCTCCCCCCGCCTCAGCTCCCCACGCCGCCCCTGCCGTTCCCCAGCAAGCCCTCGCCCGTGGATGCCCGGACGCGCGCGACCCAGGGTGATCAGCTCCACCAGATCGCCGACGGCGTGCGCAACGGCTCGCTCACCGAGAAGGAGGCCGAGACGCTGCTGAAGGAGCAGCAGGCGATCTCCAACGCGCAGCGTGATGCGATGGCGGACGGCAAGCTGACGCTCGGCGAGCGGCTCAAGCTGGGCATGATGCAGGCCCGCGCGGACCACAACATCGACCGCCTGCAGAACAACTTCAGCCGCGACACCTTCGCCCTCCTGGACGCGGACGCCCAGCGGCAGGCCGGCCAGATCGACCAGATCGCCAATGGCCGCACCAACGGCAACATCACCAACTACGAGGCCGGGAAGCTGCTGGGCCAGCAGGCCTCCATCGCCGACTCCCGCGATAACAGCGGGCCGTTCAGCAACTTCGTGACCGACTTCAAGCAGGACCAGGCCCAGAACGACATCGCGCGCCACAGCAAGCCGGGCACGCAGTTCGACTTCCACCCGCTGCCCTTCCCGGGGCCCCGCCCGCTGCCGCGGCCCTTCCCGCTGCCCGAGCCGCTGCCCCTGCCGCGGCTGCCCCGCCCGGAGCTGCCGAAGGTCGAGCTGCCGGTGTTCCGCACGAACCACTTCATCGCGTAGTCCAGGCACCTCACCGCTGAGCAACCCGCGGCCCTTCCTTCGCCTCGCGCGAAGGAGGGGCCGTCGCCTTTGCGGGCCCCTCTCCTCGGGTGCCGTCTGCCCTGCGTGCAGGGGAGCGCACCGCGGCGGCGGCGGGCTGCGGCCGTGGCCCTCTCGCCTCAACTTCCAGCAGAACCCTCCTGGAGGTCTTCCATGGCCGAGCAGCCACAGCAATCGGAGTCCCCCCCGCCCCACCCCGTGATGTCCGGCGTACCGGCGGGGGTGCGTGTGCCGGAGCGCCTCGATGGCATCCTCGATGAGCTGGAGAAGTATGCACGGCAGCTCATGAAGGAGCAGGACGTCCCCGGCCTGGCCTTCGCCGTCGTCCACGGGGACAAGCTCGTCGGCGCCCGAGGCCTGGGGACGCGCCGGGCCGGGCAGGAGCTGCCCGTCACCGCGAACACCCTCTTCCAGATTGGCTCCATCACCAAGTCCTTCACCTCCACGCTGGTGGCCCTGCTGGTGGACGAGGGGAAGCTGGACTGGAACGACCGCGTCGTGGAGCACCTGCCGGACTTCGAGATGCATGACGCCCGGGTGGGCCGCGAGCTGCGCGTCCTGGATCTGCTGTGCCAGCGCAGCGGCCTGCCGGAGTACAGCCTGGATGCGATGCTCCTCTTCGGCTTCGAGCGCAAGGACATCCTCCGCGCCCTGCGCCACGTCAGGCCCGTGACCGGCTTCCGAAGTGCCTACACCTACCTGAACAGCATCTGGCTGGTGGCGGCCCGGCTCATCGAGCACAAGAGCGGCAAGAGCTGGGAGGAGCTCGTCCGCGGACGCCTCCTGGTGCCACTCGGGATGAAGGACAGCGCGCCCACGCCCTCCGGGGTGCCGAGCGACAAGGAGGTGGCCTTCGGGCACCTGCGCAAGGAGGATGGCTCGCTCTGGCCCCTCCCCTCGGACTGGCCCTATGCCTACGAGCTGGAGACGGCCGGCCCCGCCGGGGCCATCTGCTCGTCGGTGCGGGACATGTCCCGGTGGATGCGCCTGCACCTGGGCCGGGGCACCTTCAAGGGCCGGAAGCTGGTGGACAGCCACACGCTGGACACCATCCACAGCCCACGCACCCTCATGGGCTTCGTGCCCCCCGCGTGGGCGCACAGCTATGCGGCGGGCTGGGTGCACGACTCGAGCGTGCCCTGCCCTGTCCTCTGGCACGATGGCGCCACCGCCAGCATGAGCTCCTTCCTCGGCCTCATCCCCGACGCGGGCCTGGGCCTGGTGGCGCTCGACAACGAGCCCGACAACAGCGCCACATTGGAGCTCTTCCTCAAGTTCTACGAGCTCGCGCTGGGAGCCGCGCCGCCCAGGGCGGCCATGCGCGCCCCGCGATCCAAGCTGGACCTCCGCCCCCTGCGTCCGGGCCCCCTCGCCCCACCCACCCTGCGGGCCATGCGCACGGAGCAGGAGATACCTCCAGAGCTGCTCGCGCAGGTGCTCGGCACCTATGTCAACCCTGCCTTCGGCGCGGTGACGATCCGCGAGCGCGACGGGCAGCTGCAGCTGGTGGTGGGGCCCCAAGGGGTCGTCGCCCCATTGCACTACCTCGGAGGCAGCCAGTACCTCTACGAGCTCCCGGACTGGCCGGGGCAGGGTGGACTCATCACCCTCCTGCCAGTCGCGCCCCCCGTCTTTGGCGAGACTCCTTCGCTGCCCTGGCGCCTCGTCATCACGGGCTGTGACGAGGTGAACGACGGCATCTTCGTCAAGCAGGCGCCGCGGACGCACGAGGACGTCTCGCCCCAGCCCGAGGCGCAGGCGTGAGAGAGCGCCGCGGGTCTGGTGACCGCAGTCACCGGTGAGAGGCGTTGTCACCAGCCCTCCCTGGTGGCTGCAATCACCACCTCCCCCTCCCTCAGGCGTGGGCCTCAACGTAAGCCCCTGAAACAACAGGGGCTTACCTTTCGCACCCCCTGCTCCATTTCATGGCATGCGGGGTGCAGTAGGGCTCTCCCGTACTCACCGACATTCCAGTCGGTTCTCACAGGAACCCTCCCATGCGCGTCTCCCAGCCCTCCTCCGCCCCCGTCTCCCGCACCTCCCAGTCCCAGGCCCAGGTTGCCAACAAGCCCGCGGTGGAGACCCAGCCGGCGGGCGAGCTCCGGCACGTGCCCGGCCCCATCGTGGACTTCTTCAAGCCGGACGCGAAGACGCGCGCCAAGCAGGGTGAGCAGCTGGGCCAGATCGCCGACGGCACTCGCAATGGCTCGCTCACGGAGAAGGAGACGCAGGCGCTGCTCAAGGAGCAGCAGGCCATCGCTGACGCGCAGAAGGCCGCCATGGCCGATGGCAAGCTGACGCTGGGCGAGAAGCTCAAGCTGGGCATGATGCAGTCCCAGGCGCAGCGCAACATCGACAGCGCCGCCGGCAACCGCGACCGCGACGTGTTCGCCCGCTTCGACCAGGACGCGCAGACCCAGGCCAACCAGATCGACCAGATCGCCGCCGGCCGCACCCACGGCAACATCACCAACTCCGAGGCCGGCAAGCTGCTGGGCCAGCAGGCCTCCATCGCCGGCTCCCGCGACAGCAACGGGCAGCTGGGCAACCTGCTGACCGACTTCAAGCAGAGCCAGGCCCAGAAGGACATCGACCTGCACAGCAAGCCGGGCACGCAGATCGACCTCGGCGACCTCAAGCCCCTGCCCTTCCCCCGCCCGCTGCCCGAGCCCCTGCCGTTCCCGCGTCCGGAGCCCCGGCCGCTGCCCGAGCCGATGTCGTCCCGCCCGCCCTTCTTCGTCGCGTAGGCAAAGCACCTCTCTGCTGATCAACCACGCTGCTGATCAATCACGGCCCTTCCTTCGCCTCGGCAAGGGCGGGGCCGTCGTCTTTTCGGACCTCCTGCTGAATATATGGACCACGGGCATGCCGCAGTCCCCGGTAGTCGCAGGCGGGTTGAAGCAGCGAGCTGATCACGGATG
>JAFGNZ010000279.1 GCA_016926755.1 Myxococcaceae bacterium | reverse complement strand
CTCGGAGTTACCGGTGCCCTTGAACTCCTCGAAGATCACCTCGTCCATGCGGCTGCCGGTGTCGATCAGCGCCGTGCCGATGATCGTCAGCGTGCCAGCCTCCTCGGTGGCGCGCGCCGCGCCGAAGATGCGCTTGGGGCGCTCCAGCGCGCGGCTGTCCACGCCGCCCGTCAGCGTGCGGCCCGAGCTGTCCACCTCCTTGTTGTAGGCGCGCGCCAGCCGCGTGATGGAGTCCAGCAGGATCAGCACGTCCTTGCCCGCCTCCACCATCCGCCGCGCCCGCTCCAGCGCCAGCTCCGCCACCTTCAGGTGATCCCCCGTGGGCCGATCCGAGCTCGAGGCCAGCACCTCCGCCTTGATGCTCCGGCGCATGTCCGTGACTTCCTCGGGGCGCTCGTCGATCAGCAACACCATCACGTGGATCTCGGGGTGGTTGGTGATCGCCGCCTGGGCGATCCGCTGGAGCATGATCGTCTTGCCCGTCTTCGGCGGGGCGACGATCAGCGCGCGCTGCCCCTTGCCAATCGGCGCGATCAGATCCAGCACGCGCGTCACCATCTCCCGGTGGCCGTGCTCCAGCTTGATGCGCTCCAGGGGATCCACCGAGGTGAGGTCCGCGAAGTGCGGCAGCCGGGGCGCCCCGTCCAGCGGCCGGCCATCCACCGTGTCCACGCGCTGGATGAGCCCCTTGTTGCCCCGCATCTGCGCGAACGCGGTGACGAACTGGCCCTGCCGCAGCCGCAGCTTCTGCACCAGGTTCTTCGGCAGCTCCGGATCATCCGGCGAGGGCAGCAGGTTCTTCTTGAGCTGCCGCAGGAAGGCGTTGGGCCCCTTGGCCTCGGTGTCCAGCACGCCCTCCACCGGCGCCAGGTTCTGCTGCGGCGCGGCGTGGGCCGGGGCGCCCCCGTGATGCTGGGGCCGCTGGCCCTGCTGCGGGTGCGCGTGCTGTTGCTGTTGCTGTTGCTGCTGCGCCTGGCGCTGCTTGTACTGCTCCAGCTCCTGTGGCGTGAGGAACACCTGCACCATCTGTCCGTCCGGGCCCGGCTGCATCCGGTAGGCCTGTCCGTCCGGCGTCAAATGGACCTGGGCGCCACGGCGGCGGCGGCGGCGGCGACGGCGGCGACCACCGCCCGGGCCTGCCTGTCCGGCGGCTGGCTGCCCCGGGCCGCCCGCGGGGGCCTCTCCGCCCTCGTCGGGCCCCTCATCCCCCTCGCCGTCATCCCCGCCGTCATCATCCATGCCGGGGGACTCTTGCCGAGCAGCCTCGGCGGGTGGGGGGAGGGACTCACGGGGATCGTTATTCTCGGTGTTCTCGCTCATGGAATTCCGTAGGCACGCACGGGGCCCGATCGGGCCAGGCGTGCACGACTCGACATGTGGGACAGGGGCCTGACGCGGGGTCTTCGAGGCAGCCTGCGCTCCATGCGCGGGCCCCCGCTGACCGAAACCGCCGGTCCCTGGAGCCCTCCGGCGGCCCGAGAGCCGGCCCGAGGGCAACGCATACAGTAACAGAGACCCGCGCGAGGCTCGCAGAATTTCGCACTCCCTGTCTGGCAGGTGACTCACTCCACCTTCACGGAGAAGGGCAGGTGCGCCTTCAGCCCCGGCTCCAGCCACCCCGCCGTGAGCCCTGCCTCTCTCAGGAGCGCCTGCACGGCCGGGGGAAGGGCGGGCTGGGGGGGGGGCAGCAGCCGGGTGAGCACGCTCGGCTCCCCGCCCAGCGAGGAGAGCAGGCCCTTCGGGTCACCGTAGACCTCCAGGTCCAGCTCCTCCTCGGCCTCTACCTTGGCGCGCGCGCGCGCCGCCTCCATCGCCTCCGCGAAGCCGCCCATCCGGTCCACCAGCCCCCGCGCCAGGGCGTCCTTGCCGGACCACACGCGCCCCTGCGCGACGAGGTGCACCTTGGCCTTCTCCAGCTTCCGCTCGGCGGCCACGTAGGTGATGAAGTTGTCATAGGTGGAGTCCACCCACGCCTGCACCGCGGCCTGCTCCTCGGGCGTCCACGGGCGCCACAGGTTGAGCATGTCCGCCAGCGGGGCGCGCGGCAGGCGCTCTTCGTTCACCCCCAGCTTCTCTCCCAGCAGGCCCTGCAGCGCGGGCTTCAAATAGAAGACGCCGATGCTGCCGGTGAGCGTGGTGGGGTGGGCGAGGATCTCGTGGGCGCCCATGGCCACGTAGTAGCCACCGGAGGCCGCCACGTCTCCCATGGAGGCGATGACGGGCTTGTCCTGCTTCGCCTCCAGCACCGCCCGGTACATCAGATCCGAGGCGAGCACGTCCCCGCCGCCCGAGTCCACCCGCAGGACGATGGCCACCACCGAGGGATCCTCCCGCGCCCGCTGGAGGGCCAGCACCACCGTCTCCGCCCCGGCGATGCGGCTGGAGCCGATGGGATCCTCGCGGCTCTTCCCGCCGGCGATGGTGCCCAGCACCGGCACGATGGCGATGCGACGGCGGCGGCTCCAGCGCGTCTCCCGCTCGCTGCGCGGCGTGTAGTTCTCCGCGTAGGTGGCTCCCGGCACGAGCTCGCGCACCTTCTGCTCCAGCTCGCTCTGCCGCTGGATGACGCCGTCCACCAGCCCCAGCTCCTGGGCCCGCTGCGCCGGGACGAGGCCCACGGCCCACACCTCACGCAGGCGCCCCGCCGGCAGCTTGCGCCCGCGCGTCACCGTGTCCTCGTAGAAGGCCACCTGGGTGTCCAGCCAGGCGTTGAGCGTCTCCCGCTCCGCCTCGCTCATGCTCTGGCGGGTGAGCTGCTCGGGCGCCGTCTTGTACGCGCCCACCCGCGCCACGTCCCAGCTGACGCCCAGCTTCTCCATCGTCCCGCCCAGGCTGGTGACGCCCGCCGACAGGCCGTTGAGCAGCAGCGAGGAGGCCGGCAGCGCGTAGATCTGATCCGCCGCGGAGGCCACCAGGTAGCCCTTGTCATCCACCGAGAGGAGCAGCGCCATCACCTTCTTGCCGCCGGCGCGCAGGCGCAGCACGGCCTGCCGCAGCTCCTCCGCCCGGCCCCAGTCCACTCCGCCCAGCCCCTCCATCTTGAGCACCACGCCCTTGAGCTGCGGATCCTTCGTCGCCAGATCCAGGAAGCGCATGAGCGCGAGGTACGGATCCGAGCCGGTGGCGCCGAACAGCGCCAGCGCCGGGTTGACGCCGCCCGAGAGCCGATCATTGACGTCCACCATCGCCACCGTGCCCGTGGACACGCGCACGCTCCGGTAGGAGGCCTGCGACAGCCGCACCGCCAGCACATGATCGGCGCCCACGTCCCCCCCGCCGCCCGCGTAGGTGATGCCGAAGCCCGAGGTGTCCAGCGTGGCGGCGAGCTGGAAGACCAGCTCCTCCCCGCTGCGCAGGCCGTGGGAGACGCCCGCGCTCAGCCTCACCCCCTGCTCCACCTCCGCCTTGAGCGCGTAGGTGAGGCGCCCCTCGTCCAGGCCCCCCGAGCGGAAGAGGTAGTCCACCCCCAACGTGTACCGCTCGCCAAAGGGGCGCAGGCCCACGCCCACGTCGAAGCTGCGGGTGAGCTGGTAGGCGCCCTGCTCCGGCTGGTTGATGTCCCTGGCCACCACGCTGTAGGAGAACCCGCGCCAGGGCCGCGCCGACAGGCCGATGTCCCAGCTCGTCAGCTTCTCGATGGCCTCATCCGCCGAGCCGAACGCGTGGTAGGTGGCCCCCAGGGCCAGCGTGTCCGTGCCCAGCGAGAAGCCGAAGGAGGTGCGGCGGTAGTCCGGCTCCGTGCGGTTCTGGAGCCACTCCACGCCGAACCCCGTGCCCACCACCCCCAGCAGCGTGGCGCCGGCGAACAGGCCGTTGCCCACCTGATCCAGGGCGCGGTTGCGCTCGTGGACGAAGAAGAGCTGGGGCGCCCCTACGAAGCGCAGGCTGCCTGGGTTGATGGAGAGGGCGGTGGCCTCGTCCACGATCGCCGTGGCCTCGGGGGGCAGCGTCACCCCGCGCGAGCCCACCCGCGGGCGGAGGATGGCGTTGGCCTGCGCGAGGGCGAGGCAGGGCAGGAGCAGGAGCGGAGCCAGGAGGCGCATACGCCCTGGACTCTAGGCCGCCCCCGCCCCAGTGGGACAAGCCTCTCGTTTCACCACTCTTCAGTTCCGCTCACTCCGTCCAGCGGATCCCCGTTCTTCTTCTTCTTCTCCGTCACCTGGCGCCGGCCGCCCTGATCCTCGGCGTTCCACTCCTCCATGCCGTGCCGGTTGTCCAGCGGGTCCGAGCCCTTCGCCTTCTTCTCCGCGCCGCCCATGCCGTTGTTGATCAGGTAATTCACCAGGCGCGCCATCTCCGCCTTGTCCTGGCCGTACTCGTCGCCCTGGAGCACCAGGCGGCGGCTCGCCAGCTTCTTGCCGTCCCGCATGTCAAAGAAGCCCACGACGAGCTCCGTGCCGTTGGGGCCCAGATCCTTCACCGTGCCCACCAGGCCCCGGTCGATCGAGAGCGCTTTGCCCATCGCCACGACGGCCGGGCTCGGCGTGGGCTTGATGATCTCGCTGGCCACCTTGTCCAGCTGCGAGTCGTACTTCTTGTAGTTGTTGGTGGGGGTGAGCTCGGCGGTGAGCTCCACGTCCTCGGGCGTCACCTCCAGGATCTGCCCGTGCTGCCGGAAGCCGGGGCGATCCAGCCGCAGCATGTGCTTGCCGATCTGCATGGGGCCCACCGTCAGCGGCGTGTAGCCCTGGAACTCGCCATCCAGGTAGACGCGCGCGCCCGAGGGCCGCGACTTCACCGTGGCGCTGCCGCGCAGCACCGCGCTGCGGCCGGTGGCCACCTGGGCGCGCAGGGAGATGAAGTCCCGGGTGTAGCGCTTGGGGCTCAGCTCGAAGGTGGGGTTGAGCGCCATCAGATCGATCAGGAGCAGCTTCGCCTCCTCGAAGTCCCCGCGCTGGTGCAGCACGGCGGCGTAGAGGGCCGTCGTCTCGCACAGCACGGCGCACGAGCTCATCGCCCCGACGCCCTGGTGCAGCTCCTTGAGGGTGGCGCGCAGCTTGCGCTCGGCGTCCTCGTAGTCCCGGGCCTCGTAGGCCGCCAGGCTCTCCTCGAACCCCTTCTCGCCGCGCTTGAGGGCGGCCTGGGCCTCCTCGTCCACCGGCATGCCGAACAGCTCCTCGGGCTTGCGCACCGTGAAGCCGGAGAACTGCTCGAGCGCCCCATTCATATGCGTCTCGAGCTTGACGCTGCTGGACTCGGCTCCCTGATCCATGGGGATGAGCAGCGCGCTGATACGCCGTGGCGTGGGCGGCGGAGCGGCCAGGGCAAGGGCGGGGAGGAGAGCGAGCACCAGGGCTTTCATGCGGAGACCTCGATACCTGTCGACGCGTGCCTGCGGGGAGCCATTCAAACGCGACGTTAGAAGCCCAGCCCTGGCAGGCCGGAGACGGGACCCAGGGGGCCGCCCCTGCGATCCTGGGTGGCGTAGAGGATGCCGCCCGTCACCACGGCCGCGCCGCCCACCACCGCCGCCCAGAACCACGGCTTCTTCATGATCGGGGGCAGGTTCCTCGAAGAGGAGGGCATCGCCACCGCACGGCCCGTGAGGAAGGCGTGCACGTGCTCCACCGCGGCCACGGTGCTCGTCTCCGGATCCCGGGACTGGAGCTCGAGCTCCACGCCGCGCAGCCGGTTCTTCGTGCGCACATCCCAGACCTGGAGCTCGGCCTCGGCCGGATCACCCTTCTTCTGCCGCACCGCGGCAAGCACCACGTAGCGCGCGCCCAGCTTGCCGGCGATGGTGGCCACGTCCGGGTGCATGGTGTCGGCGTCGAAGGCACGCTCGGAGGAGGCCCGGCCGGCGGCGGCGAGCACCTCGGCCAGGGCGGGCAGCGGCTCGAGCTGGGGCTTCAGCTCGGCGCTCTTGGCGGAGGCCACCTGGGGATAGGAGGCGTAGGGCACGTAGCCGGGCAGGGAGATGATCACCGGGTGGCGGCCCGGGTGGATGGGCACGCCCTGCAGCGGGGTGACGCCCACGTCCTCACCGCGCACCGTCACCCGCGCGCCCGAGGGCTTCGAGGCGATGACGAGCGTGCCCGGGCGCAGCTCGCTGAATTCCTGCTGCGCGTCGGTGAAGGCCGTGTGCGCCTCCGGTGCGAAGAGCTCCTGGTCGGGCCGGGTGCCCGGATCGGCGGCGAGGGCGCGCAGGAAGGAGCTCTTCGCGCCCTCCTTGTCGCCGTTGAGCAGCTGGGAGGCGCCCAGGAAGATGAAGGTCTTCGCGAGCCGCTGGGGCTTGAACGCCGCCGGGTGCTTCTCATAGGCGTCCGCCGCCTCGCTGAACTTCGCGGCCGCGACCTCCGGATCCAGGTTGTCGTAGGCGGTCTTCCCCTCCTCGTAGAGCGCGTTCGCCTCCTCGAGCGAGGGTAGCGCGGGCGGCGGGAAGGCCTGGCCCAGATCCACGAAGCGCACGTCCGGCTTGCTGCTCAGCAGGCGGACGAGCTCCTCCTGGAGCCCGGCGGCGGCCGGCTCGGCGTTGCTGGAGCGTGGGATGGCGAACACCACGGTGCCGTCGGCGCTCGGCTTGGGGAGCGGGGCCTCCGGGGCGGTGAAGGCGGCAGGCTGCGCGGGGGCGGGCTCGGCGGCCAGCTCCTGGGAAGGGACGGGCTCGGGCTGCTCCGCTTGGGGCTCCGGGGCTGGGGCGGGGACGGGCCGGGTCGCGGCCGGCTTCTTCGCCTTCGACTTGGAGCGGCGCGAAGCCTTGGCTTCGGCGGTGATGCTCAGGGCGAGGGCGAGGACGAGGAGAATGCGTGCGGTGTACACAGCGGCGGATGCTACCCGAGGCCGGCCCCTGGACACCATTCCCCGCAGCCTCGGGGAGTTCCACCCGGGTGGACGCAGGGAGGGCCGCGGCGAGCGTGGCCCCTCCCCGGAAGGGCTCAGACGTCCAGCTCCTGAACCTCGCTCGCTCGCTCCATGATGAACTTGAAGCGCGCGCTCACGTCCTTGCCCAGCAGGTCATTGATGACCCGATCGGTCTCCAGGGGATTGTCGATGGTCACCCGGAGGCTCTTGCGGTGCTTCGGGTCGAGCGTGGTCATCTTCAGCTCGTCCGCGGTCATCTCGCCCAGCCCCTTGAAGCGCATGATGTTGGGCCTGGCGTTGCCCTTGGTCTTCTCCTTGATGATGCGGTCCCGATCCGCCTCATCCAGCGCCCAGTACGTCTCCTTGCCCAGCTCCACCTTGAAGAGCGGGGGCAGGGCGAGGTGGACGGCGCCGCTCTCGATGAGCGGGCGCAGGTGCCGGAAGAAGAAGGTGAGCAGCAGCGTGGCGATGTGATGGCCGTCGCTGTCGGCGTCCATCATCAGGAAGACGCGGCCGTAGCGCAGCTTGGAGATGTCGAAGTCCGAGCCGATGCCGCAGCCCAGCGCGCTGACGATGTCCTGCAGCTCCTTGTTGGTGGCCACCTTGTCCGTGGAGGCCTGCTCGGCGTTGAGCACCTTGCCGCGCAGCGGGAGGATGGCCTGGGTGCGGCGATCGCGGCCCTGCTTGGCGCTGCCACCTGCCGAGTCACCCTCCACGATGAACAGCTCGCTGGAGGACGGATCCGTGGAGGAGCAGTCGGCCAGCTTGCCGGGCAGGTTGAGCCTATGGCTCACCGCCGTCTTGCGGCTCACCGCCTGGGAGGCGGCGCGGCTGGCCTCGCGCGCCCGGGCGGCCAGGATGATGCGCGCCACCACCGCCTCGGCGATCGTCTTGTTGTCGTTGAGCCACTTCTCCAGCGCCGGCCGCAGCACGCCGTCCACCTGGGCCGTCACCTCGGGGTTGTTCAGCCGGCCCTTCGTCTGCCCCTGGAACTGCGGCTCCACCACGTAGACGGAGAGGATGGCCGTCATCCCCTCGCGGATGTCCTCCGCGGTGAGGGTGACGCCCTTGGGCGTCAGATCGTGCGTCTCGATGTAGTTGCGCACCGCCTTCACCACCGCGCCGCGCAGGCCCGCCTCGTGCGTGCCGCCCTGGGCGGTGGGGATGCCGTTGACGTAGGAGCGGATCGTCTCATCCGTCGCCTCCGTCCACACCAGGGCGGCCTCCAGCCGCACCCCGTTGTCCCGCGAGTGGTAGAAGCCCGCGCTCCCGGGCGGCACCACCGGCTTGGCGCGCTCGGTCACCCACCTGTTGAGGTACTCGGCGATGCCGCCGTCGTGCTTGTAGGTGTCGTGGGTGTGCGGGTGGGCCGTCTCGTCCCTCCAGACGACCGTCATCCCTTTGTGGAGGTAGCTCTTGGCCTCCAGCCGCTCGCGGATGAGCTCCGCGTCGAACTTCTGCTTCTCGCCGAAGATCTCCGGATCCGGCTCGAAGGTGATGGAGGTGCCGGTGCCGCGCGCCGGGCCCTCCACCTTGAGCGGGCTGGTGGCCTTGCCGCGGGCGTACGTCTGGACGTGGTGCTTGTGCTCGCGCTTGATGTTCACCACCATCTTGCGCGCCAGGGCGTTCACCACGGAGCTGCCCACGCCGTGCAGGCCGCCCGAGTGGATGTAGTTGCCCTGCTCGAACTTGCCGCCCGAGTGCAGCGTGGTGAGGATGACCTCCACCGCCGGCTTCTTGTACTTGGGCATGAGGTCCACGGGGATGCCACGCCCGTTGTCCACCACGGTGATGCTGCGGCCGTCCTTGTGGAGGGTGACTTCCACGGTGGTGGCGTAGCCGTTGATGACCTCGTCCACCGAGTTGTCGAGGATCTCCCACAGCAGGTGGTGATAGCCCGTGCTGTCGGTGCCTCCGATGTACATGGCCGGGCGCTTGCGCACCGGCTCCAGGCCCTCGAGGACCTGGATGTCCGCACCTGTGTACGTGTCCTTCTTCGCCATGGCGTTCCTCGGCTAGTCCTTCTTCTGCTCGGGCAGCGGGATGAAGGTGACGGGCCGCGCCACCTCCTTCACCGCGTCCTTGCGGGACATCTCGTGGCCCTTGCCGCCGCGGCTCGTCACCCCGTACTTCGCCGGTGACAGGCTCAGCTTGCGGCCCTTCTGCGTCTCGAACTCGATCAGCTTGTCCTTCTGGCCCGGCGCCACCGCGAGGAACTCCACCACGCGGTCGGTCTCCTCCACCTTGATGACCATCACGCCCTTGCCTGGCCCCTGCAGCTCGTTGATCTCGTTGGCCCTGCAGACCAGGGCGTTGGTCTTCTCCGTGAGCACCGCCACCAGATCCCTGTCGCCCACCGGCTGCACGCCGATGATCTCGTCGCCCTCGCCCGTCTTGGCGTAGCGGCGGCCGGAGCGGGTGGAGACCTCCGTGTGGCCCTCCAGCGCGAAGCGCAGGCCCAGGCCGTCCTTGGTGACGGCGATGAGCTTCTCGGGCCGGGCCAGCCGCCCATCCAGCGACAGCGCGCCGACGATGCGCTCGTTGTCGTCGAACTTGAACAGCTTCTGCACCGGATCGCCGTAGCCGGTGGAGGCCGGCACGTCGTTGAAGCGGGTGACGTAGGCGGCGCCCAGGTTGCTGAAGAGCACCAGGTTCGTCTTGAGGCTGCCGGCCAGCACCGTCATCACCGCGTCGCCCTCGCGCAGGCGGGTGGTGGACGGATCCTTGATCTCGCGCACGCGCTTGATCCACCCGTCCCGGGTGAGGACGACGTGGGCGTCCTCGTCCGAGATGAAGGCGTCCTCGCTGAACTCCATCTCCTCCGCGCCGGCGCCGCCGATGCGCGTGCGCCGCTTGTCCGCGTAGGCGGCCTTGATCTCGTCCAGCTCGTCCTTGACGGTGCCCCAGAGCTTCCTCTTGTCCTTGAGGATGCCCTCGATCCGCTTGATCTCCGCGCGCCGCTGCTTGAGCTCCTCCTGGACGACGAGGATCTCCAGCCGGGCCAGCTTGTAGAGCTTCATCTCCAGGATGGCGTCCACCTGGAGCTCATCCAGCTTGAAGCGGTTCATCAGCTTCTTGGCCGCGTCCTGCTTGCCCTCGGAGGCGCGGATGATCTTCAGCATCTCATCCAGCGCGTCGTAGACCTTCTCGAAGCCCTCGAGGATGTGGACGCGCTTCTTCAGCTCGGCCAGCTCGTGGTTGAAGCGCCTGGTGACCACCTCGAGGCGGAAGTCCAGGAAGTACTGGAGGATGCTCTTGAGATCCAGCCGCCGAGGCGCGCCCACCTCCGGGTTGTCCGTGGGCACCAGGCAGGTGAGGTTCACGCCGAACGTCGTCTGCAGCGGCGTCTGCTTGAAGAGGTACGCCATCACCAGCTCCGGGCTGGCGTCCTTCTTGAGCTCCAGGACGATGCGCACGTCCTTGGTGGACTCGTCGCGCACGTCCACCAGCAGCGGCAGCTTCCGCTCGCGCACCAGGTCGCCGATCTTGGCCACCAGGTTGCTCTTGTTCACCGTGTAGGGGATGGAGGTGATGACGATCTGCTGGCCGCCCCGCTTGAGCTCCTCCACCTCGTACTCGCCGCGGATGCGGACGCTGCCCTGGCCCGACTCGTAGATCTCCCGCAGCTCCTGCTTGCTGTTGAGGATCTGCCCGCCGGTGGGGAAGTCCGGGCCCTTGATGAACTTCATCAAGTCCCGCACCGAGGCGTCCTTGTCGTTGATCAGCATCACCAGCGCATCACACAGCTCGCCCAGGTGATGGGGCGGGATGTTGGTGGCCATGCCCACCGCGATGCCGGTGGTGCCGTTCATGAGCAGCTGCGGCACGCGCGAGGGGATGACGATGGGCTCGAAGAGGGTGCCGTCGTAGTTGGGGCGGTAGCCCACCGTCTTCTTGCCCAGCTCGCCCAAGAGCTCGCTGGCGATGGGCGCCATGCGGCACTCGGTGTAGCGCATGGCCGCCGCGGCATCCCCGTCCAGCGAGCCGAAGTTGCCGTGGCCGTCCACCAGCGGGTAGCGCAGCGAGAAGTCCTGCGCCATGCGCACCAGCGCGTCGTAGATCGCCGTGTCGCCGTGCGGGTGGTACTGGCCCATGATGGTGCCGACCACCTTGGCGGACTTCTGGTACTTGGCCTCATGGGTGAGCCGGTGGTCGTGGTACATCCCGTAGAGGATGCGGCGCTGCACCGGCTTGAGGCCGTCTCGCACGTCCGGCAGGGCGCGCGAGGTGATGACCGACAGGGCGTAGTTGAGGTAGCGCCGGCGGGCCTCCTCGGCGAGCGGCGCCGCGACGGAGTCTCCCCCGCCGCCGCCACCCGCGGCCGAGGCGGTGCCTCCACCGCCTCCGTTGCCCGAGGCTCCCTGCTTCCTGCGTGTCTTGATTTCGGCTTGTGCGAGCATGC
Organism: Myxococcaceae bacterium; assembly: GCA_016926755.1. Taxonomy (GTDB): domain Bacteria; phylum Myxococcota; class Myxococcia; order Myxococcales; family Myxococcaceae; genus Hyalangium. The sequence goes on along the minus strand of JAFGNZ010000279.1, from coordinate 28,294 downwards.
TCATGTGTTCAGGCGGAGGAACATCCGTTCCCCGAACGCGGCGCGCGCCTCGCGCACTCCACGCTTCCGGGTGAGGTGTGTCTGGCGGCCCGCCTACCATGGCCGACTGACAAAGGGAACGAATTCGAGGGGTTGCGATCGCTCGTGATCCTGGTGTCTATACAGATGTTCAGTAATGGGCGCCAGGGAAACGTACTCCCAAGGCGTGGAGATCACGAGCCTGGGCGCTTGCCTGCCTGGAGGGTGATCGGGACGGCCGGTGTGGGTGGAGGTGGACTAGCCGTTGTCGTTGGAGTGCGCCGGGGAGGAACCGGGCGCGGGTTTGGCAGGGGCCGAGTTGGGCAGGGGACGGCCTGCCTCCTTGGCCTTGCCCCAGCCCCGGTTGCTGCCGCCGCGGAAGATCCGGACGTTGGAGCTGGAGCCCCCGCTGAGCATGCCGGCGATGGTGGCCTGGAGGGCCTTGGCGGCGGGGGGGTGGTAGATGACGCGCACCTTGCGAGCGGAGGGAAGGGTGGGGCTGGTGGCGTCGATGAGCAGGTAGACGGTGGTCTCGTCGAGCTGGACGCGCTCGGGATCCTGCGCTTGGTTGAGATCCGCGAGCGCCTCTCCTTCGTCCACGGACCTGGACTCGCCGGTGAGCTGGCGCACCTTCACGCGCAGCAGGGGGATGGTGCTGTCCACCCGGTACTCGCGCGTGCCCTGGACGACGACGGCCATGTCCGCGCCCGTCTCCGGGAGCTTCTTGCCGAGCTGCAGGCCCGTGGAGGTGTTGGCGTCGGTGTCCAGGAGGAGGGTGGCGTTGGCGCAGCGGTTCTTGCACGCGTCGCCCCAGGGCTCCTTGCTGAAGCGCAGGCTCATGGCGAAGTCGCTGCCCTGGGGAGCGATGGTGGCGTCCACGATGACGGGGCGCTCCTCATCCGCGGGAGGGCTGTAGCGGAAGGTGGAGCGAGGGGGCGCGGCGCCGCTCGTCCCGGCGGCCAGGGTACAGGTGAGGCTCAGCAGCAGTCTCTTCACGGGGCGCCTCCGGGGTGGGTCCAGACGGGGGTATTCAAGAGCGGAGTGCTTCGCGCCTCAAGGCGAACAGCTCCGGCATTAGAATTTCAGGGCGCCCGGGTACCGGTGCCCGGCGACAGGAGGAGCGCTGATGGAGACTCCGTACGTGCGGCAGCTCAAGCTCGGGCCGATGGACAACTTCGTGTACCTGGTGGGGAGGGCGGGCTCGCCCGAGGTGCTGGTGGTGGATCCGGCGTGGGATGTGGCGGCCATCGAGCGCGCGGTGGCGGAGGAGGGCAAGCAGCTGGTGGGGGCGTTCGTGTCGCACTGCCACAAGGATCACACCAACGGCCTGCCGGAGCTGCTGGCGCGCCATGACATCCCCGTCTATGCGCAGCGCGAGGAGGTGGACTTCTCGGAGGAGCTGCGCGCGCTGGCGGGGGATGCGCTGCGGCCGCTGAGCCCTGGGGAGGCGATCCCGGTGGGGGGGAGGAGCTTCCAGGCGCTCCACACGCCGGGCCACACGCCGGGCTCGCACTGCCTGCTGGCGGGGGACTCGCTGGTGTCCGGGGACACGCTGTTCATCAACGGCTGTGGGCGGTGTGACTTGCGCGGGGGCAACGCGGAGGACATGTACCGCTCGCTGAGCCAGGTGCTGCTGCGGGTGCCGGACGAGACGCGGCTGTGGCCCGGGCACGACTATGGGGAGGTGCCGGTGGCGGCGCTGGGGGAGGTGCGCCGCACCAACCCGTACTTCGCGTTCCCGGACGTGGCCTCCTTCGTGGCCTACCGGATGCGCCCGCGACGGTAGGATGAGACATCGAGTGGACGATGCTCATTGTGATCTTCCAGGAGCTGGAGCTCCGCTGACGTCAGGAGCGCCGGGCGGAGGACAGGGGGGGCATGCGCATCTGCGTGGGCCCGTGGGACGCGTGCAGCGACTTGTATGCCGCCCAGCCCAGCAGCGAGATCCCCATCAACGTCCAGATCGCCGCCCAGACGATGGCCGGCACCCACGCCTGCTCCGCCAGCAGCGCCGCGTCGCTCCCGGCCCGCACCCGGCTGTCCCAGAGATCACTGCGGAAGTCGAACAGCGCGTACAGCGCCGTGAAGGCCGCCAGGAACAGGTTCACCACGTCCACCGCCCCGTCCGGCAGGAACTTCGCCGCCAGCCCCAGCACCACCGCCGTGCCCAGGCAGAACGCCAGCGTGAACGAGTCCCCCGCGTACAGCACCCCCATCACCGCCAGCCACACGCACGTCGCCGCCAACACCGGCCGCCGCAGCCGGAACCGGAACGTCGCCAGCAACAACACCGCCCCCATCACCGAGCTGCCCAGGTAGCCCGCCGAGAAGACGATGATCTGCCGGAAGATCCCCGGCGGCAGCGCCGACAGGCACGCCCCCGACTGATCCATCCGCAGCGTGATGTGCTTCACCTCGCCCCCGACGATCAGGCTGGCGAGCGCATGCCCGCTCTCATGCATCATCACCACCAGCAGCTTGAGCGGCAGCAGCACGGGCGAGTCCCAGAAGAACCAGCCCACCCCCAGAAAGACGAGGAGCAGGGCCAATCGCCCCATGTCCAGCCTGGCGCCGCTCGCGGTCTGCATCGTCCTACCTCCAGCCTCGGAACACACCTGCCTGCCCTATCTTCCGCTAAAACGACCTGGGCGCACACGGGAGTCGCCTGCGGGCGCGAGACGGGGTAGGGAAGGGCCCATGAAGAAGACGCTCCTGCTCCTCGCTCTGGTTGCACTTCCGGCGATCGCCGGAGAGGGAAAGTGGACCCCCCAGCAGGTCCTCGAGCTCGATCCCGGCTGGCTCAAGAAGCAAGGCCTCCAGGTCCCTCCCAAGCGGCTGTGGGATCCCAAGCGGGGCACGGGGTTGCTGGCGGGCACTGTGAACGTGGGTGGGTGCTCCGGGGCCTTCATTTCTTCCACCGGCCTCGTCATCACCAACCACCACTGCGTCTTCTCCATCGTCCAGGAACACAGCTCCCCCCAGCGCGATCTCATCACCCAGGGCTTCCTCGCCACGAGCCGCGAGGCGGAGCTGCCCGGCAAGGGCGCTCGCATCCAGGTGCCGCGCAGCTTCACCGACGTGACGAAGGAGGTGCTCGCCAGCGTGCCCGCGGGCGCGGATGATCTGGCCCGCTACCGCGCCATCGACCGCAAGCAGAAGGAGCTCGTCGCCGAGTGCGAGAAGCGCCCGGCCACGCGCTGCCAGGTGGCCACCTTCGACGGCGGGCTCCAGTACGTCCTGGTGGACTCGGTGGAGCTGAGGGACGTGCGGCTCGTCTACGCCCCGCCCCGCGCCGTGGGCGAGTTCGGCGGCGAGGAGGACAACTGGATGTGGCCGCGCCACACCGGTGACTTCTCCATCATCCGCGCCTACACCGCGCCGGATGGCTCCTCCGCGGCCTACAGCGAGAAGAACGTGCCCTTCAAGGCCGAGTTCTTCTTCCCGCTCGCCACCCGGGGCGTGAAGCCCGGCGACTTCGTGATGGTGCTCGGCTACCCGGGCATCACCTTCCGCGCGCTGCTGGCCGAGGAGATGGCCGAGCGCCAGGCCCGCTTCTACCCGCGCATCATCGACGTGTACGGCGAGCTCATCCGCATCCTCGAGGAGGAGGGGGACAAGGATCCGGCCGGCAAGATCGCCGTCGCCTCCACGCTCAAGAGCCTGCACAACCGCTACAAGAACGCGGGCGGCCAGCTGGCCGGGCTCAAGCGCGGCCGCATCATCGAGAAGCACCGCGAGGCCGAGGAGGCCGTGGTCCGCTGGGCCGAGAAGAACGGCCAGCACGCCGAGGCGCTGCGCGCGCGCGCGGAGCTGCGATCCCGGATCGAGGGCATGGGCAAGACGTGGGAGCGCGAGTTCCAGCTCGGCAACCTCCGGGCGGGCGCGAAGGGGCAGGCGCTGGCGGTGCTGCTGGCGCGGCTGGCGCGCGAGCGGGCCCTGCCGGACCTGGAGCGCAGGCCCGAGTTCATGGAGCGCGAGCTGGCGCGGCTCAAGGATCAGGTGGAGCGCGAGCAGAAGAACCTCTTCCTCCCCGCCGAGAAGCGGCTGCTCCAGGCCTTCGTGCGGCGCGCCCAGGCGCTCGGGCCCGAGGAGCGCATCGCCGCGGTGGACAAGCACTTCGGCGCCAAGGCCTCCGAGAAGGAGGTGGCCGCGAAGATTGACGCCATGTACGCGGGCACGAAGGTCCTCACGCTGGCCGAGCGGATGGCCATGTTCACCGAGACCGCGGCGCAGCTCCAGGCGCGCAAGGATCCGCTGCTGGCCTACGCGCTCGATCTGGCCACGGAGGTGGCCGCGCTGGAGGAGCTGAGGGATCGCCGGGATGGGGCCGCCCAGCGGCTGCGCCCCGTGTGGCGCCGGGCCGTGCTCGCTCATGCGGGCAAGCCCGTGGCCCCGGACGCCAACAGCACCCTGCGCGTCTCCTTCGCCAGGGTGCAGGGCTACGCGCCGCGCGATGGCGTCTTCCACACGCCGCAGACCACGCTCTCCGGCGTGCTGGCCAAGCACACCGGCGCCGAGCCCTTCGACGTGCCGGACAAGCTGCTCGCCGCGGCGGACGCGAAGCGCTTCGGGCCGTGGGTGGACCCGGCGCTGAAGGACGTGCCGGTGGACTTCCTGTCGGACGCGGACACCACGGGCGGCAACTCGGGCAGCCCCACGGTGAACGGCAAGGGCGAGCTGGTGGGCGTGAACTTCGATCGCGTCTGGGAGAACGTGGCCAACGACTTCGGCTTCAACCCGGACGTGGCGCGCAACGTCAGCGTGGACGTACGCTACGTGCTGTGGATGCTGGACCAGGTGGAGGACGCGGACGCGCTCCTGCGCGAGCTGGGCGTCCGCAAGGGCCCGCCGGTGGCCCAGGAGAAGCGCTGATGTCGGACGCCTCGGAGCTGCCGCTGCCCGTCTTCAAGCCCGAGGAGCGGGTCTGTGGCAACTGCAAGCTGTGGAGCCCGCACTCGGTGGATCACCGGGGGTGGGTGGGGCCGTGCCGGGTGTACCCGGGGCGCGGGCTGTTCCCGCCCTCGGCGCCCCTGTGTGACAAGTTCGCGCCGCGCGGCGGGGTGACCGTCCCGGAGGCCGAGCCGGCGGCTCGCGCGAGGGCCGCCCGCAGCGTGGCCCCCGTGGTGCGGCGCAAGAGTGATCCAAACGAGATCGTCGAGCTGGGAGACCTGAACATGACGCGCGAAGAGCTGATGGAGATCTTCCGAGAGGCGGCCGGAGAGGGCGAGGCGCCGCCGCTGGCGGGCAAGTGGGAGGGCGGCACCCTGCGGCTCATTCCGGGCAAGGCGGAGGTGCAGTCCAAGGATCTGCCCATCGACAACCTGTTCCACAAGGTGGTGATGGTGCGGGACAGGCTGCGCACGCTGGAGCAGAAGCTCAACGCCCACCCGAAGCTGTCGGACGCGGAGAAGGTGGAGATGCAGAGCTACATCACGCGCATCTACGGCTCGCTGACGAGCTTCAACCTCCTGTTCCGCGAGAAGAACGATCAGTTCGTGGGCCAGAAGGGCGAGGAGTAGCGCGCGTCGGGCCCTCGCGGCTCAGAGGGTGTTGACCTGAGGCACTTGGGCAAGCCGGTGGAGCCTCCGGTCAGCGCAGGCCCAGGACGGTGAACGACTTGGAGGTCTGCTGGAGCCACCTTGGGCCAAAGCACGCCAAGCTGGAGCTTCGGTGGGGTGGCAACGGGGACCGGGATGAATCAGTCTGCTTGTCCGACAGGTTGGCGCAGGCTGCTCCCGGCAGGTGGCCCCGGTAAGCTCGGGTTCCTGGTCTTGCCCAGGCCGCAGTTGTGCCAGCACGTAAGGGACCTGGAGTGGGCCCTCCACCAACTCCGCCTTCCTCGCAGCGCCTCCCCACCGTGAGCAGCCTGGGTCTGGCTCTGGGGTTGAGGAAGCACGACTTCCTGTGCCTACCTCTCTTGGCTCAACACCCGATGGGTTTCTGCGATGCGAATGAAAAGGCTCGTTCTTGCGGTTGCGCCCGTTCTGCTGATGGCAGCCTGCGCGGGGTTCCCATTCTTTCAGCGCGCCGCGAGCCATGCGGATGAGGCAGGGCAGAGCAGCGTGGATGAGGTGGCCCAGGTCACCGTGGAGTTTCAGGATATCCACTTCGATGGAGAGACAGTGTCTGGGCGTCTCCTCATCGGCGTCGCCGGGGGGCGGCTCCGCCTGGATGAACGGATCATCGAGAGCATTCATCTCACGACAGAGGCAGTGGCGGAGTGCGCGACGGGCAGGCCCCTGCCGCACATCGTGATGGACGTGTTGGCGCCTCCTCCTCGAGAGGAAGACATCCTGGAGCTCGCTCCTGGTTACTGGTACGGGAAGGAGGTGCGGCTTCCGCTCTTGGAGAGCCGCCGTGCCCCGGAGCAGGCGCCGGAATGTATTGATGCGGAGTTCCAGTTTCGCGCGCTCGGAGGCAGCCCAACCGCTCGCCTGCGTGTTCATGCGGTCCGAGCCGCGCCCCCATCCGGGGACGCGGGCCCGCCGATGGATGCGGGGACGTAGGCGCCGCGCCCCTCGCCGTTCAGCCGGGGCGGATCAAGCCTTGGGCTCCCAGCGGCGCGCGAGCGCCTCCACGCGCTCGTCCCGGCCGGCCACCAGCAGCACGTCCCCCGCGCTCAGCATGGACTCGGGCACAGGCTCCGTGATGACGCCGCGGTGGGTGATGGCGATCACGTTCAGCCCGTGCGTGCGCCGCAGCTGCAGCTCCTGCAGGCTCCTCCCCGCCGCGTGCTCCGGCACCCGCAGCTCCGCCATCATGAAGCCGCTGGGCAACTCCGTGCTGGCCAGCACGCTCGAGTGGATCAGCATCCGCGCCAGCTGTTCCCCCATCTCCGCCTCCGGGTACACCACCCGCGAGGCCCCCGCCAACGAGAGGATCTTCCCGCGCTGCGGACTGGAGGTGCGCGCCACCACCTTCTTTATCCCCAGCCCCTTGAGCGCCGCCGTCCCCAGCACCGCCGCCTCGAAGTCCTCCTCGCCCAGCGCCACCACCGCTACCTCCGCCCGGCCCAACCCCAGCGCCCGCATCGCCTCCTCCGAGGTGCAGTCGGCGCGCACCGCCTGCGCCACCACGTCCTTCAGCGCCTCCACCCGCTCCATGGAGCGATCCACCGCCAGCACCTCGCGGCCCGCCTGGCTCAGGCTCCGCGCCACGTGCTCGCCGAACTGCCCCAGGCCCACCACGACGTAGGTCTTCATCTCTCCGCCCGCTCAGCCCACGACGATCTTCGTCGAGGGGAAGCTGTAGCTCGCGTGGGCCTTGGAGAGCCCCACCGCGAGCGCCAGGGTGAAGGGGCCGATCCGCCCCACGAACATCGCCACGCACACCACCAGCTTGCCCGCGGCCGACAGCTGCGGCGTCACTCCGGTGGAGAGCCCCACCGTGCCAAAGGCGCTCACCACCTCGAAGGCCAGCTCCCGGAAGGGCAGGTGCGGCTCCGCGGCGAACAGCAGGAAGGCCAGCCCGAAGAGCAGGCCAAAGGAGATGAGCGCCACCGCCGCCGCCCGGTACACGGTGGCCACCGGCACGCTGCGCCCCAGCGCCTCCACGTCGGGCCGGTTGCGCAGCAGCGCCCGGAAGGTGAGCGCCAGCACCGCCACCGTCGTCGTCTTCACCCCGCCCGCGGTGCCGCCCGGCGAGCCGCCGATGAACATCAGCAGCAGGCTCAGCAGCAGCATCGGCGTGCCCAGGCGCGAGAGGTCCACCGAGTTGAAGCCCGCCGTGCGCAGGGAGACGCTCTGGAAGAGGCTGGCCCACAGCCGCTCCCCCAGCGAGAGCCCCGCCAGCGAGTGGTTCCACTCCAGCCCCAGCCAGGCCACCGCCCCGAACGCCACGAGCCCCGCGCTGGTGATGAGCACCACGCGCGTGTGCACCGGCAGGAACGTCCAGGCTCCGCGCAGCCCCCGGCTTCGCCACAGCTTCCAGTCCAGCAGCGAGGTCATCACCGGGAAGCCCAGGCCTCCCAGCGTGATGAGCGCCATCAACGTCAGGTTGACGGAGGGGCTGCCCACGAAGCGCATCGCGCTGTCTGGGTACAGGCTGAAGCCCGCATTGCAGAAGGCGCTCACCGCGTGGAAGGCCGCGGAGAAGGCCCGCTCGGAGGCTTCCAGCACCCGCCCATCCGGGGCGTGCTGGAGCGAGGGGTAGATCATCAGCGCCCCCACGCTCTCCACCGTGACGGTGATGAGCGCGATGGCGTAGAGCAGGCGCTGGAAGCCCTGGACCGTCTCCTCCTCGAGCATCTCCTGGATGGCCCCGCGCGTGCGCCCCGAGAGCTGCGTTCGGAAGGCCAGCGCCAGCGTGGTGGTGATGGTCATGGTGCCCAGCCCGCCCACCTGGATGAGGCCCAGGAGGATCCAGTGCCCGAAGGGGCTGAAGTAGCTGCCGGTGTCCACCACCGCCAGCCCCGTCACGCACGCGGCGCTGGTGGCGGTGAAGAGGGCCACCAGGAAGGGGGCGCCCTCGCCGTTGCGGGTGGCCGCCGGGAACATCAATGCCACGGTGCCCAGCGAGACGAGCAACAGGCCCGAGAGGCACAGGAGCGTCAGGGGACGGCGCTGGAGCGCCAGCAGCACCGGCCGCGCGGGGCGCCAGGCCACCGCGGAGATGAGCTCACGCACCAGCAGTCGCAGCGCCAGCAGGGCCGCCGCCCCTCGGGGGTTGCCCGCCGTCAGAGACAATATTGCTGGCACCGCGAAGAGCAGGTCCGGCCAGCGGTAGCGCCACAGGCGCAGGCGCAAGGCCCACGCGTCTCGCGCCAGCTCGCCGCCAAAGGAGACCAGGACTCCCAGCGCCAGCGCCAGCGCCGCCATCTCGCGCCAGGGGCCCGTACTGCCACGCACGAGGAACTCGAAGAGCACCAGCGCCACGGTGGTGACACGGCTCAGCCCGCGGAGCCAGTCGCGGCGGGCGCGCGGGCGGCGGTGCGGGGGCTCAGGCTCAGGCAGGGCCGGAGGTTCGGGCGGGGGAGCGGGCGTCGCCTGGGGGCTGGCGGAGGTCATCTCGGAGGGTGGGCGGAGCCTGGGCTAGATGCCTCCCAAGGTGAAGGTGTCCCGGGGAGAGACCTTCTCCAGCACGGCGCCGATCACGGGCCAGTCGTACGCCTGGTCTTTGAGCGCTTCCATCCTTTCCTCGAACGTGAGGCCTTCGAGGGAGGAGACCCGCGACGAGCCCAGCCGCAGCAGCATCGGGACCAGGAGGACCCCCACGAAGGCCGCGGCGGTGAGCATGGCCGCGGCGACGCGAACTCGCGCCCGCTGGCGGCCCACCGGACAGTCACGCGTGAGCACCGTGCCATCCCAGCGCCGGTAGAGCTTCACGCACAGCCGGCCGTTGTTGCGCTGCACCATCTCCTCCACCTCGGCCGCCGTCAGCTCCCGCACGTTGTAGACGCTGAGCTTACAGCTGCCGCAGAAGCGGACCCGGGCGTCGCCCTTCATGGCGTCCCAGCGCTCGTAGCAAGGGGTGGCCACTTGGAGCTTCTGAATGTCGAACCTGTCGTCCGCCATGGGCCCTCCGCAGAGACCTCAGTGTGGCACAGCGGGGGGAAGCGGGGCCATGCGTCTACGGCGCCAGGGTCCCCTGGATCGGTGGAGGGGGTGGGGCGAGCTCCTGCACCCGATCCTGCGCCTCCTGGGCCGCTGCCTCGTCGCCCGCCTCCTGCTCCTGGGCGGCCAGCGCCTGCCACAGCGCGACGGAGCTCGGGTGCAGCTTCACCGCGAGGTTCAGCACGTCGATCCCCAAGGGGTGGCGCTTCGCCTTCGCCAGGAGCTTCTCCGGGGCGAGCACCTCGGCGCCCATGGGCCGCTCCAGCGCCCGCCGGTAGAGCCGCTCCGCGGCCTCGGTGTCGGCGGCCTGGAGGAACGCATCCGCCCGCGCCAGCAGCGCCGGGATGGAGCCCGGGTGCGTCTTCACCGCCCAGTCGAGCAGCCGCACCGCCTCCTCGGGAGGCGTCTTCGGTGCCTGCGCGATCGCGAGCACCTCCTCGGCGTAGTCCGGGTGCACGGGCGCCCCCTGGAGCACTCGCTGGAGGGCCTCCAGGGCCACGGAGCGCTCCGGGGGCGAGCGGAGCGACACCGTGCGGAGCTCCGGCGCGTTCGCCTTCCGCCACGGCCCCGCGAGCCTCGAGATCTCCGCGCGCAGGGCCGGTGAGAACCGGAGCTCCTCGGGGCAGGGCTCACGCTCACAGGCGCGCAGGTAGTCCTCGAAGAAGGCCAGCGCCCCCTCGGCCGGATAGGTGGCCAGCACCTCCGGCCCGAGCGTGGTGGCGATCCGCTCCGCCATCCGCATGCCGACCCGGATGAACAGGCGCCCGGCGCGCGGCTGGTGCGCCTGCTTCACCTGCTTCAGCGCGGCGAGAGGACCCGCGGCGATGGTCTCTCGGGACAGCAGCGCGGAGGCCTCACGGAAGGCGCTCGGGGTGTCTCCAGGCTCGGGAGGGAGGCCGAAGCCCGCCTGGTGGAAGGTGTAATAGGCGCGCCCGTACGAGAAGATCCGGTACAGGCCCTCGTGCAGCACCTCGTCCACCGGATCCGCCGCGTGCACCGCGCGCCGCCGGCTCCCTCCCTCCAGCAGCAGCTCCACGAGCGAGCCGTAGATCTCGCGCAGCAGCGCGCCCTGATCCTCGACGTTCATCGCCAGCGCGATCGCCAGCCGCTCGGCGGGGATGAGCAGCAGGAAGGTGCTCGTCTCCGGCTGCCCGCCCGCATGCGCGACGACGTAGTGCCCCCGGAGCGGGTAGGTGGCGAACCCCATCCCGTAGTCCGTCAGCCGCCCATCCTTCGTCTCCATCGGCGCGTGCATGAGGCGCGTCGTCTCCGGCTTCACGAGCGTGCTCGCCATCACCGCCCGCCCGAACGCCAGCAGATCCACCACCGACGCCCGCGTCCCGCCCCCGCCAAAGCGCGACGAGACGTCCAGCCGGTGCGAGGGCGCGAGGGTGCCGTCCACCGGGCGGTACCCCACGGCGTGCCACGCATCCCGCGTCCGGAAGTCATCCAGCGCCGCGTGCCTCATCCCCGCGGGCGCGAAGATCTTCCGCCGCAGGTACTTCCCGTACGGCCTCCCCGACGCCTTCTCCACCAGCGCCCCGAGCAGGTTGTACCCGTACGTCGTGTAGGCGTACTCGGTGCCGGGCTCGACCACCAGCGGCCAGTCCTTGAACACCGCGATCGCCTCGGCGGTGTTCATCCGCTTCGTTACCCGGCTCTCCTTGACCGGATCGCGGTAGTGGCTCACTCCGCCCAGGTGCCCCAGGAGCTGCCGCACCGTGACCGTCCACGCCTTGGCCGGGAAGTCCGGGACCCACTTGCGGATGTCGTCATCCAGCGACACCGTGCCCGCCTCCACCAGCTGCAGCACGGCGATGGCGGTGAAGCTCTTGCCGATGGAGGCCGTGCGGTACGTCGTCCTGGGGGTGGCTCGGAGCCGCCGCGCGACGTCGCGGAAGCCGAAGCCCGCCGTCCACGCGAGCTCCCCTTTGACGACCCCCACCGAGAGCCCGCCGACCAGGCGCCCCTCGAGCTGCTCTTGGATCCGGGCCTCCAGGGCTCGCGCCAGCTCGGGCGGGAACGCCTGCGTGCCCGGCGGGAGCTGCGCGGGCGGGGCCTTGCCTCGGGCCTGGGCGGCGGCCGCCGTGGAGAGGACCAACCCCAGCGCGACCAGCACACCGGGGCGCAGCCACGATCGGGACTGCCGCATCAACGGGCGCTCCGGGCCGCCGAGAGCGAGTCGTGCCGGACGAGCTCCGCCAGCAGCCACGCGCCCACCGTCACTCCGCGATCGAGCGGATCCTGCAGGTCCGGGGGCAGGGGGGGCAGCGTCACAGGGAGGCAGGGCGCGCCGCTCCGCGCCGCGGCACTCGCGGGCACCAGCGCCGCGCAGCGCAGGTTCACCGGCCCCGCCGTGGCGATGGCGTGCGGCGGATCATGCGGGGCTCCTGGCTCGAGGATGAGCCACCGCGCCTCCTCCGAGCGCGGCGTCCAGGCGCGCGTCACCGCGAGCACCCGCTGGATCCCCTCCGTCAGCGGATCCCGCGAGTCGCTGGGGAGCAGCGCCACGGGAGGGGCCTGCCGCCAGGGCTGCACCTCGTGGGGGAGCAGATCCTCTCCCACCAGCCGGGCCCAGGCCTCCGCCAGCGCGTAGGGCTGCTCGGCGCGCGGCGCCTCCGACCAGGAGCGCAGCAGGGAGTCCACCAGCAGCGCCCCGAGCAGATCCAGGCCCGCCCCCCGCGGGTGCACCAGATCGTCATGCACCAGCCCCCGCGTGTGGAAGCGCTCGATCGAGCCCGTGCCGCCCATGGCCGCGAACATGTCGTAGAACGCGCACCCCTCCTGCAGGGAGATCTTCCGCTGCAGCTCGATCACCTCGTGCAGGTCCTCTCGCTGCTGGAACGGCCGCGCCGCGGTCGGGCCCAGCACGGCATCCAGCGGCCCCACCATCAGGCACGCCGAGCCCGGCGCCGCCTGCTTGATCCGCTGCAGGAACCGGCGCAGGTCGCGCTCCACCTTCTCGAACGTCGAGCGCCCCCACTGGAGCCGCTTCACCTCGTTGCCCCCCAGCATGACGAGCACCAGGGCCGGGGCGCGGGAGCGCAGCTGCTCGGAGACCATCTCCTCCTGCGCCTGGAGGAAGAGGCTGGAGTCCGCCGCCGGCACGCCCATCGTGTCGAGCACCACCCCGGGGCCGGGCCGATCCAGCGCGAGCCCCTGGATCACCGTGCCGCGCTTGTGCGCGATGAGCTCCAGCTTCTCCGCGTCCGGGGGGAGCGTGAAGGCCGTGAGCTGGCCGTGGCCGTCGTCGCGGGGAGTGGTCTGCACCAGGAGCTCGTCGTCCACGCGGAGCTCGATCGGGCCCGCTCCCTTGTCCACCCAGAACAGGGTGCCTCGCGTCTCTCCGTGGAGGCTGAAGCGAGAGCGCGCCCGGGGCACGTCGGAGACGTGGGCCACGCCTGAGAGCCCCATGGGCACGGGCGGCGGTTTGACATCGCCCACCGTGTACACCTTCCAGCCGTCCGCCCAGGTGCCCGTGCGGGTGCGGGGGCCGTAGTCGGCGATCCGGTCGACCAGGAGCAGGCCTCGGCCTCCATCCCCGAAGGTGCGCACCAGGTTGTCGCGGACGAGGTCCACGATGCGATCCCCCGCGATCAGGGAGTTGCCGAACGCGGCCACCGTCACCCGGGAGGAGTCCTTGCCCGAGCGCAGCCCGTCCAGCGCGGAGAAGAAGGGATCGAGCGTCGTGCGCGCGCAGAACGGCCCGGCCCACTCGGTGCACGGGTTCTCCACGGCGGAGCCCGGAGCCCGGAGCGCGGCGGCCAGCTGGAAGAGCTTCGCGTCCTGCGCCGTGCGCTCGGGCAGGCGCCGTGATGGGAGCGGGGCCAGCGAGCGCGCGATGGCCCGCGCCGCCGCGACTCGCACCTCCGCCCGATCCCCTTCCTGGACCGAGGGCGCCGCCTGCACTGGCCCGCCGTGATGCGCGGGATCCGTCGCGCTGAGCGAACGAACCGACACCAGTGCGATGGCTGCCACGACCGAGGCGACCGCGATGGTGCTGATCCACCTCGAGGCCACCCCACGCTGAGGGACCCCCTGCGGGGGCTGAACGTCCATTCCCCCGAGTCTATCCGCATGGTGTCGGCACGCGAGAGCGCGGCCAGCGCCGTCCGCTGCTCCCTTGCCTGGTGTAGGTGCCCGGCTCCGTAAGGCGGCGGCTCCTACGTCGGGAAATCAGGAAAATCCTACAAGCCGACCCGGTGAGTCTGGCGCGATGATGATGAAAGACCCGAACCGCCGAGGAGGGGCCCGGATGGAACGCTCGCGAGACGTCTATGGAGGCCGGCCGAGAGGATTCATCCTCTGGTTCACCGGCCTGTCCGGCGCGGGCAAGAGCACGCTCTCGCAGGCCGTCCGCCTCAGGCTGGAGGCCTCGCGCCCGGTGGAGATCCTGGACGGCGACGAGATCCGCACCTTCCTGTCGCGGGGGCTCGGCTTCTCCAAGCCGGACCGGGAGGAGAACATCCGCCGTATCGGCTACGTGGCGCGCCTGCTCGCCCGGCACCGGGTGGCGGTCCTCGCCGCGGCCATCTCCCCCTACCGGGAGTCTCGCGACGAGGTGCGGCGGCTGGCGGCGGAGCAGGGCATCCCGTTCCTGGAGATCTACGCCCAGGCCCCCTTGGAGGTGCTCGTCCAGCGTGACGTGAAGGGGCTCTACAAGCGGGCCCTGGCCGGAGAGCTCCCAAACTTCACTGGGATCTCGGATCCGTACGAGCCACCCGAGGCCCCCGAGGTGCTGATCCGCACCGACCAGGAGCCCGTGGCGCAGGGCGTGGAGCGCATCCTCCAGGCCTTGCGCGGGCGCGAGCTGCTCGAGCCGGCGTGAGTGCGGCCCAGGGCGCTCGCGCGGAGCGGGTCAGCGGGAAGAGAGCAGGAGGAGCCTGAAAGGCAGCGGCGGGCTCAGCGCTCCTGCCGGAGGGTGCGCTCGAGCTCCGAGGTGAGGGCTCCGAGCGAGGCCGGATCCGCGGCCCCCCCGCCGTAGCGGGCCCGGCGGTAGTGGGTGATGAACTCCTCGGCCAGGGCGACGGCGCGGGCCCCCCGGGCGGCACGCAGGCGCAGCAGCAGCTCCTCATCGGTCTCGGTGGGGCTCGGGACGAGGCCCGCGCCGCGCTTCATTGCCCGGAGGTAGCGGGCGTAGGCCGCCGTCAGCCCTGGATCCGCGCCTCGCATCGCCTCCCGGGGCCGGAGGGTGCGCTTGCGTCGGTACCTCGCGACCAGGCGCCACCCCACCAGGGCGGCGACGACGAGCCAGGTCGGCGGGGCGCTGAGCGCGGAGGTGAAGGCCCCCCATATGGCCCCCAAGCCTCCGGGCTGCTCCTTCCCGAGGAGCGCCTCGCGGCTGCGCCACGGCGTCGGATCGAAGGGGACGAAGCGGCCCTCTTCCTCGAGGTAGACCTCCACCCACGCGTGGGCGTCCCGCTCGCGGACCTGGGCGGCGCCCGAGGCGGAGCGCTCCTCCGGGGGCACGAAGCCCCCTGCCAGCCGGGCCGGGACGTCCAGGCTGCGCAGGAGCGCCGCCATCGCGCTGGCGAAGTAGGTGCACCAGGCGGGCCGCCGCTCTCGGATGAGGACGGCCAGGGGGCTGCCCTCGCCGCTCAGGTCCACCGTGAGCGAGTACTCGTGGTGCTCGCGGAACCAGCGCTCCAGCGCCGCCGCGCGCTCTCGGGGCGTGGTGGCGCCGCGCGTGAGCTCCAGCGCCAGGGGGCGCAGCTCGGCGCGCAGCGCCTCGGGGAGCGCGGTGAGGGAGGCCGCGGGAGGGGGCTCCGCCGGGAGCTGCTCCCGTCCCTCGTGGTGCAGGGTGAGCGTGGAGCCTTGTCTCGTGTCCGCGCGCAGCATCCACCCCCCGAGGACGTGGGTGGCCACGCCCTTGATCTCGCGCGTCCCGGCGGGCGCGGGGAGGTAGGGGCGCAGGTGCTCCAACAAGGTGAGCTTCGTCTCGCGGAGGGCCTCGCCGGGGCTCGGGGGAGTCAGCGCCAGGAGGGTCTGCCTCAGCTCGCGCGAGGTCGTCCACCGCTCGCCATCGAACGTGTCGAACACCACCGTCCGCAGCCGCTCCGGGCGAGCGCCCCTCAGCTCCATGAGGAGCTTCCCGGCGTCGGGCATGCGCCCCTGGCGCTCGAGGGTGATCTCCGACTGCAAGGTCATCCCCGAGACGGGGGGGGCATTCTGCATCAGATCGAGCAAGGTGTCCGTGAGCACTCCCTCGCTCGCGCGGACGAAGCGCCACAGCCCGAAGGAGGCCCCCAGCATCACGAGCACGAAGGCGCCGAAGCCGAGCCCTCCCACGAGCCCCGCCGCGCCCAGGCGCCCGCGAGCGAAGGCGACCCCCAGCAGGCTCGCGGCCACCGCCGCCAGCCCCACGTACACCGCCGTGGAGCCGCGGACGGCGGCGCTGAGCGACACCAGCAGCAGGGCATAGATGATGGCGTAGGTCTGCCGGCCGCAGATGGCGGCGAAGGTGCTCAGCCCCACCAGGGCGCCGCAGATCGATCCCATCACGATGGGCGGAATGGGAGCGGGCATCGGCCACAGCCCGCTGAGCGTGGCCCCTCCCGCGCCCACCACCACCGCGGAGATCAGCAGCCGCCTGGAGGAGTACCCGGGCCGCTTGTCGAGGAGCACCATGGCGGCCATCAGCCCGGCGGCGGGCACGCACAGCAGCCAGCGGCCATGGGCCAGCGCGTGCAGGAGCAGCGCGGCGAACACCGGCAGCATCTCCACGGCCCGAGAGATGCGGGAGGGGCTGGCTGTGGGCTCGCTCATGGCAGCTCCACCACCTCTTCGGGCGCGAGCCCCTCCGGCCGCCTGTCCTGCCGGACCGACAGCACCCGCACGGCCACGCCGTGTGCCTTCAGCTTCCGGATCAGCTCCGCGCGCGCGGGATCCCAGTCCATCATCACGAGGACGACGGCGGAGAGGCGCTGGGCCTGGGGGAGCAGCGCGGCCTCGAGCGCGCCGATGTCCAGCCGATCCTCCGGCTCCAGGCAGGCGAGGATCTCCAGGATGTGATCGAAGTGCGCCAGCGCGCGGCCGGCCTGGAAGTGAAACACCTGGGAGCCGGCGGCGAAGATGTCGATGATGTACTCCTGGCGCGCGAGCACATCGGCGATGCCGGCGGCCAGGGAGAGGCTCCGCTCGAACAGGGCATCGTCCTGGAGGCTGCGGGACTCCACGTCCAGCACCATGGCCAGGCGGACGAAGTATTCCTCCTGGTACTCCTTCACGACGAGGCGGCCGGTCCTCGCCAGGGAGGGCCAGTGGATGTCCCGGGTGCGGTCTCCCTCGCGCCACTCGCGGGTGCCGGCCAGCTCGGTGGACTCGCCCACGCTGGAGGCGATGGGGATGCCGCCTGGCTGGTAGTTGCGCCCGTGGGGGACGTCGAAGTGCGCCAGCGGCGTGAAGCGCGGGTAGACCAGGAGCCGATCCTTGCCGGGCGCGCGGCGCGGCCACTTCACCAGCGCGGAGGGGAAGAAGCTGGAGGCCTGGAGCCAGGGCAGCTCATAGGCGCCGCGCGTGGAGCAGGCCAGTGACAGGCTCACCTCGGCGCGCTCGCCGGGGCCGAGCACTTCGATCACTTGCGGCTCGCCGACGAGCTTGAGCTCTGGGGGCAGGTTGCGCTCCTCGACCGTGATCTTGCGCGCGGGCCGCCGCCCCTGGTTTTCGAGCACCACCTGGTAGTGCAGGGTGTCTCCCGCGGAGACGGGCGGCGGCAGGCGCCGGAGCAGGGTGAGCCGGGGCCGGAACGGGAGGCCGGCCGAGAGGCTGGCCACGAGCGTGCCGGCGCAGAAGGAGAAGAAGGCGATCGCTGGCCGGAGGCCCCAGAGCATCATCAGCGCCGCGGCGCCGGTGGCCCACAGCAGGGCCTGCCCGAGCGGCGTGAGCCACACGCGGTACCGATCGCTGAGGAAGCGGATGAACCGGTGCTCCTCCGGGGGCATGAAGAAGGACCAGCGGCGGCGGCGAGCCATGGAGGTGTGTTCTACCACGCCTGCGCGCTGCTCATTTCTGCGGGCGCCACCACAGGCCTTTCAAGCCGGCCTTGTCACAGGCCTGCTTCGCCTCCTCCGTGAAGCAATAGAAGGTCAGCTTGGGGACGGAGAAGACCGGTGGGAACCCGCCATCCGGTGCGCGGAGCTCCAGCTGCTGAGCCTCCTCCATCCCCAGGTAGCTCACGCCGCTCTGTCGGAAGGGCACGCCGTCGATGATCGTGCGATCACGATCGAGGCAGTCGAGCTCATCCTGGAGCTGCAGGATGACGAAGTCCTCGTTCCGTAGCGCGGGATCCTCCACCTGGTACCACGTCCGCCGGCGCGTGAACCTGTCGACCACCAGGTGCTTGATCTTCTCCGAGTAGATCGTCGTCGGGATCAGCCGGTAGGCGAACGGCTTCACGGACTCGAGCACGCGCACCATCCTCTTGGAGATCAGCAAGAGCCCCATCGGCGCGGTGAAGATGTGATCGAGCCACGCTGCGTTCTCCAGGTTCCCGACGAACTCGATAGGCATCCAGGACTCGCTTACGGCAGCTTCAATCGCTGCAGGAGGGGCCCGACCGACAGCAGCTCTCGCCAGAGCAGAGCCCCCGAAGCTCCCGGAGGGCGCTGGCAGCCTGGGAGCAGAGCCTGCCGTGGCCGAGGGTGCTGGCCAAACCTGTCGGACAACTCGACAGCCTCGGGGAGAGCGCGGCCGGGAGGCTCTCGCGCACCTGGAGGCAGCAAGCCTTGGGAGAGCGGGACGCCGGGGCGGGCGGACCCGTCACGACGGGGGGACCCGCCCCGCAGCGAGGGACCCGCGACCTGTGTCCCTGCGTCCGTGAGCCTGATGTTGGGACTGGAGCTTTCGTGTCCCCGGAGGCATCCGTGCTCGCCGGGCTGCGTCAAACCCGTGAGCCGTCATCAGGTTTGCGGTGTACACGCCAGCCCACGGAGCCTACAGGGGGGCCAGATCTTGGAAACGGCGCCGGCGAGGAACGGTCGGGGGCTGGTGGCCGGATTCCTTCAGACGCCGGCGAACCATTCGTAGCCGCGGTCCTCCCAGTAGCCGCCGCTGGGCTCGGGCAGGAAGTTCACCGCGGTGAGGTACTTCACCATCTTGTAGCCGAGCTTCACCCCCGAGTAGAGCCGCAGCGGCGCGCCGTGAGCCGGAATCAGCGGCTCACCGTTCATCCCGTACGCGAGGATCGTCTGCGGGTGCAGGGCGCTCGGCGCGTCCCATGAGGACCAATAGCCCTCGTCGAACGAGCGAAACTCCACGTAGCCGGCACGCGGATCGGCGCCCACCCGCCGCGCCAGCTCCCGCACCGCGACGCCATGCCAGGAGGCCACCGCGCTCCAGCCCTCCACGCAGTGGTGGCGGATGCGGTACTCCGTGCGAGGCATGAGGCGCAGCTCCTCCAGCGTCAGCACTTGCGGCCGTGCCACCATGCCCCCTACCTGAAGGGCCCAGCCAGCGGGCGCCACCGGGATCGTGCTGGAGATGTAGTACTGCGGGAAGGCGCCGGGCGGTGTGGCCGCCTCGGCCGGCAGCTCGGGGGCGAGCCGCGCTGGATCGAAGAGCGCCCGCTGAAAGCGCAGGTTGAAGCGCTCCATGGCGCCGAGGAAGCCCGCGTGGGGGCGGGAGCTGTCGCACGCGCTGGCGGTGAGGGCCGCCGCGCCCAGCAGCAACGAGCGCCGGGTGAAGCCGCCCGCGTCACGCATGGGGCCGTCCTCCGGTCACCATCTCCCCGAGGGAGCGGGGGTGGAGCGCCACCATGATCACGTGCCCCACGGTGAAGAGCGCCAGCAGCACCAGGGTGCCCAGGTGAATGAGGCGCGCGGGATCGTACCCCCCGAAGAGGGCCGCCAGCCACCCGAGCTGCACGGGCTTGTAGAGGACCAGGCCCGTGAGCACCACGACGAGGGCGAGCAGCAGGGTGCCGGTGTACGCCATTCGCTGGAGGCCGTTGTAGAGCTCCTGCGGCGGGGGCTGTCGGCGCAGGCGCAGGTAGTACGCGAGCGTGCCCAGCGCGTTGCGCGCGTCGCGCCGGGGCAGGAACAGGCGGCGGCGCCACTCGCCGCTCAGGGCGAGGTAGAGCCCGTAGGCCAGCCCGTTGATCACGAACAGCCAGGCGAAGGCGAAGTGCCAGTGCCGTCCTCCCGCCAGCCACTGGCCGAGCTGCATCCACTCGGGGGGCGGCGTCCCCTGGAAGGGATAGGCGGCGTAGGGCTGCCCCTGAGGCCCCATCATCGGGTAGGCCGCGAGGATCCGCAGGCCACTGCCCGCCATGATGACCAGGAACGGCACGTTGGCCCAGTGCAGGAGGCGGATGGGCCAGGGCTGCGGCCGGCGGTGAGTGAAGTCAGGCACGGCTCCCTCCAAGAGGCGGTGCGGCGCCGCATCGGGTGCGAGGACGCGGTGGAGCACAGCACGGGCCCCCGCGGGCCAGAGCACGACGGGCGGGCAGGCGCAGGGTTCCGGACGTTCCGGAGAGAAGTCCGTCCGCAAGCCGACAGCGCCCCGGCGCCGCTCCGCCTCAGAGATAGCTGAGCCAGGCGTCCTTGCGGCGCGCCTTGATCCCGGCGAACCACCGGCACGCCGGGTACAAGGCCAGCACCACGAGCCCCCAGACGACGTACACCCCCGGCAGGCTGAAGCCGTAGTCCTTGGGGAACTGGCGGAAGAAGACGAGGAACTGCCGGGCCTCGTAGCCGCTGAGTACTCCAACGACGAGCGCCAGCCCGTGGATGAGGTACAGGTGCAGCAGGTAATAGAAGAGGGGCACGCGCCCGAAGGTGATGAAGAAGCGGGCGACGGGCCCCGAGACGCGCTCGAACAGCGCGAGGCCCAGCAGGGACGGCCCGAGCGTCATCAACAGGTAGAGCAGCGAGGGCGGGTACTTCGTCGTGTCGAGGAAGGCCAGCACGGTGGAGAGCAGCGTCGGCTGGGCCTCCCAGGGCCGGGGCTCGCCATAGAGCTGGGTGGCTCGCAGCAGGAGAAAGGCCGCGAACAGGCCCAGGCCCAGCCACGGGAGCCAGCGGCGCCGCCAGGCGGTGTCCAGCAGCAGCGGGCCGAAGGCATGGCCCGCGGCCATCACGCCCACCCAGGGAATGAGCGGATAGACGACGGGGAGCTTCCGGACGTGCAGGAGGCTCCACACCCAGTCCCGCCAGCCGGCCCCCATGAGCGTTGGCGCCGAGGTCTGCAGCCCGATCCCGTCCAGGAGGTTGTGGCCGAAGATGAGGGCCAGCCCCACGGCGGCGATGGCGGAGCGCGGCAGGAAGACGAGGCCGGCCATGAAGACCATGGACCAGCCGAGGGCCCAGATGACGCCCAAGCCCGTGACGCTGTAGTCGAAGTTGAAGGTCCAGCCGAGCCGGACCACGGTGAGCTCCAGGATGACGAGCCACACGCCACGCGTCAGCAGGAAGCGGCTGAGCGCGGGGCGGGACTTGCCGCGAGTGGAGGAGAGGAAGGCGGCCACGCCGGCGAGGAAGACAAAGGCCGGCGCGCAGAAGTGCGTCACCCACCGGGTCAGGAAGAGGGCCGGGTCCAGGTGCGAAATGGCCAGCGACCCGACGCGGAGCTCCGTGAAGTAGTCGCGCACATGGTCCAGCGCCATGAGCACCATGACAGCGCCGCGCAGCAGATCCACCGAGTCGAGCCGCGAGCCGGGGAGCGTGACGGCTCCGGGCGTGGGCGGGGCTGGATCGGCGAGAGCCGCGGCTGGAGTGGGGAGAGCCATAGCCCTGTCAGCATACTGAATCAGCGGGGGACGGGGACGGCGGCGACGAGCTCCCGGGTGAGCACCTGCTTGTCCGTGCCGGCGTAGCGCGCCCGGGTGTCCAGCACCAGCCGGTGCGTCAGCACGGGCACCGCCAGCGCCTTCAGATCCTCCGGCAGCACGAAGTCCCGGCCCTGGGCCAGCGCGCGGGCCCGGGCCATGCGCGCGTACACCAGCGCCCCGCGCGTGGACACCCCCAGCCGCACGCTGGCGTGGCTCCGCGTCGCGTGGATGACGCGCAGCAGGTAGTCCGCCACGGAGCCCTCCATCCGCACCTCCTCCACCGCCCGCTGCAGCGCCACCACCTCCTCCAGCGTGCACACCGGCTCGAGCGAGGCCACGGGCGGCGGGCCTCGCTGCTCCGTGAGGAGGGAGCGCTCCTCCGCCTCGGGCGGATAGCCCAGCGAGAGCTGCGCGGCGAAGCGATCCAGCGAGGCCTCCGGCAGCGGATAGGTGCCGTGGAACTCCACCGGGTTCTGCGTGGCGATGCACAGGAAGGGCGAGGGCAGCGAGCGCGTCTCCCCGTCCACCGTCACCTGCTGCTCGGAGAGCCCCTCCAGGAGCGCGGACTGCGTCCGCGGCGAGGCGCGGTTGATCTCGTCCGCGATCAGCACGTTCGCGAAGATGGGGCCGGCCTTGAACCGGAAGGTGCCGTCCTGGGGATTGAACAGCGAGGTGCCGACGATGTCCGAGGGCAGCAGGTCCGGGGTGAACTGCACACGTTTGAACAGACCGCCGATGCTGAGCGCCAGCGCCTTCGCCAGCGTCGTCTTCCCCGTGCCGGGCACGTCCTCCAGCAGCACGTGCCCGCCCGCCGCGACGCAGCAGAGCAGCAGCTCGAGCGCCTCGCGCTTGCCGCGGATGGCCTTCTCCAGGTTGGCCAGCAGCCGCGTGATGAGGGTGCGAGCCTTCTCGGTCTGCTCGGCGCTGGGAGTCGAAGGGAGCGGGGCGGAGGCCATGCGCATGGGCGCAGCGTATCAGCCCCGGCCGGGCCGCGTTCAGGGGGGCGCGGAACTCGACGAGCCCTCGTGACAAAGACCCCGGCCCCGAGCGAACCTGGGGGGGACCTCTGAGGAGGGGGACACTTTGCGCAAGAGCCTGTGCGTGCTGGGAGCCGTCGCATTCCTGCTGGGCGGTTGTGATGATGAGGAGACCTACGTGGCCTCCTGGACGGAGCCCGCTGTCGCGCCGCGAGTGGCGCCGGGGGGGACCGGGAAGGTGTCCCTGCCGGTGCTGAACACGGGCACCGCGACGTGGAAGATCGGAGAGGTGACGTTGGTCCCCCGGGCGCAGGAGGGCTGGAGCGGCCGGCCTCTCGAGCTCCTGAAGAATGCGAAGCCCGGGGAGGAGGCCACCTTCGTCGGGGATCTCTCCGCGCCGGGCTGGCCTGGCCTCCACGTGCTGGGCTGGACTCCCGAGCACAAGGGCAAGGCCTTCGAGGGCGCCTTCGAGGCGAAGGTGGAGGTGAGCTGCTCCGACGGCGTCTACTGCAATGGGGAGGAGCGCTACGCCGCGGGCCAGTGCGTCCCCGGCAGGGCGCCGTGCGATGACGGCGCGGAGTGCACCGCGGATGCCTGTGACGAGGAGGCGCGGACCTGCCAGCACACGCCCACGGGCGCCTGCGCCGTGTGCATGTCCACCTGCAACCCCGACTGCACGGGCAAGGAGTGTGGGGCCGATGGGTGCGGCGGACAGTGCGGCACCTGTGCCGCGGGCCAGGGCTGCGCGCAGACGCTCTTCCAGTGCCGGCCCGAGACGCAGCCGGGGACGTGCCGCTCCCCGCTGCCGCTGCTGGCCAGCGGCACGCCGCTGCTGGGCGATCACTCCATCGAGGGCAACAGCTCCGAAGGGCTCCACCAGGTGGTGCCCTCCTGCAACCGCACCAGCACGGCCGTGGAGACCGTGTACACCTTCACCATCACCGAGCGGACCGGCATGGAGGCGCGCGTCTCCGGCTATGACACGGTGCTCCACCTGCGCAAGCAGCGGGGCGAAGACGGCGGGGCCGACTGCCTCGACAACACGCCGGCGCGGACGCTCGGGTGCAGCGACGACTCCTCCCCGCCGGGCGACTACGGCTCGCGCATCACCGTGGTGCTGGAGCCGGGCACCTACTACCTCATCGTCGACGGCTTCGACTCCACCCAGTCGGGCCCCTTCACGCTGAAGGTCCGCTTCGCCGCGGAGGGCTGCGTGCCGAAGTGCGACGGGGTGTACTGCGGCGGGAGCGACGGCTGCGGCGGCAACTGCGGCGTCTGTTCGGATGGGCAGGCCTGTATGAAGGGGCGGTGCCTGCCCAGCCCGTGCTTCCCGCAGTGTGATGGCAAGGTGTGCGGAGACGACGGGTGCGGTGGGCAGTGCGGCTTCTGCCCGAATGACACGCTGTGCGTCCCCTCGACGGGACAGTGCGAGACCTTCGCGGCCTGCGACAACCTGCGCCCCGCGTGCTCGCCGGCCTGCGGGCCCTCGGAGTTCTGTGGCTCGGACTGCACGTGCCACCCGGTGGACCAGCCGCTGCCGGACATGATCGTGGATGCGAACCGGCTGAAGGACGAGATCCTCTTCGACACCGTCTTCGTGACGGAGAACTCCTGCGCCAGGGTGGAGGAGTGCGTGACGGGGACGGGCGCGCGCCGCGTGCTGCGCTTCAGCGTGGAGGCGGTGAACCAGGGCCACGCCACCCTGACGGTGCCGCCCCCGGCGGACCGCCCGGATCTCTTCAGCTTCTCCCCCTGCCACGGGCACTTCCACTTCAGCGGCTTCGCCACCTATGCCCTGCTGGACATGCAGGGACGCACGGTGCTCACCGGCCGCAAGCAGGCCTACTGCATGGAGGACACCCAGCGCATCGTCTCCGGGCCGGACGTGCCGTGCTCCAAGGAGTTCAACTGCGACAACCAGGGCATCCAGCGCGGCTGGTCGGATCTCTACGGCAACACGCTGGACTGCCAGTGGCTGGACATCACGGACGTGGCCCCGGGCGACTACCAGCTCCAGGTCACCCTCAACCCCGGCCGCGCCTTCCAGGAGGCGACGCTCGACAACAACACCGCCGCCGTCCCGGTGACCATCCCCGCGCCGTAGCGCGCTCCAGCCTGCCAAGCGTGAACGCCGCCAGCCCGGCCCGAACCGAGGGCCAGCGCACGCCATGCCTGGGGCCGCCGCTGGAGGGGCACGCTCGAAGCGCGCAGAGGCGGCTCCTCTCACGGGCGCTGCCCGCGCTCCTCCAGCACCTCCAGCGCGCGCACGCGCCCGCGGTGCAGCGAGCTCTTCACCGTGCCCTCGGGGATGCGCAGCACCTGGGCGATCTCCGGGTAGCTGAAGCCGCGCACCTCGCGCAGCCACAGCACCTGGCGCTGCAGCTCGCTGACCTCCTTGAGCGCTTCCCCGAAGTGCCGGTGCATCTCCTCGCCCACCGCCTGCGTCTCCGGCGAGGCGGGCTCCTGCGGCTCGTGGCTTAGCCGCTCCCGGCGCTTGCGCGCGCGCAGCCAGTTGATGCTGCTGTTCACCATCACCCGGTGCAGCCACGTGGTCCACGCCGCCCGCCCGCTGAAGCCCTCGGGCTTGCGCGCCAACCGCGTGAACACATCCTGCACCACATCCTCCGCGTCATCGGCGTCTCCCACAATCCGCCGTGCCACGGCCAGCGCCCGTGTACGATGTTGACGGTAAAGCTGCGAGATGGGGGGGAGCCCGGCGACACCGGCGACCATGACATGCCTCCTCGGGCCCCCGCATAAGGGGCTTGGGGCATGGAACGCATGAGGGGCTCAAAGGATCTGTCCCCTCCCGTACCGCGTGATGTCGGTGGGAGGCCTACTCGCCCTCGTCCTCGTTCTTGGTGATGCCCCATTCCCTCAGACGCTTGAAGAGGGTGGAGCGTGCCAGGCCCAGCTCCTTGGCCGTGCGCTCCCGGCTGTTGTAGCGGCGCAAGGTGCTCTCGATGATCTGCCGCTCCAGCTGCTGCATCATCTGCTCCAGCGTCATGCCCACCGGCATCTCGAGCGAGAGCCCGGCGCCGCCCATCGGCCCGCGGCTGTACTCCTGGTCGAAGCTGATGTCCGTGGCGTCGATCCTGGGGCCCTTGCGCAGCAGCAGGGCGCGGTGCACCACGTTGCGCAGCTCGCGGATGTTGCCCGGCCAGGCGTGCTGCTGGAGCTTGTCCACGGTGGCGGGGGTGAGCTTCACCGCCTGGCCTCGCGGGGCGTAGGTGCGCACGAAGTGCTCGGCGAGCGTCGAGATGTCCCCCTTGCGGTTGCGCAGCGGCGGCAGCACCAGGGGGATGACGCACAGCCGGTAGTAGAGATCCTCGCGGAAGCGGCCCTCTCGCGAGTCCCCCAGCAGATCGCGGTTCGTCGCGGCGATGATGCGCACGTCCACGTGGGCGGGGCGGCTGGCGCCCACGCGCTTGATCTCCCCGCTCTCCAGCGCGCGCAGCAGCTTGGCCTGCAGGCCCAGCGACAGCTCGCCGATCTCATCCAGGAAGAGGGTGCCCCCGTGGGCCTCCTCGAAGGCGCCCCGGCGCGAGGCCTGCGCCCCGGTGAAGGCGCCCTTCTCGTGGCCGAACAGCTCGCTCTCGATCAGATCCTTGGAGATGGCGGCGCAGTTGACGGGGATGAAGGGCTTGTCCGCGCGCGTGGAGCAGGTGTGGAGCGCCCTGGCCACCAGCTCCTTGCCGGTGCCGGACTCCCCGAGGATGGCCACGGCGGCGGAGGAGGGGGCCACCCGCTCGATCAGCTCCACCAGGTTGCGCACGGACGGATCATTGCCGATGAGCCCGTGGAAGGACGCGTCCTGTCGGGACTGGGACTGCGGCTCGAAGGTGAGCTCCGTCTCGCCCACGCGCACGGTGGTGTGCAGCGGCACCTCCACATCGAAGATGCGCACGCTGCCCAGGAACGTGCCGTTGGTGGAGTTCATGTCCAGCACGTGGAAGAGGCCCTCCCGCCGCGTCACCTTGAGGTGCCGGCTGGAGATGAAGCGATCCTGGACGACGAGGGCGTTGGAGGGATCCTTGCCGATGGTGAAGCTCTCGGTGGTGATCTCGTGGAGCAGCTCGGTGGCGCCCTGCTTCACTCGCACCTGGGCGGGCTGCCCCTCCTCGTCCTGGGGATCCTTCGCCTGGACGTCGGTGCGGCGGCCCACGCCGGTGGGCCCCTCGGCCTCACTGCCGCCGCGCTCTCGGAACACCGCGCGCCACTGGCCCAGGGTGATGTCCGCCCCGTCCGACAGCTCCCCGTGCTTCATCGCCTTGCCGGCCACGAGCGTGCCCTTGCCGGACAGATCCTCCAGCGTGCAGCGCGTCCCGTCGTACACGAGCGCCACGTGCTGGCGGCTCACGTCGGGATCAGGGATGACGACGTCGCACCGCTCCCCGCGGCCGAGCACCACCCGCTCCTTGTCCACCCCGACCCTGAGCACTTCCTCGCCACGACGAAAGAACACCAACTCCGGCATGCCGTCCTCCCTGAGGGACAGCGGAGGGGCTTACACGACGGGACACGGGCTTATCAACTTCTCAACCCATCAAGTTGGACCGAATCGACCTGTCCCGGCAGGTCCTCAGTCCCCCCGAGGGCCCAGGGATCCCGAGGACTCCTGGCGCCGCGGCGGCCTCACCCGAGCGGACGACTCGAGGACTCGTCAGGTCTCCGGCGCGGCCTCGCTGGGCCGTCTGCCACGCGACCTCTTCGGTGGGCCCATTCGCCCGACGACAAGTCCCTGGCCTTTCGAGATGCCAGGAGAGTAACGTTCGCGTGGCATTGTTACGTTGACGTCCCAGCGTTTGTCGCGCGCGAAAGAACACCTGTCATGGCTCGATCTCTCCTCTTCCTCTGGGCGTGTCTGTTCCCCTACGTGAGTCTTGCTCTCGAGCTGCAGGCGGAGCAGCCGCCACCTCCCGCCGGCTCCACGGCCGTCCCCCCCGTGAGGGCAACGCTCTATCTGCAAAGGGATGGGGTGAACTCATGCATCCCAACGCATGAGTCACGGTGGGACAGCAAGTATGATTACAATCGCTTCTGCCAGTCCCAGGCGTCCACGCTGAAGCTCGACAACTACCCTTACGCCGTCCCCGACATCCAGGGCAATGACTCCGTGGTGGTGGTGAGCGAGGAGCTGACTCCGGCGGGGGCCAGGAAGTCGCTGGCCCCGAGCTGGATTCAGGTCCGAGTGACGATTGGTCATGTCTTCGAGGACAGCGTCAGCGAGCACCCCATCAAGGGATACAGCGACTTCAAGGACGGCAATGTCGTCTACGTTCCAAACTATAACGGCTACACGTTGACCATCCCCTTCAGGCAGTATGCCAGCAGCCTGAAATACCATGATCGGGTTCGCGTGACGGTGGTGTTGTTCCAGTCCTCGGAGCAGGGGGAGCCGGTCGAAGTGGACAGCGCTCACTTCATCTTCTCCTACAAGGAGGAGCCGCGGCCCGGCTTCCTCGAGGGCGCTCTGGATGTTGCGACGTTGTTCCCTGTCTATACCAACGCGGGGGAGTTCTCGCTCTCCGCCAACCCTGCGCTCATGTACAAGATCCCGTGGGGGACACGGTATTGGCGCCGGTACTTCTCGGTGGGCCTGATCCCCGCGGCGACCTATCAAGTGAAGGAGTCCATCATCACGGAGGGTGTCGAAGTCGAGAAGAAGAGCACGGGCTTCGCCATCGGGGCGGCCGTCAATGGGTTTGGGCTGACGGGGGCGCTCCTCGTTGGCACTCGCGAAACCAACTTCGATCGAGTGGATTTCCGAGTGGCCGTCGGCTTCTCCGTGGTGGAGCTCGTCCAGTCGATCGATCGGGTGCTCAAGTCGAGTGATGCCAATGAGCGGGCCAGGGCGCTGTTCACGGACGCTCAACCACGGCTCCGGCCTTGAAAGGGGACCTCCTGCTGAATATATGGACCACGGGCATGCCGCAGTCCCCGATAGTCGCAGGCGGGTTGAAGCAGCAAGCTGATCACGGATG
>JAFGNZ010000278.1 GCA_016926755.1 Myxococcaceae bacterium | reverse complement strand
TCGGGCGGCGGCTTCGGTGCCTCCTGCCGGGGCGGCTGCTCCAGGACGATGGGGGTGGGCGGGGGGCCGGAGTCCGCGCGGGTCCGCCAGAGGATGACGCCTCCACCCGCGAGGAGGAGCACGGCTCCCACGGCCGCCGGCAGCCACCGGCGCTGCGGGCCGGGGACGACGGGGGCCTCCGCCTCCGCCTTCGCCGCCTGCGTCCCGGTGGTGGGGAGCGCCATCGTCTTCACGGGCGCCTCTTCCGGGGGGGGCTCCATGGGGGCCGCCATGTCCCCGGTCCTCGGCGCCTGCGCCGGGCGCACGTCGCTGCGGAACCGAGTCCCCGAGCCTGTCCCGACGTGGCTCGGGGCGGGCGTGTGGACCGGCGTGCCAGAGGCCCGCGAGCCGCTGCGCGACGTGCCCCCCTGGGGCGTGGGCATCGGCGAATCGCCGCTGGGAGAGACTTGCGAGACGAGCTGGACGATCTGCTGGGTCGTCACGGGCTTGCCCACGGAGAGGATGAACTCCTCCAGCTCCGCCGAGAGCGCGAGGCAGTCCGGGTAGCGCTGCTCGCGATCCTTGGCCAGCGCGCGATCGAGGATGCGGTTGAGGGGCTCGGGCAGGTCCGGCCGGTGCTGCGCCGCGGGCACCTGCGGCTCGAAGAGGATGGCCTGCATGAGGCTGGCATCCGTGGGCGCGTCGTACGGCTTCTGGGCGGTGAGCAGCTCGTAGAGCACGACGCCGAGCGCGTAGACATCCACCCGCCGGTCCAGGGCCTTGGCCCGCACCTGCTCGGGCGGCATGTACGCCAGCTTGCCCTTCACCATGCCCGTCTGCGTCTTGTGGCTCTGGCCGGCGGCCTTGGCGATGCCGAAGTCCACCACCTTCACCGCGCCCTGGCGCGACACCAGGATGTTGTCCGGGCTGATGTCGCGGTGGATGAGCCCCAGCGGCTGGCCCGTCTCCGGGTCGGTGAACTCGTGGGCGAAGGCCAGCCCCTCGCAGGCCGAGGCGATGAGCCGGGCGCACAGCGCGGGGGGCAGCTCCAGCCCGGCCGCGCGCGCCTTCTTCACGAGCACGCGCAGGTTGGGCCCGTCGATGTACTCCATGGCCAGGAAGTACTCGCCGTCTGCCTCGCCGAAGTCGAAGATCTGGACGATGTTGGGGTGGTTGAGCTGGGCGGCCAGCTTGGCCTCGCCGAGGAACATCTCCACGAAGGCGGGATCCTCGGCCAGGTGCGGGAGGATGCGCTTGAGCACCAGCGTCTTCTCGAAGCCCCCGGGGCCGACGGCCTTGGCGAGGAACACCTCGGCCATGCCGCCCGTGGCGAGCTTGCGGACCAACTGGTACTTGCCGAGTTGCATCACGAGCCGGATCCTCCTCGAGGGGGGCTCCCTCCAGGGCGAAGGCGGAAGCAGACCGCCGCCCGGGAAGAAGGTGACACAGAGTCGGGTCCCAGGGGAATGCTGGTATGTGAGGAAGCGACGACCCGGCGGTCTGCCTGCCTGTGCGTCTACCGGTTCCCGAGCGGGGGCGCCAGTTCATGCCCGTCCGTGACGTGGACGCGCGGGCGGACGAACCCTAGCATCGGGGACACTCTCACAGTGAAGGGCAGGAGCGTGATGGCCCAGGCAGGCCTGACGATGATCCGGAGCATCCGC
Organism: Myxococcaceae bacterium; assembly: GCA_016926755.1. Taxonomy (GTDB): domain Bacteria; phylum Myxococcota; class Myxococcia; order Myxococcales; family Myxococcaceae; genus Hyalangium. Next base: position 1,103 of record JAFGNZ010000278.1, on the reverse strand, counting down.
TGGTGGGCGCGGGTGGTGGGCGCGGTGATGCTCGTGGCCTGCAAGTCAGGGCAGGGCGAGGCCGTCATGCCCGCGGCGCTTGAACCGACACCGGCGAGGCCCGCGCGGCAGGACCCGGGCATGCCTGCCCCCGAGGCTCGCCCGGACGCGGGGGCGCCCGGCTGTGCCTCCTGCGGCCCGCGGGAGCAATGCGTGGAGGGGCGCTGCGTGTGCCAGCCGCTCACCTGTTCGTCGGGTGGAAGACGTTGCGGCCAGGTGAGCGATGGGTGTGGCCGGCTGATCGACTGTGGGCCCTGCTCCCGCTGCGGTCCCCAGGAGATGGACTGCTGCGGCATCTGCATACCCAGGTCCGAGAAGCGCTGTCCCGACAACGTCCACTGCCCTACTCCGCCACCCGAGATGTGACGCGCGGCGGCACTCCCACCACTTCCGGTGTCGGACCGAAGGGTTACTCCTTTGTCTTCTCGTGACGAAGGAGCCCCCCTTGAGGCCCATCCTACCCACTGCCCACCGCTCCGCTCTCGCGCCAGGTTGTCTCGTGGAGAACGAGGTGTGCTCCGCGTCCACGACGGCGCCCTGTGAGCCAGGAGCTCGCAAGAGCGGGGAGAGCGCGCAGGAGGCTCACCCCCGCTCCGTCGGCCCGGCCTGGGTGGCGGAGTCCGGGCTGCCCGGAACGGTGCTCCCGTTGCCGGTGTCTCTCTCGGAGGTGACGACTGCTTCCGAGAGCCCCATGACTGCCACGGCGCCCTCCTCCCCACCGCCCGAGCGTGCCGAGCGCGAGGCCGTGCCTCCTCGTGAGCCGCACTGCGCCCGGGGCGCGCGCAGCTTCGTGGAGGTGCTGGAGAGCCTGATGTAGCGGGTGCTCTCGGGGGACTTCCCCTGTCTCGGCGCCCGTCTCCATCACGCCCTCCCGGGCCCGTCAGCCCTCATCGGGAGATCGGGAGGGGCAACTGGGGACTCGGAGACACGCCACCCTCCTGAGTGAGCGTCAGGAGGCGTCTGGTGAGGGTACTGCTGGTGGGCCCAGGCGGAGCGGATCCCGGATGTACTCTTCGGTGGGGATGAGCTTCATGTGGGTGAAGCCATGGCGGTGGACGAAGTGG
>JAFGNZ010000042.1 GCA_016926755.1 Myxococcaceae bacterium | reverse complement strand
GGCCAAGGAGATGCTCGGGCGTACCCCGGGCAACATCGTGGCCATCCGCCCCATGAAGGACGGCGTCATCGCCGACTTCGAGATCACTGCGGCGATGCTGCGCTACTTCATCCAGAGCGCCCACAACCGCAAGACGCTCGTCAACCCGCGCATCATCATCGGCATCCCCTCGGGCATCACGGAGGTGGAGCGGCGCGCGGTGCGCGAGGCGGCGGCCAACGCGGGCGCGCGCGAGGTGTACCTGATCGAACAGCCCATGGCGGCGGCGATCGGCGCGGGGCTGCCGGTGACGGAGCCCAGCGGGAACATGATCGTCGACATCGGCGGCGGCACCTCCGACGTGGCGGTCATCAGCCTGGCGGGCATCGTCTTCGCCAAGAGCGTGCGCATCGGCGGCGACAAGCTGGACGAGGCGATCATCCAGTACGTCAAGCGCAAGTACAACCTGCTCATCGGCGAGCGGACGGCCGAGGCCATCAAGATGGGCATCGGCACGGCGTACCCGACGGACGAAGTGATGACCATGGAGATCAAGGGGCGCGATCTCGTGGCGGGCGTGCCGCGCACGCTGACGGTGAGCAGCGACGAGGTGCGGGACGCGCTGGCCGAGCCGGTGAACGGCATCGTCGAGGCGGTGAAGCTGACGCTGGAGCGCACGCCGCCGGAGCTGGCCGGAGACATCGCCGACCGCGGCATCGTCCTGGCCGGCGGTGGCGCGCTCTTGAAGAACCTGGACACGCTGCTGCGCGAGGAGACGGGCCTGCCGGTGTTCCTGGCGGAGGATCCGCTCTCGGCGGTGGTGATCGGCGCGGGCAAGGCGCTGGAGTCCCTGGACATCCTGCGCCAGGTCTGTCAGCCGGGCTGAGCCGCCGCACAGGCGCGCGAGAGGGCCTCGATGTGCCAGACTCCGGGCTGAGATGGCACCCAGAGATCGACGGCCCACGGTAAGCGCCTCGGCGGACGAGCAGCTCCACAAGGCGAAGCGCCTGATGGAGAAGGGGCGACTCGAGGAGGCCTTTGGCCTCTTCCTCGAGGCCGCGAAGGCGGGCGACACCGGCGCGCAGATGAGCGTCGGCTACCTCTACGACACGGGCCAGGGTGTCCGGGCCTCGCGCACGCAGGCCATGCACTGGTACCGGCAGGCCGCGCAACAGGGGAAGGCCGCGGCGGCTACCAACATCGGGGCCATCTACCGTGACGAGGGGCGCCTGCGGCTGGCCCTGCGGTGGTTCGAGAAGGCCGTGGCCCTGGGCGATGGCGATGCGCTGCTCGACATGGCCATGCTCCAGTCCGGTCCGCTGAAGGATGCCGCGGGCGCCAGGCGGCTGCTCTCCAGGCTCCTCCGCTCCAAGCGCGCGAGCGCCGACAGCCGGAAGCGGGCCGAGCGATTGCTGGGCGAGCTGGGCGAACCTCCGCGCATTGCGCGCAAGCGCGCCCGCTGAGCCAGCGCTCTCCCGAATGGGAGGCCGCGCACCTTGAGGCTCAGGAGCCCTTGTCGAGCTGAGCGGCCATCGCCGGAGGCTCCACCGCGCCCGTCCTCACGTCCTCCTGCACCGGCAGGGATGGCCGCCGCCGCCGCCGCGGCCAGAGCGCCGCCACCAGCGCTCCGAGCGGGAGCAGGAAGATGACCGTCTGCGCCACGTAGCGGTCATCGTAGTAGTACGAGGCCTTGGGCCAGAGGACGAGGAAGGCGCTGGCCGCGCTGGCCATGAAGGCCACGCGCTCGACGGACCGGGAGGCCGCCGCGAGCAGGCACGGCACCAGCAGGAACGAGTAGTAGTAGTTGGTGAGCTGCAGCAGGGAAGCGGCGAGCACGGCACCCAGGGACATGGCGACCCAGAGCGATCTCCGCCGCCACGCGGCCACTCCGGTCGCCGCGAGCATGAGCGCGCCCAACCCCAGAGCGAGCGGCTGGCGCTCCGAGAGCTGCTGCCGGCGCAGCTCCCGCCACTTCGCGAAAGGATCCGGCCCCTCCCGAGGCACCACCTTCATCCGCCCCTCGCCGCTCACGGACAGCAGGGTGGGCAGCCCCATGTGGTTCGTCAGCGGGGCGCTGCTGTGGTGGGAGATGTGCTCGGCAAACTCGCGCCAGGCCTGGGGCCCCAGGGTGAGCACGGTGGTGCTGGCGAGCAGGAGCCCTCCCACGAGGAAGCCGGCGAAGAAGCGCTGGTGGGAAGGCGCCCACCGACCGGTGCGCCACCGGTGCGCCGCGGCCACCACCACCAGGGGCAGCGCGAAGAGCACTGGGAACAGCCGCAGCAGGCTGGTGAGCGCCAGCGCCGCGCCCCCCAGCGCATAGCGGCGCCGCCGCAGCAGGCACGCGGAGAGCACCAGGAAGAAGAACCACCCCTGGCGGGAGAACCCTCCGCTGGTGAAGAAGGCGTTCGCGGCGAACTGGGTACCCCAGAAGATCAGGCATACGCACAGCACGCGCCCGCCGAACGCCCACCCGATGGCCAGGAACACCCCGGCGAAGAGGAAGAGATCCACCGAGGCCAGCACCTTGAGCGTGGTGTCCGAGGCAGGCCCCACCAGCCGCGCCACCTCCCGGCCCAGCACCGTCCACATGGGGGACGGGTTGTAGCCGTGGTCCGTCTGCATCTCGTTGAAGAAGTCCTTGCCGGACACCTCGCGGAACCAGCTCACGTCCGCCTTGAAGGCGGCCCAGCGCGCGTCGGTGAAGGCCGCGCGACACCTGGGCGCCGAGGACAGGACCCACCGCGCGGGCTCGAAGGTGTCCGTGCGCAGGTTCCTCAGGTTGCGCCCGGCGACCTCCTCGGCCATGGCCGGCGAGAGTTCTGACTGGGCCCGCGCCGTGCACTCGTAGAGGCTCTTGTAGCCGAGCTCCGCCGCGTACTTGGAGCCCATGTAGTAATGGAAGATGTCCCAGCGGTGGTAGAAGGCGTGGTAGCCGGTGTCGCCGAAGCTGAAGTAGGCGAGCACTGCCAGCGCGGCCAGCCCCCCGAAGCCCCACCGAACCGTGCGGGCGCGCAGCGGCCGGCCTCCCAGCCGGCGCATCCCCTCGAAGAGCGACAGCGCCAACGCCCCGAGCGCGATACAGGCCTTGAGCGCGGTGAGGGTGTCCTCATCCACGGAGATGCCGCTGTCCTCGCGCAGCATCTCCGGGCGGAGCCAGTACACGTAGAGCAGCAGGGCGCCCACGCTCGCGAGCGCGACGGCTGCTCCACGGATCCACCAGGCCCGAGAGCGGTGCGCACTCGGGGCCGGGGGATGGGGAGGCAAGGAGGGGACGTGCATGTCGAGGGCAAGGGCCTGGGCGGCTCACGATACGACGCCTAGGGCCCGGTCCGTCAGCCTGCCCGGCTCAGAGTATCCCCTAGCTGCCCGCGTCGGAGGGGCGACCACCGTCGGAGCCGCCATCGAATCCACCGTCGGAGCCGCCATCGTTCCCAATACCGCCCGTTCCGCCGGTACCGCCCGTACCACCGGTACCACCCGTGCCACCGGTACCACCCGTGCCGCCGGTACCACCCGTGCCGCCGGTACCACCCGTGCCACCCGTGCCGCCCGTGCCGCCGGTACCACCCGTGCCACCCGTGCCACCATCGGGCGGGACATAGCAATCACTCGGGCAGCTCTGGGAGGTCTCCTTACCCGACTCACAGACTCCGTCGCCACACCACACCGGCTTCTCCGGGTAGGGAGGCGCGATGTTCTTGAGGTACATGCCTCGGAAGCCGAACGAGCTCGGCCTGCCCAGGTTGTCGAGCCCGCTCAGCACCTCGTACCCGTTGTACTTGGTGTCGCCCGCCTTCCCCTTGAGCAGGTGATCCGCGCCGCCCTCCATCGCACCATGAACGAGCTGGGCGACGCTCTGGAAGCACCCCCAGAGGTCCGTGTCGTTGCTCGTCCCCGCCACGTACTGGTCGATGCAGTCCTGCACGCCCTTCTGGTACTCCGCCTCCTTGGGGCAGAACTGCCAGTTCGCGCTCTGCCACGGCCATGCCACGTCCACCGGGTGGCCGGTCCGCCCCGAGTACATCTGCGTCGCTGGCATCCCCGGCTGGCCCGCGCACCACCACTTCTTGCACAGGTACTTGTAGTCCGGGTGGCTGGGGTCGTTGCACTCCACCGTCCTCGGGCCTTGACCGCCCCACCCCATGCGCCACTGGTTGCCCGACAGGCACTCCTGCTCCCCGTCCTGGGTGCAGCGGATGTAGTTCTCACCGTTCGTGGTCGGCACACTCGCCAGCAGGTACTTCATGCCCACCTGCGTCACCCAGGGGATGAGGTCGCAGTTGTTCCGGTATGACGAGCCCCCGCCCGCGTTGTCCACCGAGCCGATGTTCAGGGTCGTCTGCAGGCCGTGCACGCGCGCCACGATGGCGCCCATGCTGTGAGCGTACGTCCCCATCATGCCCATGGAGCCCATCCCGCCGCACGAGCTCTGCCAGCGGGCCTGCGTCTCATTGCACTGATGAACCGACTTGAGCTGGCTGAGCGCCGAGCCCACCGCTCGCAGGTCCGCGATGAGCTGCTGCACGGTGTTGGGGTTCTGCGGGCTGGCGTTGCCCGTCGTCACGTCGATGTTCGCGGCCGTGGCCGTCACCCCATTGCCCGCCGGGTTGCTGAAGCCCTGGATGAAGGCGGACGCCTTGTTCGCGTAGCACGCCGTGTGGGTGATGGTTGGCGTCTGCCCCGTGGTCTCCATGTAGCCCTTGATGAGCGGGTTCTGCAGGGCGCTCGGCATGTTGCGCACGGACACCCGCCAGTTGCCCTCCTTCGAGTACTGCTCCTGCCAGAACAGCAGCACCGACGCCCCACTCTGGATGCGCATGGTCTCCGTGTGCGGCTCGCGCATCAGCTCGGTGGTGTTCACGTTCGGCAGGTCGTTGTCCGCGCCGTTGTACGCCGAGACGTCCTCCGTCGCCCAACGCCCGATGCCCGTGCTCAGGTTCCGGCTGCCCCCCGGGTAGTCGGGGTGCGTCCCGCTGACCATCGTCAGATCATTGGCGCAGGAGGGGTACGGGTACTGGCTGCCGTTCGGGTTGCCGGGCTGCATGGCGGGCAGGACGTTGCCTGAGGTGCCAGCGCTCAGCGACCCTCCGCTGAACGGGCAGAACTGGCCCGAGTTCACGTAGTCTCTGCACTTCTCCGCGGCCAGGCGGGTCTGGAAGTTGTCCAGCGTGCAGCGGCTCTCCGCCTCCAGCACCCGGTCTCCCACGATCTTGTACTGGCACCCCGTGTCCTCCTCATACCTCTTCGGCGGGCCCTCCTTCAGCACCCACCGCTGACAGAACTGGGTGCCCTTGCAGAGCATCCAGTTGTACCGGTACTCGAACACGCCAGGATGATTCGGCGTGGTGTCGGTGAGATCATTGTAGGTGACCCAGTTCTGCGGGAGCCGTGCGTTGCGGCACGCCAGCAGCTCGGCCTGGTTCGTGGCCAGACAGACCGCCTCGGCGGGCATCGACGCGCCGAGGCCCAGCAGCACCAGGGCACTCATCCACCAGGAAGTGCTACGCAGCAACCGCGAAGAGAAAGAGGAGGGCATAAGAGAGCTCTTGGAATCCAGGGGAGGGCAGAGGACACGGCCTACGGAGGAGGCATGCCTCCATCGGAGCCGCTGCTCTCACGGGCCACGGCCAGCTTCTCCAAGGTGGTCAGCATGATGGAGCCGGCGAGCTGCTTGAGCTGGTCCTCGCTGATCGTCGTGTCCAACGAGAGCTGGTACAGCCCGATGTGCGCCGCGTCGCACAGCTTCTGGCTCTTCGCCTGAACGGTCGGGTTCGGGTGGGCGATCTCCGCCGGGGTGCACCCGAGCATCTTCGGGAAGTCCGAGGGGACCGGCGTGTACGCCAGCGGCGCCCGCGTGGACGTTGGCGCCACTGGAGCCGGCTGTGCGGCCGGAGCCGCCTCCTCGACAACCTCCTCGCCAGTGCATGCCGCGAAGGCGGCGCTGACAAACCCCACGGCCAGCGCGGCGCGCAGCAGGGGCGTCATTGAACTCGTACGTCGCATGGGACTCTCCCTCTGCTGACCCGCCTGCATGGAGCTCAGGCGCACATGGAGTGAAGTCCCCAGCAATACTAGCTTTAGTAGAAATACTCAATCTTCAAGAATTTCTTGATGAACGAATATTTCTGGCTGTTCCAGGTAACACCGGGCCCGCTGCCGTGCTCCCTGTCAGCCAGCCCCCCTCCCCCCCCCCAAGGCGTGACCGGTGGGGGCAGGCGTGTTCTCAAAGAGGAGGAAGGCACCCGCACCATCGCGGGCAGAGGAGGATGTGATGATCGATCCAGGGGAGCTCCGGGAAGGGATGACCGTGAGGGATGGCCAGGGGCGCAAGCTCGGCACCGTGGCCAACCTGGGGGCCACGCAGTTCGAGCTCGAACAGGGCTGGCCCGCACGCCGGGACTATGTGGTGAGCCTCCACCTGGTGGCGCGCATCGACGGACAGGATGTCTTCCTCCACGCCCATCACGGCGCGCCCGTGCCCCCTGAGGACGAGCCCCTCTCCCTGCGCTAGTGCGCTGGTGGCGGGTGGCGCCACGCCCACCCCAGCAGGCAGGCCGCCGTCGTCGGAGCCAGCACCGCGACCGCGATGATGGCCCAGTCGAGCGGCCCGCTCGCGCGCGGCACGTTGTAGACCGCGGCCTGCCAGCTCGTCAGGCAGGCGTCCAAGGCGATGACTCCCCCGAGCAGCCCGGCCAGCCACGTGCGCCAGTGACGCACCAGCGCGAAGAGCGCGCCGGTGAGCCCCACGTCGAACAGCACCCACGCCCACTGAATGGTCTCGGAAGGAAACCGCGGCGCGCTGAGGGGAAGGGCCAGCAGCACCGTCCAGGGGATGAGCAGGAGCGCCAGCACGCGGACCAGCAGGTCCGGGCGGCGCAGCGCGGTGGCGATCCCGAAGCGCACGAAGCTGCCACGCGCGAAGGCGCGCAAGGCGTCGTACACGGGCCACAGGCTCCCCGTCCTCACGGGCCACGCCAGATGGATGGGATCCCACGCGTGGGGCCTCAGCTTCGCCTTGAAGGCGCGCAGGCCCTCGAAGTCGAACAGCGCCGCGCCCCAGCTCCTCGCGGCTCGGAGCCACGGCGCAACCTGGCCGGAGAGCGGCGCCAGCCCCAGCGTCACATAGCGCTTGCCCTCGGCTGCCGCGGCGCGCATGGCCGCGTCGATCATCAGCTCCGCGGCGCCGTTGGGTGCCCGGGGATCGCGAATCACGTGCTGGAGCAGCCACCCCTCCCGCGCGAAGACGGGCGCCGCGGAGAGGAAGCACACCACCTCGCCCTCCAGCTCTCCCACGAAGGCTCGGCGCTCCTCGGCGAACGCATAGGGAGACACCTGCACCAGGAAGCCCATGGGCGCCATCCGCCGCGAGGCGAGCCAGCGCGCCAGCAGCCGATCCACCGCCCAGCGCGTGGGGTGCTCGGGCTCCCTCAGCTCCTCCAGCCCCACCTGGCGCACGGTGACGCCCCGGGCCCGCGCCCGCCGGAGCTGCTCGCGCAGGCTGCGGCTGGAGCGCAGCGTCTCCTCCCAGCGCCGGGGCTCCCACGTCGGCTGCTCACCGATGGGCATCGCCTCCACCGGGGCGGCCTCCGCGAAGCGCCGCTCCGTGGCGAAGAAACAGACGCGCCGGCCCTCGGAGCGCGCCGCCGCCTCGAAGCCGGAGACGACCTCGGCCAGGCGCTCGGCGGGGGCGATGGGCGCGCCAGCCGCCACCCAGGCCCCGCCCGTGTCCACGAACGCGACGCAGGCCTCCCCGCTGGCGTCGAACCAGTAGCGGAACCCCTGCTCGAGCACCTGAAAGGAGGTGGCGTTCCAGCCGTAACGCTTGAGGAGCTGGAGCACCCGCTCGTGCTCGCGCTGGGAGGAGGGCTCGGCCATGGCGCGTGGGCCGGCCACGGTACGGCCCCGCCCCACCCTCCGCAAGCACGGACTCGCCTGAGTCCGCCTCCTCCCACCGCGCGCACCGCCGGGTGATTTTGCTCTCTCCTGGACCTTCTGATGAAGAAGGGGGGCTCAAGGTCCAGCGCTGGACAGCCCCAGGGGAGGGAGCCCCCCCGCCGTCACCAATCTCCGTGAGCCCGCGCCGTCTCGGGGCTAGATTCCGGGCCCTATGGCCCACCTGACCGAAGACAAGAACTTCCGTCTCCCCCGGACCGTCCTCCCCCGCCGCTACCAGCCCACGGTGACGCTCGACATGGAGGCGCACACCTTCTCCGGCTCGCAGACCCTCGAGCTGGAGGTGATGTCCTCCACCGACGAGATCATCCTCCACGGCATCGCCCTGCAGTTGGGCAAGGCGGTGCTCCGCGCCGGCAACGCGCAGCACACTCCCGTGTCCATCCAGCCCGTGGAGCAGAGCGAGACGGTGGTGCTGCGCTTCGGCGCGCCGCTGCCGGTGGGGGCGGCCTCGCTGGAGGTGGAGTGGACGGGGCGCTTCACCGAGGGGCTGCGGGGCCTGTACCTGGCGGGCAAGGTGGCGGCCACCCAGTTCGAGGCCGCGGACGCGCGGCGCCTCTTCCCCTGCTTCGACGAGCCCTCCTTCAAGGCGCGCTGGGCCATCACCGTGCGGATCCCCGCCACGCCGGGGCTGGTGGCGCTCTCCAACGGCGCCGTCGCCTCGGACACCGTGGAGGGCAACCTGCGCACGGTGAAGTTCCAGGAGATGGACCTCCTCAGCACCTACCTGATCGCCCTGGTGGTGGGCCCGCTGGTGGGCACGCCGGAGCAGCAGGTGAACGGGGTGCCGGTGCGCACCTGGGCGCTGCCAGAGAAGGCGCACCTGACGCGCTTCGGGCAGGACGCGGCGCTGGCGGCGCTCCCCCGGCTGCAGGAGTACTTCGGGCTGCCCTACGCCTACGGCAAGGTGGACCAGGTGGGCATCCCGGACTTCGAGGCCGGCGCCATGGAGAACGCGGGCCTCATCACCTACCGCGAGGTGGCGCTGCTGTTGGATCCGGCCACCGCGCCGCTCTCGGTGCAGAAGCGGGTGGCGGAGGTGGTGACGCACGAGCTGGCGCACCAGTGGTTCGGCAACTGGGTGACGATGGTGTGGTGGGATGACCTGTGGCTGAACGAGGCGTTCGCCACGTGGATGGCCTACAAGATCGTCGACAGCTGGCGGCCGGACTGGCGCGTGTGGCTGGACTTCGACGCGGGCAAGGCGGCGGCGCTGCACCTGGACGCGCTGAACTCCACGCACCCCATCCACGGCGAGGTGCGCAACGCGAGCGAGGCGGGCGAGAGCTTCGATCTCATCACCTACGAGAAGGGCGGCGCGGTGCTGCGGATGATCGAGGGCTTCCTCGGCGAGGGCCCGTTCCGCGAGGGCATCCGCCAGTACATGCGGACGCACGCGCGCGGCAACGCGGTGGCGGATGACCTGTGGCGGGCGCTGGGGGCGGCCTCCTCGCAGCCGGTGGTGGAGCTGGCCAACGCGTGGATCGGCCAGAGCGGCTACCCGCTGATCTCGGTGACGGTAGAGGGCCGGAAGGTGAGCCTGAACCAGCGGCGCTTCTACTCGGAGCCGGGGGTGTCCAGCGGCGAGCGCTGGCCGGTGCCGGTGGTGCTGCGCTTCGAGGATGGCGGCGGGGTGCGCGAGCAGCGCTTCCTGCTGCGCGAGGAGCGGGCCACGGTGACGCTGGAGGGCAGCGGCGAGGTGCGGTGGCTGTGCGCCAACGCGGGCAGCACGGGCTTCTACCGGGTGGCGTACGACGGGCCGGCGCTGGAGAAGCTGGCGTCGAACCTGGCGGCGCTGGCGCCCTCCGAGCGCATCTCCCTGCTGGCGGACCGCTGGGCGCTGGTGCGCTCGGGGCAGGCCTCGACGGCGGACTTCCTGGATCTGGCCAGCCGCTACGGCGGCGAGGAGGACGACGCCGTGCTGGAGGAGCTGGTGGGGCGGCTGAGCTACGTGGAGGCGCGGCTGGTGGACGGGGAGGAGCAGGAGCGCTTCCGCCGCTGGGTGGAGCGGCTGCTGGGGCAGGGGCTGGAGAAGCTCGGGTGGGAGCCGAAGCCGGGCGAGACGGATCGGGTGAAGCTGCGGCGCGCGGCGCTGGTGCGCGCGGTGGGCGTGCTGTCGCGCAGCGCGCAGGCGCTGGCCGAGGCGCGTCCCCGGGTGGAGAAGGTGCTGGCGGGGGACAAGGCGGCGCTGGAGCCGAACCTGCTGGACAGCGCGGTGTACATGGTGGCGCGGGCGGGGGACTCGGCGCTGTTCGACAGGCTGCTGGAGAAGATGAAGACGGATCCGGATCCGGCGACGCAGCGGCGCTACCTATCGGCGCTGGCGTCGTTCGAGAACCCGACGCTGGCGCAGCGCGGGCAGGAGCTGTTCTTCACGGACGCGGTGAAGATGCAGGACGTCACCATCTACCTGAGCGGGCTGCTGGGGAACCGGACGGGGCGGGAGGCGTGGTGGGGGGTGATGCAGCAGCGCTGGAAGGACGTGGTGGGGCGCACGGGCGGAGCGCCCATGTTGCTGCGCCGGGTGGTGGAGGCGCTGGGGGCGCTGCGGAACCGCAAGCAGCTCGAGGAGGCGAAGGCGCTGCTGCAGGCGCACCCGGTCACCGAGGCCCAGCAGGCCACGGCGCAGACGCTGGAGCGGCTGAGCCAGGACGTGGCGCTGCGCGAGCGCGCGAGCCCGGAGGTCGTCACCTGGCTCGAGCGCCAGCGCTAACCCTCGAGCGCGAGCAGCGGCCATGGAGATGACCACCATTCAGTGCAACTGCGGTGCGATCAAGCTGGAGCTCATCGGCGAGCCGCTGGCACAGCTCTACTGCCACTGTGACGACTGCCAGGCGGTGCACGGCGCCGCCTACGTCCCGGTGGCGATGTACCGGATCTCCGCGACCCGGCTGGTCGCGGGCGAGCCTGTCATGTGGAAGCGGAAGGCCACCCCGCGCGCCACCTGCGGGGAGTGCGGCACGCGCGTGTTCGCCGAGCCGCCGGGCATGGGGATTCGCGGCGTGACGGCGCTGCTGCTGCCCAAGGGGATGTTCAAGCCCACGGCCCACATGCAGTGCCAGCACGCGCTGCTGCCCATCCAGGACGACCTCCCCCACTACAAGGGCTTCCCGGCCGCGTTTGGCGGCTCCGACGAGCAGATGCCCTGGTAGCCGCAGTAAGTAGACCCAGCGCTGCGCCTCCTTGTAGTGGATGAAGCCCCCATGAGTACTGCCGGCCGCAGGGCTCGACCTCGTTATTGCTCAAGAGTGAGAAATCAGGACCTCCTGCAGGTTCCGTGGGCTGCCGTGTGCGCCGCGGCCTCCATGCCGGCTCACGGGGTTGACGCAGCCCGGTGAGCGCGGAT
>JAFGNZ010000277.1 GCA_016926755.1 Myxococcaceae bacterium | reverse complement strand
GTAGAGGTTCAGCACGAGGTTGTTCGACACGATGGAATCGCCGGTGGCGAAGAAGGCGACGAGGCGCTGGATGAGGTGCCGGTCCGCGGCCGTCATCTTCGAGCGCAGGTCCCCCACGTCGGTCGAGAAGTCCACCTCCTCCACCGTCCAGGTGTTCTTGATCGCGTTCCGGTACATCTCGAAGAAGACCGGGTAGGCCATCGGGCGCAGCGTGAGGTTCATCCCAGCGTCCAGCAGCATCGTCAGCGTCCTCTGCGTTTCACGTTCGTGGGGAAGACAGAGCAGAAGGGGCGAGTGACGTCCTCACCCCTCCTGCTCACTCCAAGGTCTCGAGTGGGAGCGAGACGGGGCCTACTGGCAGGCCTCGCACAGCTCCGGGTTCTCCAGCGAGCAGGCCACCGCCTCGGCCTCCGTGTACACGGGCGCCGCCGTCACCGCGGGCGCCGGCGCCGGGGCCGCGTGGGCCGCGGGCATGTTCGGCATGGCCATGGGGATTGCCCCCTCGTGCGTGCCCACCGTGGCCTTGGCGATGCGCGTCGCCGGGCGCGAGCGCAGGTAGTACGTCGTCTTCAGCCCCTTCTGCCACGCGTAGAAGTACATCGAGGACAGCTTCCCGATGTTCGGCGCCTCCACGAAGAGGTTCAGCGACTGGCTCTGGTCGATGAACGCGCCCCGGTCCGCCGCCATGTCGATCAGCGAGCGCATGGGGATCTCCCACGCCGTCCGGTAGATGGCCTTCAGCTCCGCCGGCAGCTCCGTGAGCTCCTGCACGCTGCCCTCCGACAGCTTCAGCTTGGAGCGCATGGGCTCGTTCCACAGCCCCAGCGCCTGCAGCTCCCGCACCAGGTACTTGTTCACCTGGAGGAAGTCGCCCGACAGCGTCTCGCGCTTGAAGAGGTTGGACACCTGCGGCTCGATGCACTCGTAGCAGCCCGCGATGGAGGCGATCGTCGCGGTGGGCGCGATCGCGATCATCAGCGAGTTGCGCAGCCCCACCTGCTGGATGCGCGCGCGCAGCGCCTCCCAGCGCGCCGTGTCCTCTGGCACCACGCCCCACGCGTCGAACTGGAGCTCGCCGCGCGCCGCCCGCGTGTCCTGGAACGCCGCGTGCGGCCCGTACTGCTCCGCCAGCTCGCACGAGGTGCTCAGCGCCGCGTAGTAGATCTCCTCGGAGATCTTCCTCGACAGCGCGCGGGCCTCGGGCGCGTCGAATGGCAGCCGGAGCTGGAAGAACACGTCCTGCAGCCCCATCAGCCCCAGGCCCACCGGGCGCCACTTGCGGTTCGAGTCCGCCGCCGTCGGGATGGGGTAGTAGTTGAGATCAATCACGCGGTCGAGCTGGCGGATGGCCAGCTGCACGTTCACCCGCAGCCGCTCGAAGTCGAACCTCCCCGCCGTCAGCATCCGGCCCAGGTTCAGCGAGCCCAGGTTGCACACCGCCGTCTCCGAGGCGTTCGTCACCTCGAGGATCTCCGTGCACAGGTTGGACAGGTGGATGACGTTGCCGTCCTTCGCCGTCTGGTTGCTCTTGCGGTTGCTGGTATCCTTGAACGTCATCCAGCCGTTGCCCGTCTGCGCCAGCGTCTTCATGATCCGCGCGTACAGATCCCGGGCCTTCACCTTGCGCACCGCCAGCCCCTGCGCCTCCGCCTCGGCGTATGCGCGCTCGAAGGCCTCGCCGTACAGGTCCGTCAGGTGCGGCGTCGCCTTCGGATCGAACAGGGACCAGTCGCCGTCCTGCTCCACCCGCTTCATGAACAGGTCCGGCACCCAGTTGGCCAGGTTCAGGTTGTGCGTGCGGCGGGCCTCGTCGCCCGTGTTGTCCCGCAGCTCCAGGAAGTCCTCGATGTCCGCGTGCCACGTCTCCAGGTACACGCAGCACGCGCCCTTGCGCTTGCCGCCCTGGTTCACCGCCGCCACGGAGGCGTCCAGCGTCTTCAGCCACGGGACGATGCCGTTGGAGTGCCCGTTGGTGGACCGGATCAGCGAGCCGCGCGCCCGCACCCGGTGGTACGCCACGCCGATGCCGCCCGAGAACTTCGAGAGCATCGCCGCGTCCGTGTACTTCTTGTAGATGGACTCCAGCTCGTCGGCCGGCGAGTCCAGCAGGAAGCAGCTGCTGAGCTGCTCGTGGCGCGTGCCCGCGTTGAACAGCGTGGGCGAGCTGGGCAGGTACTCCAGCGAGCTGAACAGCCGGTACAGCTCGATGGCGTCCTTGGCCGTCTCCGTCAGCGCGCACGCCACCCGCAGGAAGAAGTCCTGCGGCGTCTCGAGCACCTCGCGCGTCTGCGGGTTCTTCAGCAGGTACCGGTCGTACACGGTGCGCAGGCCGAAGTACTCGAACAAGTCATTGCGCGTCGGCTCGATCGCCGCGTTCAGCTTGCGCGCGTTGGCCTGCACGAACTGCAGCAGCCGGTCCGCGATGAGCCCGTGCCGGTGCCCCGCCGCCACCGACTGCGAGAAGGAGTGGATCTCCTGGTTGCTGACCTCCTTCTGGATGTACGTGGCCAGCAGCCGCGCGGACAGCCGGGCGTACTCGGGCTCCTCGACGATGAGCGCCGCCGCCGTCTGGATGGACAGGCTGTCCAGCTCCTTCGTCGTGGCCCCGTCGTACAGCCCGCTGATCGTCTTGGTCGCCACCCGCAGCGCGTCCACCCGCGGCAGGCCCACGCAGCAGCGGCTCACCGCCCGGACGATCTTGTTGAGATCCACCGGCTCGGTGCTGCCGTTGCGCTTGCGCACCCGCATCATCGTGGGCGCCAGCTCGGTCGCGGCCGCGGACGGCGCGGCGGGCGGCATCGGCATGGGCGGAGGCATGACAGAGGAGGCGGGCTTCACGGGGGTCTCGACGGTCACGAGAGGCTCACTCCAAGTGAAGTCACGGCGAGGACAAACCCCTCCCGTTCGGATCCCGAAGGGGGTCTCGCCGCACTTCTGAAAGAGGTTTTATGGACTCCTGCCTTGGCCCACGGCCCCCCGTGGGTTCGCGGCAGGGGGGCACAAGGTATTGGGGGCCCTGGATCCTGTCAACGCGAGATATTGGGCCTGAGTGGGCTCGCCGCTTGCAATCTACGATCACTATCGGACGCTTCTTTTGACGCAAGGAAGCAATGCGTCAGGCCCGCAGCAAGAGGTGTTCCGATCCCACCCACTGAGGCGGCTCCGAGGCGCATTCCAGGAGCGCTGGATTCCAGGGATTCCAGGTGAGGCTCGGGCTCGATCCGGTGGCCTCGGTTGCGACCACTCAGTGCAGCAGGCCCTGGCCTCCGTCGCGCCCTTGAGGGGTGGGCTCGGTCGGGGCCTGAGGCGGGGTGCTGGGGGCAGGGGAGGGCTGCGGGGCCTCTTGCGAGGGGGGCCCGCTCAGCGTGTGGACGGCCTTGCGCAGGGACTCCTCCAACTCGGCGATGGGGGCCTCCACCGTGGTCAGCATCTGGTGGGCGCTGCGCGAGTGCCGGTTGTCGCTCTCCGCGGCCAGCCGGAGCTGCGCCATGGCCTCTGCCATGAGCTTGCGCGCGTCATCCAGCTTCTGCCGGGCCTGGTAGTAGGCCACCTCCGCCTTCATCCGCTCGAGCGTGGTGTGCTGCTCCTCGGAGAGCCCGGAGAGCCGCTCCGCGCGACGCAGGTAGTACACGCCACGCTCCACCCGCTGGGGCTCGTCCGAGGCGATGCGTGGCCGCGCCAGGGCCTCCAGCACGGGGAAGAGCGCATGGTCCAGCTCGTCCCGCTCGGTGAAGCGCTGGGAGAGGAGGCTCGCGGGGACGGCGTACCCCTCCAGGGGGATGGGGGCGTAGGTGTCCGCCTGCCGCGCATCACCTGGGTGGTAGGGCGCGGCCCCCCACGGCAGCATCCGCCCCTTCAGCACCACCAGGTGGTCGCTCTCCACCCTCAGCGAGAAGGTGCGCGCGTTGAGCTGGGAGAGCAGGAACGCCACCGCGCCCCCCATCGCCAGCACCAGCAGTGTCACCACCAGCCGCGTGAGGGCCCGCATGGCGCGGGAACCGAAGCCCTGCTGTGGCCTGTCGCTCATCTCGCCTGCCCTCCTGTCGTTCGTCCGTGCGGCCCTGCCTCCAGGCCCTGACGCTTTCCTTGGGACCTGGGGCCCGAAGGCTATACTCCCACTCCCTTACACACCCATGCATCCTACATTCCGTCGCATGGGGCCCAGTGAACTACTGCCCCGTTACATCTTCGCGGAGAGCCTCATCGCCCGGCGCCGGGTGCTGGAGGTGGACGCGGTAGCCTCCACGGGCGGCGAGAGCGCGCGCTTCCTCCTGGAGCGCGGCGCCCGCGTGGTGGTGGCGTGCGACTCGGACGTGGCGGCGGTGGAGGCCGCGCAGAAGGCCCACGGCGGCCCCACGCTGCGCTTCCGCCCCAACGTCTTCGAGGACCTGGAGCCCGGCAGCTTCGACACGGTGCTGGTGGCGGACCTGGCGCCCTATGTGCGTGCCCCGGCCCTCATGGCGGAGCTGGCGCGGCTGGTGGCGAAGCAGGGCTACCTCATTGGAGGGCTGCGCAATATCGGCGGCCTGGCCTTGTGGCAGCTCATGGAGGTGGAGGAGGGCGTGCCGCCCACGTACGGGCAGCTGCTGGATGCGCTCTCGCCCTACTTCCCGCATGTGGAGGTGGCCACCCAGAGCCCGCTGCTGGGCTACCAGCTCGCCTCCGAGCGCGGGGAGGGCCTGCAGGTGGATGGCTCGCTCATCCGCGGCGGCGAGGCGGCCTACTTCGTCGTGATGGCGGGCCAGGAGCCGGTGCGCAGCGTGGACCCCACGTGGGTGCAGCTGCCGCCCGAGCCGCTCGCCTTCACCCGCGGGCGACTGGAGGAGGTGGCCCAGCGCGCCAGGGCCTGGGAGGAGCGCACCGGGAAGCTCAAGGAGTCCGTCACGAAGCTGCGCGCGGAGCTGTCCGACCGCGAGGCGGAGGTGGCGGCGCTCCAGCCCAGGCTGGAGCTGGCTCGCGAGGACGTGGCGCGGCTGACCGCGCAGCTCGAGCAGGCGCGCGGCACTCCCGAGCAGACCCGCGAGCGGGATGAGCTGGC
Organism: Myxococcaceae bacterium; assembly: GCA_016926755.1. GTDB lineage: Bacteria > Myxococcota > Myxococcia > Myxococcales > Myxococcaceae > Hyalangium. Next base: position 12,075 of record JAFGNZ010000277.1, on the reverse strand, counting down.
CGCGAAGCTGCGCCGCCGCGAGCTGGAGCTGCAGGTGGCCCAGGAGCGGCTGACGGACGCCGAGCGGCGCCTGACGCAGCAGCGGCTGGAGCTGGAAGGGGTGCAGCGCGTCCAGGCCGAGGCCAGCGTGCAGGTGCTGGCCGCCCAGGAGGCGCAGCGGCTGGAGCGCGCCCGCCGCGAGGAGGTGGCCGCCGCGCTGGAGGAGACGCGCGAGCGGTTGACCCAGGCGTACGCCGAGGCTCGGGATCTGCAGGACGAGCTGTCGAACCTGCGGATCGACCGGGAGAAGGATCGGCTCGCGGCGGACCGCGCGCAGGAGCAGGTCGAGGATCGGCGGCGGCAGGCGGAGGCGGCGCGGGAGCGGGAGCTGCGGATCGCCGAGCAGTACTCGCAGGCGCTCGCCGCGGTGGAGCACCTCAAGGCCGAGCTGGCCCAGGTGCAGGAGGCCTCCAAGGCATCCTCGGACGCGCTGCTGATCAAGGAAGCGGAGCTGGCGCGTGTGGCGCGGGTGCTCGAGGAGGGTCGGCAGCGGGGGGGCGCAGCCGAGGCCGCGCGCCAGGAGGCCGAGCAGCGCCTGGCGGCGCGCGAGGCGGAGCTGCGCGGGCTGGAGACGGAGCTGGAAGCGGCGCGCGTGGCCACCGCCCGGCTGACGGCGGAGCTGGAGGCGCGCAAGGGCGCCGAGGCGCTGGCGCGCCAGGAGGTGGGGAAGCTCGAAGAGGCTCTCGATGAGGCCCGCGCTCGCATGGCGGACCTGGAGGAGGATCGGGAGAAGGCCGCGGCGGCGTTCGGGCAGGCGCTCGACTCGGAGCGGGAGCTCGGGGCGCAGCGGCTCGCCCAGGCGGTGGGGGAGGAGCGGGCGCGGACGGAGGCTGTCGCGGTGAAGCTCGCGCGGCAGACGGCTGCGCGCGAGGCGCTGGAGCAGCAGCTCGAGCAGCTCCGGGCCCTGACCGAGAAGGAGTCGTCGGAGCGGACCCGGACGGCGCTGTCGCTGGCCGATACCGAGCAGCGCGCCCAGGAGTTGGCGGACGCGCGCGAGGCGCTGCGGCTGCAGGTGGCCGAGGCGGAGGCGGCGCTTCAGGCCGTGCGCGGGGAACTCGAGGCGGAGCAGCAGCAGCGCCTTGGGCTGGAACAGGAGCTTGCCTCGTTGCGGGCCGGGCTCGAGGCGGAGCAGCAGCGGCGCGGCGGGCTGGAGCAGGAGCTGACCGAGGCGCGGGCCGGACTCGAGGCCGGGCAGCGGCGGCGTGACGAGCTGGAGCAGGCGCTGACCGAGGCGCGGGTCGAGCTCGAGGCCGGGCAGCGACGGCGTGACGAGCTGGAGCAGGAGCTGACCGGGCTGCGCGCCGAGCTCGAGGCCGGGCAGCAGCAGCACAGCGAGCAGGAGCAGGCGCTGGCGGGACTGCGGGCTGAGCTCGAGGCCGGGCAGCAGCGGCGCGACGAGCTGGAGCAGGCGCTGACCCGAGCGCGCGCCGAGCTCGAAGCCGAGCACGAGGCGCGGGGCTCCTCCGAAGCGGAGGCAGCCCGCACCGCCGAGGCGCTTGAGATGGCACAGCGGGAGCGCTCCCGGCTCGACGCGGAGCTGGCGGAGGTCCGCTCGGTGCTGGAGACCGAGCGTGGGGAGCGTGCTCGCTCGGGAGATGCGGTAGCCCAGCTGCAGGCGGAGCTCGACGGCGAGCGACAGCTGCGTGCCCGGTCGGAGGAGGCGCTCGAGGCGGAGCAGGCGCGGCGCACGCAGGTCGACACGATGCTGGAGCAGCTCCGGGCCGCGCTCTCCGGAGAGCAGGGGCAGCGGGCCCGGGCCGACGAGTTCCTGGCGAGCACCCGGGACGAGCTGGCCGCGGAGCGCAAGGAGCGGGCTCGGCTGGAGGAGGAGCTCGCGGCGGTGCGGGCCCGGCTCGAGTCGGAGCAGAGCGGGCACGCGCAGGATGTGGAGGCGCTCGCGGCCTCGGAGGCGGCGCTCGGTGCGGAGCGACAGCGGCGCGTCGCAGCGGACGAGATGCTGGTCCAGCTTCGCGCGGAGCTCACGGCGGAGCAGGAGCAGCGCTCGCAGGGCGAGGAGGCCATCGCCCGGGCTCGGACCGAGATCGATACGGGGCTGCAGGAGCAGCGGCGGCTGGAGACGGTGCTCGGAGAGGCCCGCGCGGAGCTGGAGACGGAGCGTCAGAGGCGTGCTTCGCTCGAGCAGTCGCTTGCGGGCGTTCGCAGCGAGCTCGAAGCCGAGCGGCTGGGACGGACCGAGGGCGAGGCGGGGCTGGCGGAGCTCCGTGCGGCCTTCGCGGCGGAGCGGAAGGAGCGCGAAGCTGTCGAGGCCTCGCTCGCGCAGACGCAGGAGGCGCTGGATACCGAGCAACGGGAGCGCGAGCAGATCGCGGCCCTGCTCTCGGAGGCCCGGGGCGGCTGGGACACCGCGCGCGAGGCGGGCGCCCGGCTGCGCGCTGAGCTGGAGGAGCTCGACGGGCGGCTGGAGGAGCAGCGGCGTGCGACCGAGGAGCTGAAGGCCCTCGTCGAGCAGGAGCGTGGCGCGAGCGCGGAGCGCCTGGCGGCGGCCGAGGCCCGGGAGAAGGAGCTGCGGGCGGAGCTGGAGCGCGTGGAGGCCGAGCGGAGCTCGGTGGAGGGCACGGCGCGGGAGCAGCGGGCCACGCTGGAGGAGCAGCGGGCTCGGGTGGCCACGCTGGAGCAGACGCTCTCGGAGGCGGAGGAGCGCGCCCGGCAGCTCACCACGCGCGTCGAGGAGCTCGATGCCTCGCGGGCGCGGGAGCAGGAGCAGGCCCGCGAGCGCGAGGCCGCGTGGGAGGCGGAGCGTCAGTCTCTGCTGGCCGGGGTGGCCCAGCTCGAGGCCACGCGCAACGAGCGGATGCGGCTGGGCGCGGAGCTCCAGCGCCTGAGCCATTTGCTGCAGCAGCGGGACCTGCACCTCGCCCACATCGACGCCGAGCTCAACGACACCCGGGCTCGCCTCACCACCGAGCATGAGCAGGTGGAGCTGCTCTCGGTCCAGCTCGAGTCCGCGCGGCGCTTCGCGGGTCGGGCCTCGACGGCGGAGGCGGCGCTGGAGGCTGAGCGCTCCACGCTGGAGTCCGTCCGCGCGGACCTGGAGGCTGCCCGCGCCGAGATCGCCAAGGCCCGCGAGGAGCTCGAGGCGGAGAAGGAGCGGAACGGCCGCCTCGAAGCGGAGCGTGCCGCCACCCTGGAGTCGACGCGCGGCGAGCTCACCCAGGCCAACGAGGCGCTGCGGGCCAGACAGGAGCGCATCGGCGTGCTCGAGGGGGAGCTTGCGGCCCTGGAGGCTGCCCGTGCCGAGCTCGCCCAGGCCAACGAGACGCTGCGGGCGGAGAAGGAGCGCCTCAGCCGCATCGAGGCCGAGCGGGCAACGCTGAACTCCGAGCGTGAGCGCCTGCAGTCGGATCTGACGGTGGCGAAGGCGGCGCGTGTGCGGCTGGAGGGGCGGGTGGCGGTGCTGGAGAGCTCGGCCTCGGAGACGACCCGGCTCCTGGAGAGCGAGCGGGCCGAGCGGGCGCGCCAGGCGCAGGCGGCGGAAGGGGCCCGAGAGGCGCTGCAGGCAGCCCAGCAGCGCGAGAAGGAGGCCCAGGAGGCGGCGCAGTCCACCCGGCAGCGTGAGAGGGAGGCCCAGGAGCGCGTCGCCACGCTTCAGGCGGAGATGCCCTTGTTCCGCGAGCAGGTGGAGAGCCTGGGCGCGGAGAAGAAGATCCTCATGGAGGACCAGGCGCGGCTCGAGCGGCAGGTCCGAGAGCTCACCTCCCGGCTGGAGGAGATCGAGGCGGGGAGGGCGCCGGCCGTCGATCCCAAGATGGCCGCGGAGGTGGATCGGCTCAAGGGCCAGTGCGAGACGTACGAGGCCGAGGCGAAGGAGCTGCGAGAGAACATCGCCCGGGCGAAGGCTCAGGAGGAGGAGCTCCGCGCCATCCTGTCCGAGCGCGAGGAGAAGCTCGACGAGCTCCAGCAGCGCCTCGTGGCGCACGATCAGGAGCTGGCGAACCTCCGGCGCGCGGCGGCGGCTCGTCCCGGCGCTGAGCCAGCGCGTCCAGCCGCTGCGCGTCCCACGCCCGCTCCGGTGGCCGCCAAGGCCGAGCCGACCCGGCGCCCCGCCACCCCAGCTCCGGCCGGTGTTGCCGCTCGGGCACCTGGGGCTGCCGCCGCGCCGGGTGCGCCTGTCCTCAAGCCCGGCCCTGGCACCGCGGTGGGTTCGCCCGTCCGCAAGCCCGGCCCCAGCACCGCACCGGGTGCGCCTGTCCTCAAGCCTGCCGCCGGTCCCGCCTCCCGGCCTCCGACGCTCAGTCCCACGCCAGGAACTGCCTCGGGACCTCCCGTCCTGACGCCCATCGCGGGTGCCGCTCGCCCGGCCACCCCGGGGGCGGCTCCCCCTCAGCAGAGGCCCAGCGACTCCATCCCCACGCTGGCCCCGAAGGTAGACGGGCAGGAATGAGCCTCCGCCGCTAGGATGAGAGCCGTGGCGGAACGCGAACGCATCTTCAAGTACCACGGGCTCGGCAACGACTTCGTCGTGCTCGATCGGCGCCAGACAGGCGTCGACATCGACGCGGAGACTTCGCGGTGGATGTGCGATCGGCGGCGAGGCATCGGCGCGGACGGAGTGCTCTCGCTGCTCCCCTCGGCGGCAGGCGTGGCGCGGATGGTGGTGCACAACGCCGACGGCAGCATCGCGGAGATGTGCGGCAACGGCCTGCGCTGTGCGGTGAAGTACCTGGTGGACCAGTCCGGCGGCCGCCCCGAGCGCATCGACGTGGAGACGGGCGCGGGCGTCCTCTCGTGCGCCCCCAGCTATGACAAGGACGGAGTGGCCGAGGTGGATGTCTCCATGGGGCCCGCGCGGCTGGTGGCCCCGAACCTCCCCTCAGGAGCCACGGGCCAGCCCTTCCTCGATGCCCCCATCCCGGGGCACGCGGGGCTGCGCGGCTTCGCGGTGAGCATGGGCAACCCCCACCTGGTGCTGCTCGATCGCCCGCTGGAGGAGGCCGAGCGCCTGGGCCCGACGCTGGAGCGCCACCCCTCGTTTCCGGACCGGACCAACGTCGAGTTCGTGCGGGTGGACGCGGAGGGGCTCACGGTCGTCGTGTGGGAGCGGGGCTGCGGGCTGACCCAGGCCTGCGGGACGGGGGCGTGCGCCGCGGCCACGGCGGCGGTGCTGGCGAAGCGGCTCCCCGCGGAAGCCTGGCTGCGCGTCACCCTGCCAGGCGGGGACCTGCGCATCCGCGTGCCCTCCGACCTGTCCGACATCCGCCTCCGAGGCCCCGCCGCGTTCGTCTTCGAGGGCGTTGTGACACTTCCACCGGGTCGGTAACCTCTCCCACTTCCTCTGTCTCCGAGGCTCCCCCGGCCGTGGCAGGCACCATCCTTCTCGTCGACGACGATCGCTTCTTCCGAGAGCTCGCCACCGACATGCTCATGCGGCGGGGGTACCGCGTCGTCTCGGCGGAGGACGGCGCGCGGGCGCTGGAGGAGGCGGCCCGGACCCGGTTCGATCTCGTCATCACCGACGTGGTGATGCCCGAGATGGACGGCTTCGAGTTCACGGCGCGGCTGCGCGAGCGGGAGCCGGATCAGGAGGTGATCCTCGTCAGCGCCCGGCCGGACGTGAAGGGCTCGGAGATGGCGCTGAAGGCCGGAGCGGCCGACTGCCTCACCAAGCCCATCGAGGAGGCGGATCTCTTCCTGGTGGTGGATCGCGCGCTGCAGCGCGTGCAGCTGCGCCACGAGCGCGCCCAGCTCCGCGACGAGAACCTCGAGTTCGCCCGCTACCAGAACCTCCACCGGCGCTGCCTGGAGTTCCTCGCCTACCCGGACCTGGAGGGGCTGCAGGAGCGCGTGACGGCGGATCTGGCCGCGGTGTGTGACGCGCAGAGCGCCGCGCTGTGGGTGGTGGACGATCGCGGGGACCTGGTCCTGCGCGCCTACCGGGGGTTGCTGGACCGGCACTTCCTGGTGGAGCGGATGAGGCCGGAGGGCCCGCTGGCGGCGCACCTGCGCGAGGCCGCGCCGTGGCTGAGCTGGGAGGAGCGCTCGCCGGTGCTGTACGTGCCGCTGGTGGCGGCGGGGGAGGTGATGGGGCTGGCGCAGCTCTCGGATCCGCTCGGCGGGGAGTTCCAGTCGGAGCACGTGCGGCAGGCGCGGGTGATCGGCGACTTCGCGGCGGTGGGGGTGAAGAACGGCCGGCGGATGCTGGCGCTGCAGCGGCTGGGGCTGAGGGATCGGGACACGGCTGCGTACAACCTCAGCTACTTCACCGACTACGCCTCGAAGGAGATCTACAAGGCGCGGCGCTACGGGCGGACGTTCTCGCTGCTGACGTTCTCGATCGACAACCTGCCGCTGGTGCGGGTGAGGCTGGGGGCGGCGGACGCGAAGAAGGCGGTGCGGGGGATCATCCGGGCGCTGTCGCGGATCATCCGGGACTCGGACGTGATCGCCAAGGCGAGCGATCAGGAGTTCTACCTGTTGCTGCCGGAGACGGACTTCTTCGGGGCGCTGATGTTCGTGCGCCGGGCGACGGCGGCGGTGCGGGACGAGCCGGACGTGCAGGAGGTGGAGGGGCGGCTGCCGCTGGCGCTGGTGGGGGGGGCGAGCACGTTCCCCAAGGACGGCGAGGACTTCGACGAGCTGGTGCACCGCTGCCGGCGGCGCATGGACGAGCGGCGGGCGTCGCTGCAGCGGCGGCTGCTGCTGGACGGGCTGCCGTTCTGGGACGAGGTGGAGCTGCTGCTGGGCGGCCCGTCGAGCCCGAAGCTGCCGGCGGACGAGCGCGCGGAGCCCTCGCGCCGGGGCAAGGTGTCGGACATGCTCTTCGACGAGCTGCAGGCGGAGATCGCGCGGGAGCTGATGAGGGATCCGGGCTCGCGCGGGCTGCTGTACGTGGGGGGGCCGGAGATCCGGGCGGATCTGCCGATCGCCTCGGGGTTGGAGGCGGCGCCGCCGGAGCTGGCCTCGCGGATCTACCTGTTGGGCCGGCGGGTGGATCTGGAGTCGCACCCGGCGTTGACGCCGGTGTTCCTGGCGGGGGACGAGCGCGTCTCGCGGCATGAATTCCTGTTCTGGCTCTCGGAGCACGCCTCCTACGCGCTGATCCAGCGGCGTGGGAAGGGGGCGACGTGGGGCTTCCATTCCTCGGACACCGCGGTGGTGGACGGGCTCATCTCCAAGCTGCAATCTGAGTACGATCTGCAGCCGTACTAGCGAGCGTGCGCCGTGGCCCAGGTCCGGAAGATCCTCATCGCAGATCCCGACATCGACTCGGTGCGAGCGCTCACGCGGGCGCTGCGGCAGCGGGGCTATCAGGTGCACTACGCGCCGGATGGCTCGCGGGCGCTGGAGGTCTGCGTGCTGCGGCACCCGGACCTGGTGCTGTTCGACGAGGCGTGCAAGCTGCTGGAGGCGCGGACGTTCATCCAGATCCTGCGGACGAACCCGCGGACGGAGGACATCCCGGTGGTGCTGACGACCACCAACCAGGATGTGGATCGGCTGCGAGGGCTGCGGCTGGCGGCGCACCTGAAGAAGCCGTTCAACCTGGACGAGGTGCTCGGGCGCATCGAGCACATCTTCCGGCGGAGCGAGGCGGCGAAGGACCTCAAGAGCGAGGCGCAGGAGATTGAGGGCTCGCTGAGCCAGCTGGGCATTCCGGATCTGATGCAGATCCTGGGGATGAACAAGCGCAGCGGGAAGCTGAGCCTGGAGCGAGGCAGCGAGCGGGGAGAGATCCTGGTCTCGGACGGGCTGCCGGTGAACGCGAGGCTGGGGCGGGTGGAGGGGGAGAAGGCGCTGTTCCGGCTGCTGGCGTGGACGGAGGGGGCGTTCACGTTCGCGCCGGGGACGAACCTGGGGCGGGCGCGCATCAACCGAGCGATGGACGACGCGCTGCTGGAGGGCATGCGGCAGGCGGACGAGGTGAACCGGCTGTTGCCGGCCCTGCCGGCGCGGACGACGCGGCTGGTGATCGCGCCGGACGCGGATCTGCCGCAGGACCAGCACCCGGTGACGGCGCAGGTGGTGGACCTGCTGAGGCAGCCGAGGGCGCTGGGCGAGGTGTTGGATCTGGCGCCGGCGACGGACCTGGAGGTGCTGGGAGTCCTCAGCACGCTGATGCAGAAGGGTGTGGCGAGGGCGGCCGAGGGGGAGGAGGAGGGGAGCGGGCCGCTGCTGGGGCCGGCGGAGCTGCACGCGCTGCGGAGCCGGGTGCTGCGCGGCAAGTCACCGCTGAGGGTGGTGACGGCGAAGGTGTTCATCTGCGGCAACGGTCCGTCGGCGGCGAGGCGGCTGTTCGCGCAGCTGCCGGGGCTGGCGGCGGTATCGGCGGAGCCCACGGCGGTGAAGAGCGGCTTCGGGACGCTGGGGCGGTTGGAGCTGAGCGAAGTGCTGCACCTGGACTTCTGCGTGCTGCCGCCCGCGGAGGCGGCACGGCCATTGTGGCATCCCTTCAGCGCGGGAGCGGTGGGCGCACTGCTGATGGATACCTCGGAGGCAGCAGTGCGACTGGCCAGCTACCTGGCCTGGGAGATCCGGGTGCCCGTGGCAGCCATGGGCAGCACGGTGCCGGAGAAGCTGCAGGGCGCTCCAGCCGGGGCGCTGGCGCTGGGAGACGACCTGACCGAGGCCCTGCGAGGCCTGCTCATCCAGAGCCTCCACCCAGCGCCGGCAGCGCCTGGACTTCAGCAGGCGCCCCGCGCTGCCTCTTCAGCGTAAAGTTATGCGTAGCTGTAGGTAGAGCCGTTTTTGGCAGGGCATTCTGGTAGCTCGTTGCCCGAGGAACAGGCTGCCAGGGATAGCCCTACCGAGATGGGCTCGTACTTTTGTTGGGAACTCAGTTCTGGGCGAGGAAGATATTGCTTGGGGCATCAAGTGGGGAAAACAACCAATACTTCCACACAGACGGGCTTTTCTCGACATAGAGCGTTCCGCATTGAGGACACTGAACTGCATGCAAGCCATGCCGAAATCTCTGCTGTTCGAACAGATCCTCAACAATCTCCTCAGTACTAGCTTCCTCCGGGTAGTCGGCTCCCATCCGAGTCAGGATCCACTCTCGTCGTTTGCCCTTTGATGCGAACTCAAGCAATTCAGAGATGTTTCCTGAAAGTCCTCCAACGAACGCCGCTTGAGACTGGCTCCGAATCAATTCGGCACGATACGGCAGGCCCGCATCCCCACTCGGGATGGCAAATCCACACCGACATTCAACAAGCACACTGCTCACAGGCATCTCCTCTCTGTAGCTCTAAGGCATGAGCGGCCCATCATACAAGACCTTCCCGCTCGGATCGACCACGGTCGTAGTAACAGAGCGATACATCCCCTTTTCCGCTGGTGACGGTCGACTGCCCCTGAATCGCAAGATCGTCCGCATCGCATCCGTCCCTTCCGGCACCTGGACGAAGATATGACCGTCATACTCAACCTGCTTCGCGGCATGCCCTATTTCGGTATTGAATGCACTCTGTCCGCCAGTGATTGACTTGACCTCTCGCCGATGCACGGTGACTCCGTCGGAGGTGGATTGTCTAAACGTGACATCGCGTCCTGCTCCGCTTGGTCCTGCCACATTGATTGTGGACCCTTCAGGGCCCGCCAATGCGGTCTCGGCATTCACCTTGGACAGCCTGAAGGCCCTGTTCGAATCATTGACCTGAAGGGTCTCAAGGTTTTGACGAGTTGTTGTCTTCGCAGGCAGTAGCTTAGGGGCTTCGCCCGATGGTAGTAGTCCGACAGGTGTTTTGCCCTCCGGAAGCAATGCGAGGGGCTTCTTGCCCTGTGGGAGCAACGGAACCTGAAGTGTGCCCCGGTTCAGGGTTTCCACCGCTTCAGTCGTGGTGGCCCCATTTACCGTCACCACAGCCTTTGTCGGCATAGCAGCGACTTTGTTAATCCGCCTGAACCCTGTTGTTGCCCGCCTGGCAAGACTCTCCTCGGAGAAGGGAAGAGGGCCCGTGAGAAGATCAAGGCCGGATAGTGTCATGTCGCGGCATGCGGAGGGGTCATGCAGAACTCCGCAACCGTATCCTCCTGTGATGACGCCGGCGCCGTCGATCGCAGCCTCGCCGACAACAACGGCTCCGCCTGCCATTGTCAACTTGGCTATGCCCGCTTCGTAAAGAGCGACCACTCCTCCGGCTTCGGCGACCACAGCGAGTCCAACCCCCCCAGCAAGACCAACTGCAAAAGTCCCAATTATGAGGTTCCGCTCATTGCAGGCAGTCGCATTGCCGCCTGCGCATGCGCTTGAGACTTGCAGAATAGCACTGTTGATTCGGTCCCTCGACGCGGTGTCGTCTGGGGCATGACCAGTTGGATCCACAAACCTTAGCGGGTTGATATTCGCGTACGCATACCGATGCAGACTCGGAGCATCCCCAAGCACTCCCTCATGAGTATCCCTGCTGATGAACCGGCCCGACTCGCTGTCGTAATAGCGGGCTCGTGCATAAGTGAGCCCCGTTTCCATATCGAACTGGTGTCCGGTGAATCCAAGTTTGAAATCCTTGGCTTCGGGTGCTGTCTGCCCACGATGCTTGCCCCATGCGTCGTACTTGCGCGTTGCCGTCACGTCACCCGCGCTGGAGGTCACGTCGGACACACTACCCAGAGCATCGTTGTTAAGGAAGCGAGTGGTGATACTGGTGCCTGTGATGTCACTTATTGCGAAGGGGCGCTGAGCGTAATGATAGCGGCGTCTTGTCAGTCGGGATTCGTCCACCTCTCCGACGATAAAGCCGTCGTCAAGCACATATGCCACGTTCTCTTGGGCGGCGCGGCGCCACGTGCGCTGGAGATTGGCGTCGTAGTCGTATCGGCCGAGTTCCTGGCCGTTGTCGTTCACTGCTGTCAACGTATTGCGGATGTCCCAAGAGAGGGTGCGAGCACGACTAGCAGAGAGGAGAGAAGAGAGATTTCCGTTGGCATCGTAAATGAGTGTGCGACTTTGTGATGTGTCTAGCGAATCCGAGAGGGTCAGTAGCCAGTCGGCGCGGTTAAAGGTGGCAAATGTATCGCGCGAGAGTTGGGTGAGTGGCATCGCGCTGAAGGACTCAGGCCCCAACTTCAGAGAAGGAGGAAGAGCGCTCGATGGTGCCTCGCGCTCCCCGGTGCGATTGCCGACGGCGTCCAGGCGATAGAGAACGGCGCGGCCATCGGGATAGGCCACTCCCGTGAGTCGGTCGAGCGCGTCGTAACCGTACTGGGTCGTCTCGGGTGCAGCCAACTCGCCTGTGTCCAGGCGAGTACGTGCCTCCGTCTGGCGCAGGCGGTTGCCGTGGTTGTCGTACTCATATGCGAAGCTGCTGAGCAGCACTCCCTCAGGCGCACAGTTCTCGGAGGCGGTGCCGCGGACCAAGACGATCGTGGAGAGTCGGCTGGTGGCGTCGTAGCAGCGCTTCTCGATCAGCCCGTTGGGCAGGATCGTGGCCTTCGGCAGCGAGTCGGGCCAGTAATTGAACGAAGTAGTGCCTTCGGGGATCGAGGCCGTGGAGAGCCGGCCCAGTGCGTCGTACGTGTAGACGGTCGAGACTCCGTCTGGGGCCGTGACGTACTTGCGCTGTCCGGCCGGGTAGTAGTCGAAGGAGAGGCTCTTGTTCGAAGGCAGGGTGGTGCTCTCGCGTCTGTCGAGCCTGTCGTAAGTGTGCACCGTGGTTTGCTGGACTGGGCCCACGTCCGTGAGCTTCGTCTCGGTGATGTGCGTGAGGTTGCCGTTCTCGTCGTAGGTGAAGGATTGAGCCTCAATCGAGGGCAGAGCTCGCGGCAGCGCGTGGTTGGAGAAGGTGCGCGTCTCCAGTCGGTTCAAGAGCTCATGGACCGAGGTGGTGACCTGACCCTTGGCGTCGATGAAGGTGAGGAGGTTGTTGTTGGAGTCGTAGGTGGTGTGCCAGCTGAGTGTGCCCACGTCCGAGAGGGACTCTGCCCCCGGCTCGAAGAGCGGCACGGCGTCTCTTTGAGCGGACGTCAGGCGAGGGTGGCCGTCGAGGTGGACGTGCTCAGCGGTCCGGCGGCCGAGTTCGTCGTACTCGAAGGTCGTGAGGTTGCCGTTTGCGTCCTGCTTCGCCACCAGGTTCCGTG
>JAFGNZ010000276.1 GCA_016926755.1 Myxococcaceae bacterium | reverse complement strand
CCTCCTGGCACAGGCTGCCCTCGTGACAGCCGTGGCAGTCCCTGTCATTCTCGCCACTTACCGAAGACCACGCCCCGGCTAGACCCAACCGCCGCGTCGCCCGTTGAAGGATACGGTGGGAGGGGGACGGGGATGACCCGTGGCCTCGTGATGGGGGAGTGGTGGGACCGGAGACCTCAGACGAAGGGCTGATGCTCGCCTTCAAGGCGGGGGATGCCCGTGCGTTCGAGACGCTGGTGCGAAGGCACCGGACTCCGGTCTTCAACTTCATCCTCCGCTTCACGGGGCACCGGGCACGGTCGGAGGACGTGCTGCAGGAGACGTGGCTGAAGGTGGTACGCAGCGCCAAGGAGTACGAGCCCAAGGCGAAGTTCACGACCTGGCTCTATACGATTGCGAGGAACCTCTGCGTGGACAGCGCGCGCAAAGAGAGCTACCGGCAGGCCTCCTCCCTGGAGGCTCCCACGGGCAATGGCGCCGGGGGCGATGAGGGCCGGCCTCTGGGCGAGGGGCTCCCGGACACCGGGGCCAGCCCCGAGCGCGGCGCCTACAACGCCCGCCTCCGCCCCCTGCTGGAGCGCGCCCTGTCCAGCCTGCCGGAGGAGCAACGTGAGGTCTTCGTGCTGCGCGAGTACAGCGGCATTGCCTTCAAGGAGATCGCCGAGGTGACGGGCGTCTCCGAGAACACGGTGAAGAGCCGGATGCGCTACGCCCTGGACGGCCTGCGCAAGCGGCTGGCGGAGCTGGGCGTGGATGGGGATCTGGTCGAGGAAAGGACGGTGGCGGGATGAAGCCCCAGAGCCTGCATGCACACGAGGATCGGCTCCTCGACTTCGCCTACGGCGAGCTGCCTCCTCAGGAGGCCCGCGTGGTGGAGTCCCACCTCGAGGGCTGCTCGCGGTGCAGCGAGCTGCTCGACGGCATCCGCGGGGTGCGCACCACCATGGCGCAGCTCCCCATGGAGCCTGCTCCGGACGCGGGGCTGGAGTCGCTGTTCGCCTATGCGCAGCAGGCCGCCCGCAACGCGGCCGCGGGGCCTCCTCCCAAGCCGACCTGGTGGCGGCGCTGGCTGGTGCCCGTGATGGGTGTGGCGGCGGTGAGCCTCTTCGGCATCCTGTCGACCCAGGTGAACGAGGCGGTGGAGCTGCGCTCGGACCTCGCCATGAAGAGTGAGCAGGACGCGGCTCCGGCGGCGCTCCCCGCCATGCCGGTACCCGCGCAGGCCGCGCCCATGGCCAATGCGCCGCCGCCGCCCGCCGAGCCCATGGCAGGGCTCACGCCGCCACAGTCGGCTCCCCCCGCGAAGCTGGATAAAACCTTCCTGCGAAAGGACGCTCCAAGCCAGAAGGAGTACGCGCTCCCTGCCCAGGGCGCTCGCGCGGACTGGAGCAACGCGGGCAGCCTCGACAACCGTGCGCTCAAGGAGGAGCGCTCGCGGGACAATCTCGACGACACCTTCGTCATGAAGTCGGTGAAGGCGAAGAAGAAGAGCGGGAAGAGCTACGAGTACGACCGACGCGACGCGATGACCCAGTCCGGGGCGTTCCCCAAGCCCAAGCCGGTGCTGGCGGGCGCGGCGCCAGGCGGGGCCGCCGCCGCTCCTTCCACACCCGCTCCTGCCCAGGAGCCCGCCGCCCCGCCCGCCATGGACGAGGAGAGCGGCGCAGAAGGGCTCATGGCCGAGGCCCAGGCTCAGCAGGAGGCGCCCTCCCGCGGCTCCCTGCGCGTCGGCGGAAGCGTGGGCAGGGCCACCGAGGCGGAGTCCGCCGAGCAGCCCGCGGACGGCGATCAAGCGCTCGACATGGTGGCGGCTGCCAGGCCCTCCGAGTCCCGGCGGGAGCAGGTGCAGCTGGGCGCCGCGGAGCCGTCTGCGCCTCCCGCGCCTGCCTCGACGTCCATGCCCTCCGTGAGGACCGCGCCCTCCAAGAAGCCTCCCGCCAAGCGCGCCGAGGAGAGGGGGGCCTCTTCGTCCGATCTCTCCAGGCAGGCGGAGGCGGCGTTCCGCTCTAGAGACCGTGTCCAGGAGGTCCAGCTGTTGCGCCAGGCGCTGGCTGCCGGGGCCTCTGGCAAGGAGCGCCTGGGCCTGCTCAACCGGCTCTGTGACGCGGAGTTCGCCATTGGCCGGCGGCAGGCCGCTATCGAGGCCTGCACCCTGGTGCTGAAGGAGGATCCTCGCTCCAGCGCGGCCCAGGTGGCGCGCGGCCGCTTGCGCCGTGAGGCCCCGCAAGCCGGTGACGCCAACGCGGGGCCGGGCTCCAGGGATACCTCCAATGCCAGCGAGATGAAGGCCCCGGCACCCGCCGCCCCGGCCGAGGCCTACTGAGCGGCTCCTTTCCAGTCTTGGCGGAAGTCGGGAAAGGAAGGGAAGGGTCGGTCCAATTGACCGATGCGCTCCCGTTTCCTACCCCGGATAATGGCACCATGAATGCAGGGGTGCCGCGCCGGGAGTCGGGACAGGCCGCCGTGGAGGCGGCGCTGATCATGCCCCTCATGGTCTTCATGACGCTGGGGATCATCCAGCTCACGATGATCCAGCACGCCAAGCTGATGACGGAGTACGCGGCCTACCAGGCGGCGCGGGCGGGCGTCGTCTGGAACGGCAACAACGAGCGCATGCACGACGCGGCCATCGTGGCGCTGCTGCCGACGCTGGGCCAGACGGACACGATCGACAAGCTGGCCACCACCTGGGCCTTGCACAAGCTCTATGACGAGGCGCTGAGCAACCTGGCGTGGAGCGCGACGCAGGTGCGGCCGCCGGCCTCCTTCAACGCCTCCAACCTCTTCGGGATGATCCGGGTGGACACCGTCAACCCGGCGTACTTCACCCCCATCGACTCGATCTGGAAGCTGCGCACGGGGCTCAACTGGCAGGAGCTGGACTTCGACGCGGCGGACAGCTACCCGGAGGTGCCGGCGCTCGAGGATCACATCCGCAAGTTCTTCAACCTGCCGGAGCCGGACGACGCGGAGACGGTGTACCGCAAGGCCACGCGCCTCACCATCCGCCTGCGCTACTGGTACGAGCTGCGCGTGCCGTTCGCCAACTGGGTCATCTTCACCGCCTGGTACGCCTCCAACGCGGGGGTGGCGCTCTCGGGCGCCATTGACCGGCCCACGCTGGAGAAGAGCAACATGCTCAACCGGACGGCGAACGTGGACGCCCTGGGCGCCAAGGCGCGCGGCATCGATCACGAGCGCGGCTACAACACCGTGTACGCGCCGGAGATGTGGGTGCTCTGGGGGCTGGCCAACGGCACCATCCCCCTGGTGTCGGACCTGGCCGGCAAGCGCTACTTCCTGCCGCTGACGGCCACCTACAGCATGCGCATGCAGTCCAACTTCCACCGCAAGTGGATCCTGCACCTCAACCCGGATTGGGGCCTCTAGGCCATGTTCACCCGCGTCCTGCGCCAGAGCATGCGTCGTCAGGAGGGACAGGCCCTCGTGGTGGCCGCCCTGCTCGTGCTGGTGATGGCGCTGGCCGTCGTCACCACGGTGAACCTGGGCCACACGATCCACGAGCGCGTCCGCCTGCAGAACACGTCGGACGCGGCGGCCTACTCCATGGCGGCCATGGAGGCGCGCGCGTTCAACTTCTACGCGTACGCCAACCGCACCCAGGTGTCCCACTATGTCTCGGCGATGATGTGGCAGTCGCTGCTGTCGCTGATCTACTTCGCGGAGGCCTTCGTCACGGACATCTACGGGTTCATGCGCACCATCAACCCGTGCGCGAACCCCGACGGCCTCTTCTGGACCGTGGCGTGTCCGATCCTCGAGAACGTGGTGCCCATCCTCGGGAGGATCCTGCAGGTGATCAACGAGTTCATGGGCACCTTCAGGAACCTCGTCCAGGGGTTCCAGGACATCCTGCGGGCGACGAACCCGGACAAGCTCATCGGGCGGGTGGTGATCCCCACGCATCGGACGCTCAACTCGGCCATGTTCTTCGCCTCCCAGGTCGTGATGATGGCCACGTCCACGCACGTGCTGCAGACCAGCGATCAGGTGATCTACGCGAACGACAAGAACGTGGACTCGAAGCTGGGCCAGCTCGCCACGGGCGTGCTGAGCCAGTGCCTCTTCGATCAGGCGCACTTCCGGCAGGCCGGCGGCAGCCCGCTCTCCCCGTTCGTCAACCCGCTGCAGCCCATCGAGCCGACGAAGAAGCGGCACGCGGAGAAGGAGGCGCGCGCCAAGCGCGTCATGGGCGCCATCACCAACGCCACGCGCTATGCCTGTGATGCGGAGGGCGGCGTCTGCCCGGAGGGCTTCATCACCTCGCGAAAGCTGGGCGATCTCATCCCCCTGCCGGACGGCCTGGGCGTCATCCGCGATCTGCTCAGCGTGGACATCGACACGCCGGTCTTCGGGTTCGCCAAGTACGGGCAGACGCGCTTCCTCACGGCCAACAACCCCAACGCCGCGAAGGTCAAGGTGACGGGCGATCCCTACCGCCCCCGCAACACGATCCGCGACTGGAACGACGGCATCGAGCCCACGCTGGGGCGGATGGCGCAGGGCGACAACCTGGGCTCGGACGATCTGTACTGGATCAAGTTCGGTCCGAGCGGCTTCCCGGGGTTCCGCAACCCGCTCGCCTGCCGCGACGACGACAACCCCCGTGAGTGCTGGGGGGATCCGCGCAAGGGGTACTACGAGAAGAACGATCTGCTCACCTTCAAGCACGCGACGAAGACCAGCATCTGGGCGATGAACGAGTCCGAGGGCTCGTACCAGAACGGGGGCGTGCACTGGCGCGTCCACCACGAGCGCGAGCCGGCGGGGGACACCTGGCGGCGGGTGTACCAGCCCTCGGGCCCGGAGCGGGACGTGGGCGTCCACCGCAGCGAGGTCTGCGTGGCGACGTTCAAGGTGCTGGGCGTCTGCCCGGCCCCGGTGATTGACGTCTTCACGGCCAACGTCATGCCCGCCGAGGATGGGAACCACCCGTGGCGCGGCATCGTGCCGTTCATGCACTTCGAGCCCGGCCAGTACGCGGGCGCGTGCGGCAGCAGCCTCAATGACAACGAGGCCACCACCCGCTACCCGCACGACTTCAACCAGCCCTCCACCTGGGTGGCGCTCAACAAGACGCCCGATCAGCTCACGAACGCGGACCACACCGATCACGAGGGCACGGGCTCCAACGACATCGCGCTGCTGAACCAGGGCGGCAAGGTGGAGTGGAAGTTCTCCAGCAGCACCCCCACGCTGGAGATGAAGAACAACCGGAAGAAGTTCCTGTCCGCCATCGAGGGGCTCAACGTGATCTCTCGGGGCCAGACGTACTACCACCGCCCCGGCAACTGGGCCGAGCAGCCCAACTTCTTCAACCCGTACTGGCGGCCCCGGCTGGCCTCCGTCTACCAGGGGCGGAACAGCCTGCCCTTCGTGGGCGAGCTGGCGGACGCGCTCCCCGGTGATCTGAAGCGCATCCCGCCGAAGATCATCACCCACTGAGGCCCGAGCGATGAGCCCCCCTGCCCAGCGTCGTCCCTACGCCCGGCGTGGTGCCGCCACGGTCGAGTTCGCCCTCATCGTGCCCGTGCTGGTGATGATCCTGATGTTCAGCATGTACCTCACCGAGCTGGTGCGGGCGAAGCTCAAGCTCCAGGAGCTGGCGCGCTACGCCGTCTGGGAGATGACGAGCTACACCCTGAGCGACTTCGCCAACGCGCAGCACGACCAGGCCTTCGCCGAGGCCAACAAGGAGGCGATGGAGGAGGCGCTCGAACGCTTCAAGGATCTGGACTCGGTGGAGCCCGAGGCCCAGCGCGGCAACTTCGTCGCCCGGTACGTGGACGTGACCGGCACGCTGCAGAACAAGGAGATCCCCTTCGTCGAGGCGGGGCTCGCGCTCGGGAACAACGGGGAGGGGTACGCCAGCGAGATCGTCAGCGCGGTGAACATCGGTGCCAACGGGCTGATGGACTTCTGGAAGTTCAACACGCGGGGGTGGGTGGAGGCGGAGGTGAGCATGAAGTTCGAGAACGTGCTCATCCCCCGGAGCTACCTGGACGAGGGCGGCTCGGGCGGCTTCTTCACCGTGGACACCTTCGGCGGCAACGATCTGCGCAGCCTGGCGCTCAAGACGCGCTTCTCCATGTACGCCGATCCCTGGAACCTGGAGGACGGCTCGGACGCCACCATGCGCGGTCGCCGCGCGGGCGCGCACCGCCGCGGGGACGAGCAGTACTCCCACGGCCTCTACCAGCAGGTGGACCGGATGGTGTTCCTGGGCGTGCGGGAGAGGATCGAGGACAACATCGGCATCATTGGCGACTTCCGGCAGTTCATCCAGCAGTTCGCCCCGGCCTTCCTGGGCGCCTTCGTCGTCTCGCACAACTACGGGCCCAGCCCTGGCGGCACGGAGGCCACCGACTGGGGCCGCGAGTGCATCGGCGAGGACACGGGCATCGAGTCCTATCCCCCCGAGGCCGAGGGCGGGCTCAACAACCTGAACCGGTTCTCCCAGATCGACTGGCCGCGGCCCACGTGCTTCGACACGGCGCCGTTCCGGGATCAGCCCTACGCGCGCTCGCAGTACATCAAGATCTTCAAGGCGCGTGGCGACTACTTCATGGGCTGCAAGAACCCGCAGGCCGAGGATCCCTCCGCGCCCACCAGCGCAAACTCCACCCAGGGAGACAAGAACACCCGTGTCGTCAACTGTGAATAGAGCGCTGGCCCGAGCGGGGCTGCTGGGCGTGCTGCTGGTGGCCCTGGCCGCGGGCGCCGAGCAGGAGCTGCCCGTGTACCCGGGCGCCGTGCACACGCGCATCGGCAGGGATCTGATCATCGCCGGCGAGTACTACCGGCTGGCCTACTTCATCACGGACGACTCGATGGAGAAGGTGGCCGACTACTTCGCCCGGCACTGGCGCGGCCTGGGCTACCCCACGGTGGTGGAGGGAGATCTGCGCGAGGAGGCGGTGGTGTCCGCCCTCTACACGCGCGAGGGGTTGCAGCGCGGCGTGGTGCTGCGCCGGCACCTGGGCAGGACGGTGGGCTTCTCGGCGCTGAGGGATCTCTGGGTCCGCGCCCCGCGCAAGCCCGGCAGCGGGCTGGTGAAGCTGGAGGGCACCCTGTTCAGCCAGGACATCACCACCCGGGATGATCCGGGGGGCTCGCGGCACAGCTCCTCGCTGGTGCAGGGGGAGCTGGACAGCGTGAGCCTCCAGGTGTCCGAGCAGCTGGCGCGGCAGGGCTTCTCCATGGTGCGGCAGGTGGGCGCCAAGGTGGGCGGAGAGCCGCGCCTCACCCTGGAGCACGCCCGGAAGGGCGAGCAGGTGGTGACGACGCTCAGCCGCGTGGACGCGCGGACGACGGCGATGCTGCAGATGTGGGTGGGCTCGGACCGGCCGGACGCGGTGCCCAACGACGAGGCGGTGCGCCAGAGCCGGCAGGCCTGGGAGCGCGAGCAGCAGGCGAAGAAGGCGCGCCAGGAGGGCTCCCCATGAGGGCGCTGGCGCTGACGCTCGTGCTGCTCGCGGCGGCCCCGGCCCCCGCGGCCATGCCGGGGAAGACGCTGCTCGATCACCTGGCCAAGGGCCTGCGCACCACCCAGGTGGGTGACTGGGTGACGTACAAGCTCGACGGCGGCGGGGCGCGCGTCCACTACTGGCGCCTGGCGGTGGTGGGGGAGGAGAAGGATCGGCTCGGGCGCGACGCGCTCTGGCTGGAGATGGAGATGGGCACGCACCCGGCCATGCGGGCGCCGCTGTCCCAGATCCGCATGCTCATCGCCCGAGGCCAGGGCGTCGCCTTCGCGCCGGGCGGCATCACGCGCCTCATCGTCGCCATGGGCTTCGACCGGCCCCAGGAGTACTCGCAGGAGGCGCTCGACTGGGCAGTGACGAAGCGCCAGCCGCCTCGGGCCCCGGCCGCCCCTCAGCGGCTGACGTCCCCGCCCGTGGTACGCTCGGGGCAGGAGACGCGCCTCATGACGCCCGCGGGCACGGTGACCGCCGTCCCCATCGACGTCATGTACCGCAGCACCGTCATCAAACGCACGTGGATGAGCCGGGAGATCCCCATCCTCCAGCTCGCGAAGATCGAGATCCCCCGCATTGCCCACGCCCTGGAAGTCTTCGAGTATGGAGTGAACGCCAAACCCCGGATGCTCCTGCCGGACCCCAAGACACCGAAGGTGAAGTTGGAGTATGCGGACAAGGCGTTCCCCCAGCTCCCCTGGTTGGAGGAGGAAACCCCATGAAGGACATGAAGAAGGCTCGCACCTCCCGCCGCGCCCGGCGCGGCCAGGCCATGGTCGAGTACTCCATGATCAACTGGGTCTTGATCGTCGCGCTCGTCGTCGGGGCCACGGTGAAGATCGAGTGGAGCGACAAGAAGCAGGCGAACGTGATCGATCTGTTCCTCGAGGCGTACCAGATCTATTACGACTCCTATTACTTCGTGCTGAACCTGCCGTTCCCGTGACGCTCCGTCGTGAGGCGCCCGGCCGCTCTCCGCTGGCCCTGCGCCTGATCCACGCGGCCGTCTTCCTCGCCTTCGCGGCGGGGGTGGTGGCCGCGGCCCTCCCGGAGTGGCGGCATGGCGTGCACGCGCTCGAGCGCCCCTACCATGCGGGCCCTCCACCCCGCGCGCTCCTCCTCCTCGGCTCGGCGCTGGCGGTCTCCGGCGCCCTGGGGCTGCTGGTGGCGCTGGCGCGGGGGCGCTCCGCTCCCCTGGGCGCCTCGTGGCTCATCCTGGGCGCGGTGGGGGGCGCGATCCTCGGCTCCGCGGGGAACCCTTCCCCCGTTCGCCCCACCGAGCCCGCCGTCAACACCGCCTTGATCCAGCTGGGCCAGCGCGTGCAACTCGCCATGGTGGAGCGGCTGCAGACGCGCGGCGAGGTGCCCGTGGCGCTGGAGCCCTGGCAGGAGGCGCTCGAGCGGGCCGCGCCCCCCGAGAGCCGCCTGCGCACACGCACCTTCCGCCAGGTGCCGCCCCGGGTGCTCCGCGTGGAGGCGCCCAAGGCACGACCGGAGCCCCTCGTCCCGGGCTCACTGCTCCTGCTCGTCTCCCCGGACGGGGCCTCCTTCGAGCTGCGCCTCGTGGGGCTCTCCGAGGGGCGCCCCTGGCTGCTCGAGGACGACACCGGCGCCCCCGTGGTGCTGCGCGGCCTCTACAACCCGGAGCTGCCGGCCCCGGCCAGCCCGCTGCCCTGAGCCGCGCGCCTCCCACCCTTCCCAGCAGGTAGGCCCGAGGGCTCCCATCTCCGTGACATCTCTTGGGAAATCAGGGTTTACGGGCTTATCCCGAGAGGTTGCTTTGACACCCGGCGCGTCGTGCGGATAACATCGCACCCAATTTTGCGCCCGCCGCGCAATCACGTGTTCCGTTCCCTCGACAAGTTTCCAAGCGCCGCACGGCGTACCCGTCCCCTCTGGGAGGTCTTGAGCAATGCTGAAGGGTAAGACTCCGCTCATCGTCGCACTGGTGCTCGGTCTGCTGGCCGGCGTCGTGGCGTACTCGGCCATCAAGAAGCAGGAAGCGGACGCGCGTCGCGGTTGGAACCTGGTGCCGGTGGTGGTGGCCTCTCAGGATGTGCCGGAGGGCACGGTCATCACCTACGACATGATCTCCCAGCGCGCGGTGCCGGAGCAGTTCGTCACCTCGTCCGTGGTGAAGCCGGACTCGGCCAACTACGTGGTGAACCAGAAGGTGCTCGTGCCGCTGCAGGCGGGCGATCCGCTGCTGTGGAGCCAGTTCGAGACGACGAAGGCCGCCGAGCGCCTGTCCAGCAAGGTGCAGAAGAAGGGCCGCGCGATCACCATCGAGGCCAAGGCGGCCACGGCGGTGGGCGGCTGGATCCGGCCCAATGATCACGTGGACGTGATCGGCACCTTCCGCGATCCGCAGACGGATGAGAACGTGGCGGTGACGCTGCTGCAGAACGTGATCGTGCTGGCCACCGGCAAGATCACCGGCACCACGAACGTGAACCTCATCCCGGAGAACCAGCGCGAGTACAGCAACATCTCGCTGCTCGTCATCCCGGAGGAGGCGGAGATCCTGGTGCTGGCGCAGGAGCTGGGCAACCTCACCCTGTCGCTGCGCAACGAGGACGACGTGGACATCATCGAGGAGCGTGGCCGCGCCACCATCAGCACGCTGCTGTCCGGTGAGCGCACCCGCGTGCTCGAGAAGAAGCGCCAGGAGATCATCCAGATCATCAAGGGCAGCGCCTCCGAGAAGTCCGCCGCCCCGGGGCCGCAGTAGTCCGGCGCCTCGCTTGAAGTCTTAGCCCCGCCCTCCCAGGGAGCGTCGCAGCATGCTGCCAGGAATCGTCCTCCTCCTCGTCACCGGCTCGGTCTTCTTCTTCAGCCTGGTGATCTTCACCGTGCTCGCGAAGGCCTACGAGCAATACCAGGAGCGCTACGTCGCCAAGTCGATGAACGACTTGAGCGACATGTTCCTGTTCATCGACCCGCGGCAGATGTTGATCCTCAACGTCGCGTCGATGTGCCTCCTGGGCATCCTCAGCTACATCATCTTCAACCCCGTGCTCGCCGTGGGCGCGACCATCTTCGGCTTCTTCCTGCCGATGATCATGGTCAAGCACTACCGCAAGCGCCGCATCAAGAAGTTCAACGTGCAGCTGGTGGACGCGCTGCAGTCCATGGCCAACGCCTTCAAGGCGGGCCTCACCTTCCCGCAGGCCATCGAGCACGTGGCGCGCGAGGCGCAGCCGCCGCTGTCCCAGGAGTTCGGCCTCTTCGTGAAGGAAGTGAAGCTGGGCGTGCCCCTGGAGGAGGCGCTGGTCAACATGGCCCGGCGCGTGGGCAGCGACGACCTGGAGCTCGTCGTGGTGTCCACCAACATCGCGCGCCAGCTGGGCGGCAACATGGCGGAGATGTTCGAGACGATCTCCACCGTGATCCGCGAGCGCTTCCGCCTGGAGGGCAAGATCGACGCGCTCACCTCCCAGGGCAAGCTGCAGGGCTGGATCGTCGCGTCCATGCCCGCGGTGCTCGGCATGGTGCTCAACTCGATGCGCCCGGACCTGATGGAGCCGATGATGAACCACATCTTCGGCTACCTCCTGGTCACCCTGATCGCCATCATGGAGATCATGGGCATCCTCATCATCCGGCGCATCGTCAACATCGACATCTGAGGGGGCGCTCGTGCACGAACTCATCACCTCGTTCTTGCTGGGAGGCTCGGCGGTGTTCGCCGCGGCCGCGGCGGCCTTCCTCGGCATCGGCATCTACAACAACTTCTTCGAGCGCTTCGTGGCGGAGGTGTCGGAGGAGTCCGCCGGCGGCATGAGGGGCGCCGGCTCGGTGGCCATCCGCAAGATGGGCTCGATGAACCGGCGCCTCATGTGGCCCGGCTACGAGTCCAAGATGCGCAAGAACCTCATCAAGGCCGGTGAGCCGAGCGGCTACAAGCCCGAGGACATCATGGCCCTGCAGCAGGTGGGCTTCATCATCGGCCTGTTCCTGGGGCTGTTCCTGGCCAATGGCCTGGGGTTCAACCTGGTGTGGGCGCTCGCGGTGGCCCTCTTCGGGATGATGTACCCGAACATCTGGGTGAGCGATCAGGTGAAGAAGCGCCACCTGCTGATCTCGCGGGCGCTGCCGTACAACCTGGACCTGCTGACGCTGTCGGTGGAGGCGGGCCTGGACTTCACCGGCGCGCTGGCCAAGGTGGTGGAGAAGGGCAAGGCCGGTCCGCTCAAGGATGAGCTGGCCCTGGTGCTCAAGCAGCTGAAGATGGGCAAGACGCGCGAGGAGGCCCTCAAGTCGATGATCGCCCGCGTGGACCTGCCGCCGCTCACCACCTTCGTCACCGCGCTCATCCAGGCGGACAAGATGGGCACCAGCCTTGGCAAGGTGCTGCGCATCCAGTCCACGCAGATGCGCATCGACCGGACGCAGCGCGCCGAGAAGCTGGCCGGCGAGGCGCCCGTGAAGATGCTCTTCCCGCTGATCGCCTGCATCTTCCCCACCGTGTTCATGGTGCTCTTCGGCCCCATCGTCTTCCAGTTCATGTTCGGCAACGTCGGGGGGTAGGCCCTGGGGTTTCGGCTGACCATCTCGAAGGGGCTCCAGGAAGGCCGGGAGATCACCTTCGAGCGTGATGAGATCGCGATAGGGCGCACCTCGGAGAACGATGTGGTGCTGCACGATCACGGCGTGTCCCGCCGGCACGCCCGCCTCCTCGGGCGCGGGGGCAGGTACTACGTCGTGGATCTGAGCAGCGCCAACGGGACGCTCCTCAACGGCAGGGCGCTCGAGCCGAGCAAGAACCAGGAGCTGCGCGCGGGAGATCGGCTGGCCATGGGCTCGGTGGAGTTCCTCTTCGCGCCGCTGGCCCCAGCCCCCGTGGATGTCACCCAGCCCATGCCCGCGTTCGATGCGAGGCCGCGGACGAGCACCCGCATCAGCCGCCTCCAGACGGAGCTGGAGATGCAGGCCATCGAGGCGGAGGACACCGGCCGCCACCGGACGCTGTCGGACGTCTCGCTGATGCCTCCGGGCGCGACGGCCACGCTCAGCGAGATGGAGGCGGTCTCGGAGAGCACCGAGGTCTCGGAGATGACCGAGGTCTCGCCGCCGCCGCGGACCCTGACGGCCACGGACAGTGAGGCGGACACCTCGACGATCACGGCGGCGGCCGCCCGGCCGGGCTCCCCGGCCGCGCGCGCAGGGGCCTCCCGAAAGGCGTGGGCGGGGCTGTCCGCCGCCGAGCGGGCCCGGCTCCGCCGGGAGAAGGGGCTGACCCTGGGTGGGCAGCTCCGGTATGGCTGGGCCCAGCTCTCCCCGAGGGGAAAGTCCATCGCCGGGGTGCTGACCGGGCTCGTCATCGTCGCCGCGGCGGGGACGCTGCTCAGCGTGTTCCGCCCCGCCAAGGGCCCCGTCAAGCCCACGGGGCCGGAGCCCGCGGCGCTCGGCCTTGCGCCGCTCGAGCACTCCTTCGGCCAGGGCGAGGGCGTCACCTGGCAGCGCCCGGACCTCAAGGCGTTCGGCTTCGAGTTCGCATCGCCTACCCGCGCGGTGGCCCTCCTACACTACCAGGCTCGCGACATCTCCCATGCGGAGGAGGTGAGCATCAGCCTCAATGGCGTGGAGCTGGGCTGGGTGCCGGCGGACAACGCGATGACGGACGAGCGGGAGCTCACCCATCTGCTTCCCCTGGGGCTGCTGCGGCGCAGCGAGCCCAACCAGATCGTCTTCGACAACGTGCTCAACCCGCCCGGACAGGAGCCCTGGCGGGTGTGGAATGTGTATGTCGAGGTCGTCCCCGTGCCAGAGCTGCCGGCGGAGCAGCTGCTCGCCAAGGCCAGGGAGGAGGCGACCGCGGCCCGCCAGTTCTACAAGCAGAAGAATGTAGGATCAGAGAACCTGTTCAAGTCCTGGAAGCACTACCGCTCCGCGTGGATCACCCTGGAGGCGCTTGATCTGAAGCCGGAGCTGTACGACGAGGTCCAGTACCAGCTGGCCCAGACGGCCGGCGAGCTGGACCAGGAGTGCCGCAAGCTGATGCTCGATTTTCAACGCAGCCTGCAGTTCCGGGACGGCGACAAGGCCAAGGCTACGGTGGAGGAGGTTATGAGGCGCTTCCCTACCACCGAGCATCGCTGCCACAATCTGGCTATAGAGAAGGCGACTCGTTACGAGCTTCCGATATAATTCCGGTCCTCTCAGGAAGCGGTGATTTTCCATGGCGAATCCTCCTCCGGCGAGACGCCGGTCGACATCCTCGGGCAGTGGCTCCGGTGGCACGGGCGCACAACGGCCCGTGCGCAAGACCGGGATGACGTCCGCGGTACGGGCCGCGCCGCTGCCCTACAGTGGTCCGAAGCTGGTGGTCACCGCCGGTCCCATGGCCGGCGAGGAGTTCGATCTGGAGGATGAGGAATACGTCATTGGTCGCGCGACGGACAACGCGATCTGCATCCAGGACACCTCCGTCTCGCGCAAGCACGTGATCCTGCGCCGCGTGGGCTCCGGCTGGACGGTGGCGGATCTGGGCTCGGGCAACGGCACCCTCGTCAACGGTGAGCCCATCACGGACGAGACGCCGGTGGCCAGCGGGGACGTGATCACCCTGGGCGACACGGAGGTGACGTTCACCGACAAGGCCAACTCGACGATGATGGTGGCCATCACGCCGGGCCCGTCGCGGCCGCGTACCTCCGCGCCCAGCGCGGCGCCGGCTCGCCCGGGGCGCCCCGAGCGCGTCCGTCCGGGCCGCGCGACGCAGAAGCCGGTGGATCCCTCCGCCCAGCGCAAGAAGAAGATCATGATGGGGCTGGTGGGCTTCCTGGCCATCGTGCTGGCCGGGGGCCTGGTGGCCCTGCAGATGCGCAACAAGGCCCGCCAGGAAGAGCAGATGCGCATCGCGCTCGCGGATGCCAAGCGGCGCGAGCTGCTCGGCGCCATCTTCCAGGACGCCAAGAACCACATCCGCGAGAGCAAGTGGACCGAGGCCAAGGCGCGGCTGCTGGAGCTCAAGGCCGCGGATCCCGGCTTCGGTGGCCTGCAGGATTACCTGGATCGGGTGGAGAAGGAGATCCCCAACCAGGAGCACGTGGCGGCGGCGCAGGCCGCGCTCGCGGAGAAGCAGCTGGGCGTGGCCAAGGCCGAGCTGGACAAGATCAGCTCGGACACGACGATGTTCGAGATGGTGGGCAAGCTGAAGCGGGAGCTGCAGGACAAGGCCGACGCGCAGACGCGCGAGGCGCGGGCGCTGCTGGATGGCAAGCAGCTGGATCCGGCCAAGCGCATCACCGACGACGTGCTGGTGGCCTTCCCGGAGCACCGTGACGCCAGGCTGATCAACGAGGAGGCCGTGCGCCTCATCAAGGTCCGTGACACGCCGGAGGCGCCGCCGCCGCCGCCGCGCCCCGTGAATCCCTGGGAGCAGGCGGTGACGCGCTTCGTCGCGGGCGATCTCTCCGGCGCGGTGGCCCTGGCCAACGCGTGCGTGTCCAAGCACTCCAAGTGCAAGGCCCTGCTCAAGGACATGACGGAGTTCGGGAACCTCTACAAGAAGCTGGAGGATCTGGACGTCAAGGGGCTGTCGCGGCTGATGGCGCTGGACAAGGCGATCTCCGGCGATGAGGCCCCCAGCCAGATGGGCCGCAACGCGGGCAAGCGCGCGGCCAACGCGTTCTACAAGAGCGCCTCCTCGGCCAGGGCCGCCGGGCAGTGGTCGCGGGCCGTGGACTTCGCGCGCAAGACGCTCCAGGCGGATCCCGGCCACGCCGGCGCCGCCAACATCCTCAACGAGCTGAAGGCGAAGGGGAGGGAGATCTACCTCCAGGCGTACGCGCTCAAGGACTCCCAGCCGGACGAGGCCGTCGTGAAGTTCAAGGAGGTGCTCGCCATGACGCCGCCGGGTGACGAGACGCACGAGAAGGCCAAGAAGTGGCTCGAGCAGCTGTCGAGATGAAGCGGCGGCGCAAGGCGGGTGAGGAGACGCCCGCCGCGGCCGAGCAGGGGGAGCTGTTCGGTGCGCAGGGGGCCGCGCCCAAGCCTCCGGCGGCCGCTGCTGCCGCCGAGCCGCCAGCTCCGCCGGAGCGCTCTCCTGCTCCGGAGAAGCCGCGCGCCCCCGAGAGGCCGGCCGCCGCCGTGGAGGAGCCCTCCGCGCCGCTGCCCTCGCTGCCGGGAGCGCCCGCCCGGCCCTCGCGCGCCGTGCTGACGGTGGGCGAGCTGACGCGCCAGCTCAAGGAGACGATCGAGGCGCGCTACCCGCGCGTGCTCGTCCGCGGCGAGGTGTCCGGCTTCCGGGGCGCCAACGCGCGGGGCCACCTGTACTTCTCCCTCAAGGACGCGGACGCCTGCATCGACGCGAAGGTGTGGGCGTCCCAGGCGGCCCGGCTGCGCTTCGCGCTGCGGGATGGGCTGGAGGTGGTGGCCGAGGGCAGCGTGGACGTGTACGCGCCCCAGGGCCGCTACAGCCTCATCATCCAGCGGCTGGAGCCGGTGGGAGAGGGCGCGCGCGCGCTCGCCTTCGAGCAGCTCAAGGAGCAGCTGGCGGCCGAGGGGCTGATCGGCGATCGCCGCGTGCGGCCTCCGCGCCCCTTGCCCTTCCTGCCCCGGCGCATCGGCGTGGTGACGAGCCGGACGGGCGCGGCGCTGCAGGACTTCCTGCGCGTGCTGCACTCGCGCAACCCCCGGCTGAGCGTGCTGCTGTGCGACGCGCGCGTGCAGGGCGAGGGGGCGGCGGAGGAGGTGGCGCGGGCCATCGAGCGCCTGGGCCGCACGGACGTGGACGTCCTCGTGGTGACCCGCGGCGGCGGCTCGGTGGAGGATCTCTGGACGTTCAACGAGGAGCGCGTCGCGCGCGCCATCCACGCCGCGCCGGTGCCGGTGGTGTCCGCGATCGGGCACGAGATCGACTTCACCATCGCGGACTTCGTGGCGGACTGGCGGGCGCCAACGCCCAGCGCGGCGGCGGAGCGGCTCTCCCCGGTGCTGAGGGATCTGGAGCTGACGCTGGCCACCCACGCCTCGCGCCTGCGCCAGGCGGTGCTGCGGCGGCTGGCGGAGCTGCGCGAGCGGCAGGGGAGCGTGGCCGGGCGGCTGGTGGATCCGCGGCGGCGCATGGGGCAGGAGCGGCTGTTCCTCTCCGAGCAGCTCGAGGCGATGATGCGCGCGCTGCGGCCCGCGCTGCGCGAGCGCCGGGAGCGGCTGCGGGGCCTGCACGAGCGGCTCCAGCGCGCGCGGCCCCAGGCCCGGCTCGGGGAGCAGCGGGCACACCTGCTGCGGCTGGCGGCACGGCTCCAGGAGGCGGCTCGCACGAGCATCGCCACCCGGCGGGCGGAGCTGGCCCGAGGTCAACTGGGCCTGGAGCGAACCTCCCCGGCAGCCCGGGTGGCGGCGGAGCGAGCGCTGCTCACCGCCCGCAAGGTCCAGCTGGTGACGCTGCAGCGGCAGTGGCTGTTAGAGGCCCAGGGGCGCTTCCAGCGCCTGGCGGCCCGCCTGGATGCCATGAGCCCGCTGAAGGTGATGTCTCGGGGCTACGCGGTGGCCCTCCGGCGGAGGGATGGGGCCGTGGTGCGCTCCATGGGGGACGTGCAGCCGGGCGAGCTCCTGAGCATCAAGCTGGCCACCGGCGGGGCGAAGACGCTGGAGGGTTGCGAGGAGATCGAGGCCACTGTTACCGCCGTGAGGGGGCCGGTGGACTGCTGACGGGCCGACAGTCCGGGCTGGCTCCGGGCGGGGGCGTCCTTTAGAGTCGCGCGCCCAATCTTCACGGCAGTGGAGGATGCGGACGTGTCGAAGGCAGGCAAGGCGGCGGAGGCAGCGCCCGAGCAGTACGGGGACGTGGTGACGCGGCTGGAAGAGATGGTGTCGAAGCTGGAGAGCGGCTCGCTGTCGCTCGAGGATTCGCTCAAGGCCTTCGAGGAGGGCATCCGGCTGGT
>JAFGNZ010000275.1 GCA_016926755.1 Myxococcaceae bacterium | reverse complement strand
GCCTCCTGCGCCCGTGCCGGAGTCACCACCGCCCCCGCGGCCGAAACGCCCGCGCATCGACTGGGCCAGGCTGCTGCGCCACACCTCCCAACTCGACGTGCTGCAGTGCCCCTGTGGCGGCCGCCGCCGCGTGCTGGCCGCCGTCACCTCGCCCGCCGTCGCCGAGAAGGTGCTGCGCGACATCGGCCGGCTTCCGCCTCACCCGCCGCTCGCCACCGGGCCGCCTCCGCCGCAGCTGTCACTGCCTCTGTGACGCAGTCGTCCACGTCACCCGGAGTCGCCGCGCCCACCGCGCCCACCGCGCTCGCCGCCCGGACGTCACCTCGCCCGTGCCACTGCGCCGTCGAGCTGCACGTCTGCACCGCCCTCGCCCCCGCCCGGCCACGTCGCGTACCATCACGCCATGTCAGGAATGCGGGTTGTTCACCCTGGCGTTTGCTCCAGGATGGCGGCCATCGTCGCCGCGTCCAGCTCGCCCGGGGCGCGCGTCGGACAGCTCCAGCTCGGCCCTGTGGTGCATGCCAGGACGGCAGCCATGGTCGCCGCGTCCAGCTCGGCCCGGTGGGCGCCCACGTCGGACAGCTCCAGCTCGGCCCCGGTGGTGCGCGCACACGTCGGACAGCTCCAGCTCGGCCCAGGCGCGCGCGTCAGGACGGCAGCCATCGTCGCGTCCAGCTCGGCCCCGGTGGCGCGCGCGGGCTCCCGTCGAGCAGGGGTGGAACTACGCCAACCACACCTCGTCATGGAGACAGCTCCACCGCGCATGCCGCTGGAGCAGTTCTAAGCGGCCGATCACTCCTCCCCCTGGCCGAGGCCCCACTCCTTCAGGCGCTTGAAGAGGGAGGGGCGGGCCAGCCCCAGTTCCCGGGCGGCGCGGTCCGTCTCCGGCATGGCGGGCTCCTCCTTCGCGGGCTCCCATCCATGCGGCGAGGAGCTACTTCCAACTGAGTTGGAAGTGGCGATCCGGCCCCGGCGCCAGGTGGAGGGGGGCGAGAGGCGACTTCCAACTGAGTTGGAAGTGGCGATCCGGCCCGGCGCCAACCGGAGGGGGGCGAGATCGTCTCCAGCAAGGACGGGTGCGACCATGATGGGGGAACTCGCTGCCAGTCTTCGCTGCACCGCGCCAACCCACCCCGGAGGAGCCGTGAGCCCCTGGCGCAGCGAAGACAGTCCTCCACCTGGAGTGCGTCACAACACGCGGGCGGCGCGGGCCTCCTCCAGGGTGTACTCCCGCCCGACGGTGTCGAAGGGGCCTGTCTTCTGGATGAGCCACGCGCGGGAGCCCGGCGGCATGTAGAAGTCCTCCTCGAAGGGCGTAAGCCCCAGGTGGCGCAGGTAGTCCTTGAGCATCTCAAAGGTGAAGCGGTCCCTCACCCGGCGCGCCTGATACCTCTCCACCTGCTCGAAGGGAAAGGGCTCGCCCTCCTGCTCGAAGACCCAGTGGCCCCCGTCATTGGCAACCTCCAGGGCGCGCACATAGTTGTTGAGTTTCCCCGGCTGCTTCGGGCCGAACACATCCAGCATCACCGCGCCATAGCGGACGCCTTGGTTCTTGCGCCGCGTGTGGGGCACAGCGACCACCCGCAGGCACCGGATGCTCAGCCACCGAGCCATGTAGCTCATGGGGCTGGCGGCATCCGTCCCGGTCCACTGGTTGTCGACGTAGGCTGTCCAGGCGCTGCGCGTCGGGATGAACAGGCGCCGCTCCCCACCACTCAGGGGCAGCAGGCGGGAGAGCACTTGCTCCAGGGTGCCCGCGACGGGGAGCACCTCAATGGTGAAGCCGCGAGAGATCTCCAGCCCTTTGTGCCAGTTGGCGAAGGCTTGCGCCGCCTGCTCCGCCCCCAGTTCCAGGAAGCCCATCTCTTCGGTGACAGGCGCCCAGCGGTCCTCCAGCAGCAGTCCCTTCATCTCTTGCGTCATTCAGGCCCGCCTCATTCCTCAGGGATGATGATCCGGATGACGGTAGCATCCGGGTCGTTGGCGGTGAGGCGCGACTGGTGACCAGGGCCACGGCCCGAAGTCGGTGAGTCGTATTCCACAGAGTAGCGGCGGTCGTTATAGTCGAATTGCAGGTCCGGCCGATTGATTCCCACGCGCTGGCCGTTCTTGACCGTCAGTTGCTGCTGGTTCACCCGAATGTTCCTGGCTCCTAGCTCCTTCAGGAACTCGATGTCCCTCTGGAGTTGCGCATTCTGCCTGGGGCTGGGGCTGATGGGACGGCCCGTCTTGAGTGGCCTTGGCACATCCGGCTTGACGGTGAGGTCCTGACGCAGCCGCGGGCCGGCGGACACCTGCGGCGTTGGGTTCTTGCCCGTGAGGGCTTGGACCAGTTCCGGAGAGGGCGCGAGGGTGCCCGGCGCCGGAGGGGGCGGTGCTGGCGCCGGAGCGGGCTCTGGAGCACGTGCCACGGCTCGCGCCGGAGCGGGTTCTGGAGCAGGCGCCACAGCTCTCGGCGGAGCGGGCGGAGCCTCCACCCTGCCAGGGCCCACCGGCTCCGGGACACCCCACCCGGGCACCGGCCGCGTGGCGGTCATCAACTTCCCAGTGGCCACTCCCACCGCCAGCGCCGTGAAGAACTCCTGGGCCGCGCCGAGCTGGGACACCTCCTGCTCGGTGAACATCTCCAGGCCACTGCCCATCTGCCACCCGCGCTCCAGCGCGAAGTGCAGCGGGTTGACATCCCTCGCCAACCCATACAGCCCCAGCAACTGCT